>NZ_JAOARZ010000038.1:0-4020 GCF_025210255.1 Donghicola sp. | reverse complement strand
TCGTGCCGCGACCGCAGGAAAGAATGGATAGAGGCGGCGGACCTCCTGAACGAAGGGTTCGAGCAGTCCTTCGTCGTTCCGCAGTTTCTCCTGCCATTCTGGGTACCTGTACAGGGCGTGCGCCGTCTGCACGATGAATACAGACACCGCCACGGTCGGACGCAAGACGTTCAGCAACTCTACGGCGGCCACCCTGGGGTTCAACAACTCCCCGTCGAGATCGCGCCATGTCGCGATGAAATGAAGGGCGCTTTCCTGCGTCGGCTGAAGCTCGCCATCGTGGACCTGTTGGATCATCCGTGCTGCCCATTTTTCCAGGCGGTGGCGCGCCAGTCGCGCGGCCCAATGTTTCGGGCCGATGGCACCGGCGTCCTGAAAAAGCGATGTAAGCTGCGCCGTTCGGGTCGCCACCTCCGCCTCGGGAATCGGAACCCCACACCAGGCGCAAACGGCTCTCGTGAGCATTTCGCGCACTTCGTCGTAAAAAACGACTTCGTTCCTCGCCTCCCAGTCCGGCGCAAAGTTGTCCAGCATGTGAAGTGACATGCCCTGAAGCGCGGCTATATGCTCGGTCCCCATCATCGACATGAACATCTTCTTGCGGTGCTGGTGGGTAGCGCCGTCCAATCCCTGAACGCCGCCTTCACCCAATAGGGTCTTTTGTATGCGGCTTGGCATCGAGCCTTCGCGGATCAGCTGCTCTTCCCGATAGAAGGCTTCTGCCGCGGCAGCGCCAGTCATGCAGATTGTCTTGTGAAGAAGAATGCGCGTTTCGAAGAGGTCTGCGTCGAGATGGCGGCAAGTTTGCCGAATGAACCCATACGGGTTGCGCAGCAGGGCGAGTGTGCTGTCAAAGCCTGTTGCAGATGGTATGCTAGACATCGGCTATCCTATTGTTTCTATTCTTTTTTTCTGGCCTTTTTTGCCTCGCCGTTCGCGGGGCGGGCACGGTGCCGAAACAGCAGTGCCGCTCCGAAGGAAAGCACGGCGTCCGCGCCCATAACATCTGTCACCGCTGGATCAGCTGCGGCGCATCCGCATCCCCAAGGGCCATTTCGGGGAGCCAAGTGATAAGCTGAGGGAACGAGATCAGCGCCACGATCAATACGATCTCAATGGCAACAAGAGGTACCGCTCCGCGATAGATATCGGATAGGTTGATACCCTTCGGTGCCGCCATCTTGGCAAAAAACAGGGCATAGCCGAAGGGAGGCGTCAGGAAGGACGTTTGCAAGGCCAACGCAATCAGGCCAGCGATCCAGATCTGCGCAAAGTAGGCAGAGCCGACGTGATCTGCGAAGTCGAGATCTGAAATAATCGGCATCAGTACGGGTACAAAGACCAGCAGCACCTCGATCCAGTCAAAAACAAACCCAAGTATGATGATCACGCCAAGGAGGATCGCCAACAGTTCCCACCGGGTGAGATCGAATGCGGATATCCACTCGAAGATGACGTCCGGTCCACCGACCAGGTGGAAACTGAGCGAGAATACCGATGCGCCCAATACGATGAAGAAGACCATCGACGTCATCGTGCTTGTCTGCACCGTGACAGAGTTCAACGATGAGAAAGACAAGCGCTTTCGCGCCAGCGCGACCAATAGCGCGCCAAAAACCCCTACTCCAGCCGCCTCTGTTAGTGTCGCAAAGCCCAGAATGATGCTGAGCGGAATGGATGCGATGACCGCGACAGACGCGAGTACAAACAAGAGGTCTGACACAAGATTGGTCTTGGGTGTGTCCAGCGGGATTTCGACCGTTTTTCTCAACGTGACCGCAAAGTAGACCGCGAAGGCCATGACCATCAGAAGCACAGGTACGATGAGGGCCACATACATCAATCCGATGCGCAGATAGAACACGTTCGAGATGAAGAACAGCATCACGGCTGGCGGGAACACGACACCCAATGCTCCAGAAGCTGCGACAGCGCCTCCTGCGGTTCGCGGTGCGTAGCCCGACGCCATCATCGGGGCATAGGCCACCAACGCCACAGTTATGACGGAAGCACCGATCACCCCGGCGGCGGGCGCAAGAACGAGGCCGATCAGCAAAGTCGCAATGGCGCAGCGACCGGGAACGCCTGTCAGAAGACGCCCCAGCAAGCGAAACATGGTTTCGGCAATCCCGCTGGCATTCAGGATCAGGCCAAGAAAAATCAACATTGGAACGCTGGTGAATTGGACTGATTCATTGGTCAGCACACCACGGGCCCGCAGGTAGATCAGCCCCAGATGCTGAAAATCAGTGATCCCCACCCAAACCGCAGCGACAAACCCCAAGAAGCCTGTCCCCGCGAGCACCAGCGCCACCGGAAAGCCACTGAAAACCCCAATCGCCATCACGACAAGCATGGCAACCGTGAGGACCTCATTCACCATTGTGCAGGCCGCTTGCTTGTTCCGGTGCACCTTGCGCACGTCTCCCTGTCAGAAAGGCGATGTTGCGAAGGGCTACGATCATCCCGGCAAGAGCCAGCAAGATGGGGCCGATGACCCCGGTGATGCGTTGTGCCCACAACTGGGTTTCCGCGTATTTCGTGGTGCGCATCAAACCGTCCCATCCGTAGTAGGTCAGGATGGCGGCGAGCGGCAGAAGGACAAAAAGGCCGCCAATCAGTTCGATCCAAGCAATGCGGCGGGCGGACCAATGTCTGCGAAGAACATCAACGCGCACGTGACCGTCGCGCAGATAGGTATACCCAAAGGTCAAGAAAATTAGGATGAACAGCAGTGACGTGGACAGGTCCGGCAAATAGCTCGACACGCCAAGTTGTAGCTTGCGATCCAGCATCTGAAGCGCGCCATAAGCAGCAATCGAAACAACTGTCAGCCACGCAGTCACGACGCCGATGCCGCGAATGCCACGGTCAATCCAATCCAAAAATCTCAAGCCGAATTCCCTCCCAAAGTTCTTTGCCTGTTAGCTGTTATCCCCCCGTGACATCTCCCTTGCGATTGTCTTGTTCCCGATTTTCCGGCCTGACTTTCGAGGTGCGAAAGCTGTCCCAGAACAGCAATGCTGCCCCACAAAAGATCGCCACGTCAGCCAAGTTGAAGGACGGCCAGTGGTATGACCCGTAATGGAAGTCGAGAAAGTCAGGGACGGCCTGATAGCGCAGACGGTCAAGGATATTGCCAAGCGCGCCTCCGATGATCAGACCGAGCGCCGCACCTGTCAGCCTGTCCGGAGCCTTCCACAGCCAGATCAGCAGCCATGCCACGACCACGGCAGCAAGTGCGACCAGACCCCACCAGGGTACGACCCCGCCGAGCATACCGAAGCTGACCCCATCGTTCAAAACCCGCACGAGGTTGAGAAAGGGCAGAACCTCGACCCCGTTCTCAAGCGCCGGGGAGTTCAGGGCAAGAGCCTTGGTGCCCTGATCAACACCAAACGCGGCGATGGCGCAAAGCCCACCGAGAACGCGGCTGTTCATGCCACCGCCTTCAGATCGGCCCGCGCGTCGCGGATGATCGCCCATGACGAGTGCAGGAACAGTCCGGCGATCCCGAACGCGACGATAAGATCGGGCCAAGCGCTGCCCAGCCAAACCACTAGCCCAGCGGCGATAACGACTGCGGCGTTGCCGATGGCGTCGTTACGCGAGAAAAGCCAGACAGCGCGCATGTTCGCATCGCCCTTGCGGTACCGCAACAACGGCAGCACGGAGATGACATTTATCACAAGAGCAATCAGGCCCAGAATCCCCATCAATGTGGCGTCTGGGGTTGTCGGCTCGAATGCCCTTATGATGGTCGTGCTAAAGACCCCAAGGCCAAGCAGGCCGAGAAAGATGCCCTGGATCAGGGCAGAGCGTGCCCGCCAGAGAAGGCTCCATCCGATGGCAAGAAGCCCCAAGAAAGTGATCGCGCCATCGCCGATGAAATCCAACGCGTCGGCCTTCACGGCCTGTGACCCGGCAATGAACCCGCCGATCATTTCAAGAACGCCATAACCAACATTCAGGATCACAACGATCCAGAGCGCGCGGCGATAGCCAGGGTCCTGATGGGCC
>NZ_JAOARZ010000037.1:0-135138 GCF_025210255.1 Donghicola sp. | reverse complement strand
GGCACCCCCCCCGCCGCCGCCTCCGGCTCCCGCTCTCCCGCAGGCTCAGGCTCAGGCTTCTCTGCAGCAAGTGGCGCCAGTGCTTCCAGAGCTTGCTCTAGCTCCTCTGCTTCATCCACCTCATCCGCGACGAGCGCGGTATGTAAATCGGTCTCGCTCTCGGTCTCATCGTCCGCGGGGCCAGCATCACCCAAAGAGAGCGGCTCGACGGTTATCTCTTCCGTAGCGATCGAAGCATCGCCTTCGGCTTCCACGATGTCGTGGCTCTCCTGCTCAAGACCCCTCGTATCCCCGAGCTGGTCAGCGAGTTCCGACAGTGTGTCTAGAGTATCGGAGGCGCAGTCGTGCGGAGCGGTATCGTCCTGTGTTGTTTCGGTGTTTGTTTCTGGCTGCGCGAATTGCGCGGGCTCTTGAGAAAGTGGTAGATCAACGTCTTCCTCGAGGTTCTGCTCGTCCTGCTCGTCCTGCTCGTCCTGTGCGTCGGCCGAGGCGGGCGTAGCGTTCTCGATATCATCGAAATCGCCAACGTCGTCTCCAAGTAAAGATGCGAAAACGGCGTCGTCATCCTCCTGCGAAACATTGGCCGCGTTGACGTTCCGGTCCACCAAGTCTGCGACGGCTGGGAAGTCCTGATTTTCTGCCTCTCCAAGTGGCTGAGGCACGTCGTCTGCGACCAGTTCGAACGCATCTTCGTCAACAACAGTCGGGATATCCTCGCAGATTTCCTGCGAGTCTTCGATCCCACCAACCAGGTCCTCACTCGGCTCGATTTCTTCAGAGGTCGGATGATCGGCTGCGTTGTTGGTGGAAGACGTCTCGCTCTTTTCGAGATCCTCTTCAGCCGCGGAGGCGTCAATCTGAGCCGTCACAGTCTCTTCATCGCGTGTCGCAGGCTCGTCGACGAATGCTGCAAAAGGTTCAGCCTCATCAGACAGTACGCCAGAGCTTTCCTCTGGAGCGTCGGCGATAGCAGGGTCTGTGTTTGATACCTCAGCCGGCTCTGATCCAGCGTCATTGAATTGGGCCAGCAGATCGTTGACGTCGCTTACCTCGGTATCACCGGGCATGGGGTCTTTGGCGACGGATTTTTCCTCGGCCCACGTGTCCGCAGCAATAGGCGTCTCAGCCAGCACGTCGTCTAGAGCGTCTTGCGCCTCTGGCAGACCGTCTGACAGTGACTCTTCCTCAGCCGACGTGAGGTCAGTATCGGCAAAGTTCTTCGCAGCTTCTGGCTCTTCGTTCAGGTCAACCGCCTCAGTCTCTTCTGGATGTGTATCATCTGCGAATGCGGCAAACCCGTTCGACGCCAAAGCTTGCAGGTGAGCACTGCTTTCGGCGTCATTCACAGTAGACTCGATCTCAAATGGCTCGAACATCTCGTCATTGTCGCTGTCCGACCCCAATTCCATATCGTCTAGACCAGCCAGAGCCGCAAAGGGATCCGCGTCTCCCTCGTCATCCTCCTGATGCTCTTCAAATCCCTTGGGATCTGAAGTCTCGGCGGTGTCAGAGACGACGGACTCATCGATATCTTCGGGACTGTCTGCTACCTCATCCGCAGGCGCAAGTTCATCCAAATCTTCCTCGTTGGTCGTTGGGGCGGTCTCTTCTCCCTCTAGGTCTGCGAAAGCAGCAAACGGATCATCGTCTGCGTCGTCTGCGTCGTCTGCGTCCTGCTCAGTCTCCGGCGTATCGAGATCGTCATTCGCTTCTGTCAGTGCCGCAAAACCACTCGCGGCCATGTTTTGCAGATGGGCGGTGCTGTCCTCTTCACTGGATGGCTTCGCCACCTCGAACGGTTCGAACATGTCTTCGTTCTGGTTCTCCGCGCCGATGCCTCTCTGCTCCAGCTCCGCCAGAGCAGCAAAGGGATCATCCGCTTCTTCCAATTCAAAGGGATCACTCTCGGCGAGCGCCTCTGCGTTTTCCACGCGCTCTGCGCTGTCGTCCGCAAACTCAGCAGCAACCGACTCAGGCTCATCCTCAGGCGCAATAGCTGGCGCTTCCGAAGCCGCCTCGGCCTCTTCTTGCAGAGACACGTCCACTGCCTCTTTTTTGGCATCGTCCAAATCTTCGGAAATTTGTGCCAATGCCTCTGGATCGCTTTCGAACGCAGCCAACGCAGCAAGAGGATCTTCAGCTTCTGTCTCTGAAGTCGTCTCGTCCTCTTCTTTCAGTTCAGAAAATGGGTCGCCGCTCTCGTCCGCAAAAGCGGCGAAGGGGGGCTCAGCTTCCGGTTCGCCTGGTGTGCCTTCTGGCGCAGCCGGTGCAGCGTCGTCTTCTTTAAATGCCGCGAAGGGATCGTCGCTCTCGTCCGCAAATGCGGCGAACGGATCTTCTGCTTCCGGTTTGGCTGGCGTGCTTACTGGTTCTGCCGGTGCTGCGTCGTCTTCTTTAAATGCCGCGAAGGGATCGTCGCTCTCGTCCGCGAATGCAGCGAACGGATCTTCTGCTGCCGGTTTGACTGGCGTGCTTACTGGTTCTGTCGGTGCTGCATCGTCTTCTTTAAAGGCCGCGAACGGATCGTCGCTCTCATCTGCAAATGCGGCGAACGGATCTTCTGCTTCCGGTTTGGCTGGCGTGCTTACTGGTTCTGCCGGTGCTGCGTCGTCTTCTTTAAATGCCGCGAACGGATCGTCGCTCTCGTCCGCAAATGCAGCGAAAGGGTCTTCGGCTGCCGGTTCGGCGGGCTTGCTCTCGGCCTCCGCAGGCGCGGCGGCGTCATTTTCGAACGCCGCGAACGGATCGTCACCCTCATCTGCGAATGCGGCGAATGGATCGTTTTCTTCGGGGGCTGCTTCCGCTGCCGCTGGCGTGTCATCAGCGGATGAGGCGCCTAACTCTCCGAATGCCGCGAAGGGATCGTCTCCGTCGTCTGTAAATGCAGCAAACGGGTCTTCGTCTTTTTTCGCCGCGGGTGCGGCAGCAGGGCTGGCAGCTTTGGGGGTGTCGTCCGAGAACGCGGCAAACGGGTCGTCGCCATCGTCATCACCGAAGGCCGCAAAAGGATCGTCGGACGCGGTTGGGCTATCCCCGCCGAGACCCGCGAGGGCGGCAAAGGGGTCTGGGGCCTCCTCTTCGGCAGGTGCTGGGGGCGCGGCAGTCGGGGCTGGGGTATCTTCGGGCTCGTCCTCGGCATCGAGATCGCCGAACACGTCAAAGACAGAGGGATCGCTCAGATCCATCATGTCTAGCTTTGGCGCTTTCTTGGGCGGGGGCGGCGGTGCGGGTTCGGGCTCTGGGATGGGCTCGGGTTCCGGCACAGGCTCGGGCGCAGGTTTCGCAGCTTTGCGGCGCTTGGGCTTCTTTGGCGCGGGCTTTTCTCCTTTTAGAGCATCCTGCAGCAGCTTTAGCCGTGCCTGCATCAGCAGGTTGCGGCGCGCTGGGTCATTCTCTTCTTCATAGAGATCGGCCAGAGCCTCGGCTCCGACGAGCGGTTCGACACCGCGCATCTTGCTCAGAATCTTTGTCATCGGCTTCACTTTACGTGTGCCGGTGCTCTTGGTGTCTGAACTTCCCGATTTGGCCGAGGTCATTTTCGGTGCTCCTGCCGGTTTGCTTCCATTTGGCATGGCACTTGCAATTCCCAGACCAGAACGGCCGAAACGCCGAACTTTTTAGAAAGAAAGTCAACGAGGACCGGAATGACGGGTATACGCGACCATATCAGCCTACACGCAGATGCGTTGGTGCTGCGTGAGCGCCGCAACAATGTCCTTGCCTCTAATATCGCGAACGCCGCAACGCCGGGGTTCAAGGCACGGGACATCGACTTCGCCAGCGCACTGGATCGTGCGCAGGGTGTAGGCAATTTGCGTGCCAGTGATGATCAACATTTCACTGTCGGGGGCGGGCTGGCCCAAGGTCTGGGATATCGCCAGAACCTGAACCCCGCTCTGGATGGCAACACCGTCGAACTGGCGGTTGAGCAAATGGAATTCTCGGAAAACACCCAACGGTACCAAGCCACGCTGACCTTGCTGAACCGCAAGATCGCCGGCCTGAACCAAGCGATCCGTGGAGAATAATCATGTCGTCGATCAACAACGTATATGATGTAGCCGCCCGTTCGATGTCGTCGCAGATGACACGTCTGAACACGATTGCATCGAACATCGCGAACGCGGGCTCTGTCTCAACCACAGAGGATGGCGCGTTTCGCGCAATCCGCCCGGTATTCGAAATCGACTACGCCGCCGATGTCCGCGAGAGCGGCCTGTCGACCACCAGCGTCAGCGACATCGTTTCGCTGGACCGCGAACCTGCCAAGGTTTTCCGCCCCGACCATCCGCTCGCGAATGAAGACGGCTTTGTCTACGAGGCTGCGGTCAACGTCGACGAAGAGATGGTCGAAATGACCGAAGCCAGCCGTCAGTACCAGAACACCCTCGAGGTCGTCTCGACTCTGCGCACCCTGATGTCGCGCACGGTCAAGATGGGCCAGTAACGCTGCAATCAGGAGAGACCTAGATGACCACAGTCAGCGGCGCATATGCAAACATCTCGGGGGTCCGTGAATATGACACGGAGAGCCTCAAGACGAATGTCGCCCCGAATAACAAGGATCTGGGGCAGGAGGATTTCCTGACCCTGATGACAACCCAGCTGCAGAACCAAGACCCGTTTGCCCCGATGGAAAATGGGGACTTCTTGGCGCAGATGGCGCAGTTCAGCTCGGTCGCGGGTCTGGATCGGATCAACGAAACCCTTGGCGATATGTCCAGCGAGTTGAACAGCGGCCGGATCGCCACCGCATCCTCGTTGCTGGGCCAGAGCGTTCTGGTGCCGGGGACCATCGCCCGCCCCGATGCGCAGGGTGAAATTCACGGTGTGGTCGATCTGGCCGAAGCCGCAAACAATGTCACGGTGACGTTCCTCGACAGTAATAACTCTACCATCCTGCACAAAGAGCAGCTTGGCGGTCAGCGCCCGGGTCTGGTTGGTTTCGACTGGACGGATGTGCCGGATAACATCGTGAACAGCCATGGATCGGTCCGCGTCTCTGTTGAGGTGACGACCGATGAAGGAACACAGGTGATAGGCCCCTCGGTCTACGCCCGCGTGATGGGGGTCCAGATGCCGACCGATGGCAGCGATATGACCCTGAATGTCGAAGACTATGGTGAACGCAACTACTTGGAAATCAGCGCGCTGCGTTGATCTCCAACCCCTCTGAACGCCCCCCAATTCCCGCTCGAACGCCTAAGATAGGAGAGCCCAATGTCCGCACTTACCGCCCTGACAGGTCTGCACGCAGCGCAGGCTGACATCGCGAATACGTCGAACAACATCGCCAACGTAAACACCGTCGGCTACCACAAGAGCCGCACAGAATTTGCGGACCTTTACTCGACCCCGCCGTTCTCGGACCCCAAGAAACAGACCGGTCTAGGTACCCGTCTGGCGCATGTGGGCAAGAGCTTCAACCAAGGCTCGTTCGAGCAGACCGGTAATACACTGGACCTTGCTATTCAGGGTCAGGGCTTCTTTGCGCTGCAGCCTGAAAAGGATAACGGCGAAATGAGCTTTAGCCGCGCTGGTTCCTTTGGTCTGAACTCTGATGGCAACGTGGTGAACGCGGGCGGTAGCTTCATGCTGAGCTATCCCAGCGCCGAAGATGGCACCGTGCTGTCGAAATCAATCATTCAGCCCCTGAACGTACCGTCGTTCCGCGGCAATCCCACCGCCACTTCAAACACTTCGGTCACATTGGCGGTACCAACTGGATCGAAGTCGCAGGGCACGCAGGACGCAGTACCTGCAACCAATGCATTCGACCCCGATGACAACACCAGCTACGCCTTCACCTCGCCCTTCTCGATCTTTAACGACGAGGGCATCGCCCAAGAGGCCGAGCTGTACTTTGTGATGACCGACATCCCCGATGCGACCAACACTGAGACCCGCTACGAAGTTCACATGTCGGTGGATGGCGTACCCTTCACGCCTGCAAGCCCTCTGACTGTTGCGTTCGATGAATCGGGTGTACAGATCGAAGGCGAAGATCCGATCGCGTTCACCAGTGACGGCCGTACCATCAATCTGGATTTCGCGGACTCGTCGATGCTGGCAGACGATTTCGCTGTCGTCACTCTGGAGCATGACGGCGAGGCGCCGCGCGGTCTGTCGAACTTGGAAGTGGATGGCAACGGCATCGTCTGGGCGAACTACTCGGGCACTGAAACCATTGCTTTGGGTCAGGTGGTGTTGGCGAACTTCACGAACCTGAATGGTCTGTCTCCGGTCGGTGACTCATCCTACAAAGCAACCGCGACCTCGGGCGAGCCCTATTACGGTCAGTCCGGTATCAGCGGCTTTGGTAACATCCGCGCAGGCTCGCTGGAGCAAGCGAACGTCGATCTGACATCTGAACTGGTCGAACTGATTGCTGCACAGCGGAACTATCAGGCCTCGGCCAAGGCGCTAGAGACCTCGAACTCGCTGTCGCAGACCATCCTCCAGCTGCGCTAAAGCGCTCTTTCCGCTGACTAAAGGAACCTGATCCATGGACCGCTTGATTTATACTGCGCTGAACTCTCTGCATAACCGCCGAGACAGCAACGTGACCCAAGCCCAGAACTTGGCCAACATGAATGTCCCCGGCTATCGCGCTGACTTGGACAACCCTGGTGGTACACGGTTCGCAGCAGCCTTGGATCAGGCCAGCGTTCGCGCATTCCAGCTGGAAAAAGGGCCTGCTGGTTTCTCCGAAGATAGCGGATTTCTGGATAAGACTGACAACTTACTGGACGTTGCCATCGCGGATCAGGGGTACTTCTTTATGAAGCCTGACAACGGTGGTCCGCCCGCCCTAACCCGCCGCGGGGACCTTGCGGTGGGCAATGACGGCATCCTGCGCAATGGCGCAGGCGAAGAGATGTTGAACGCGCAGATGCAGCCGATCAATATCCCGCCCTTCCGCCAGATCGTTATTAACGAAATCGGCGAGATTATCATCGAACCAATTGATGGCGCGCCGGGCGAACAGCTAAATATTGGCGCTCTGGCCACAACGATGCCGCCCGAAGGAACGCTTCAAAAGGGTTTAGACGGACATATCCGTAACAAGGACGGCACAATGCCTCCAGTAGATCAGCAGGCCAAGGTTCTGCAAGGGACACTGGAGCGGTCCAACGTCAACCCGATCGACGAGCTGCTGGCAACCATTGAAAACCAACGTGGCTTTGAGTTCGGGATGAAAATGATCGCCGAAACTCAGAAGATCGACGAAGCCGGCGCCAGCCTGATGCAGGCTCCAATGGAATAATAACGGCATTGTGCCCGGATGTTTTAGCATCTTGGCACAGCTTTTGCAGACATCTTGGTGAACCGCCACTCTTTAAGGAGCGTCCAAGATGTCCAGCGCATCCATGCACGTCGCAAAGACGGGGCTGAACGCCCAACAAGCCCGGATCCAGGTGATCTCGAACAACCTGGCGAACGTTAACACAACCGGCTTCAAGCGCGACCGCGCCAACTTCGAGACCCTACTTTATCAAACCTGGAAATCGGGTGGGGCACAGACCTCGGAAGCGACCCAGCTGACCTCGGCATCGGCCGTTGGTACCGGTGTGCGCATGGTTAACACCCAGAAGCTGCACAGTCAGGGTAGCCTCGTTAATACCGGCAATAACCTTGATATCGCGATCAACGGGCAAGGCTTCTTTCAGGTGCTGCTGCCGGACGGCCAGATTGGCTACACCCGTGACGGCACCTTTTCTCGGAACGCCGAAGGCACCATGACCACCAGCTCGGGCTACGTGGTTCAGCCAGAAATTCAGATCCCTGCGGATGCGATGGAGATCAACATTTCGGCCGACGGTATCGTCAGCGTCACCACGCCCGGCAACAACATCTATCAGGAAGTTGGCCAGCTGACACTGGCGACGTTCTCGAACCCAGCGGGTCTTGATTCCCGCGGCGAGAACTTCCTTGTCGAAACCCCTGCCAGCGGCGCGCCCATCGTAGCGAACCCTGTCGCGGACGGCATGGGCAGCCTGATGCAAGGCACACTCGAAAGCTCGAACGTGAACGTGGTGCAGGAATTGGTCGACATGATCGAAGCCCAACGCGCCTACGAACTGAACTCCAAATCCATCTCGGCTTCGGACGAGATGATGCAGTACCTCTCAAACAAGCTGTGATCCTCATGACCCTTCGCTTTGCTCTTATCGCTGGATGTGCTGCCCTGACCGTCGCCGGTTGCTCGCAGCAGATCGAAGAAAACGCCTCTGCCAACTATGCACCCGTGTATCCTGTCGAGGCTCCCGAAACCGCATCTCTGATGCCCACCGGTGGCATCTACGGCAACGGATCGATGGGTCTGTTTGCGACCGACCGCAAAGCGGCCAGCGTCGGCGACATCCTGACCGTCAAACTGTCCGAGCGTTTCGCGGCCACCAAGAGCCAGAACGCCAGCACCAGCCGCAGCGACGAGTATGGCGTGAACCTGCCCTCGATCCTGCCGCTGAATTTCACTGGTGCAGACTTGGCCAGCGGGTCAGAAAGCAGTTTTTCGGGTCGTGGCAGCGCCAGCCAGTCGAACAGCCTGACAGGCCGCATGTCGGTGAACGTCGTGCGTGTTCTGCCCGGCGGCAATCTAGAAATCGTAGGCCAGAAGAAGCTGACCCTGAACAACGGCGACGAGTACATTCGCCTGACGGGCATCGTGCGCCCCTCGGATATCTCGCCCGACAATATCGTTGAATCGGACCGCATCGCCAATGCCGACATCAAATACATCGGTGCCGGTCAGCTAGCAGATGCGGGCAAACGTGGCTGGCTCAGCCGCGCCATCAACACCGCTTCGCCGTTCTAAAGCGCAACCGAAAGGGTCGCCGCCATGTGCCGTCTTGTCCTGATTATCATCCTTAGCCTCCTCGCCCCTATGATGGCCAAAGCCGACCGGATCAAAGATCTGGCCTCTGTCGCTGGTGTGCGGTCGAACCCTTTGGTGGGCTACGGTCTGGTTGTCGGTCTGGCGGGTACCGGCGACGGTGGCTCGACGCTGACGCAGCAGTCCATGCAGTCGATCATCTCGCGCCTTGGTCTGGAAACCGACGCCAATAATCTGGATGCCAAAAACGCGGCGGCCGTGATGGTCACCGCAGAGATGTCCCCCTTCTTGAAGCCTGGCCAGAAGATGGACATCACCGTGTCCACTGCGGGCAAGGCCAAGTCGCTACAGGGTGGTACCCTGCTCATGACCCCGCTGATGGGCGCAGATGGCGAGGTTTACGCTATCGCCCAAGGCAACCTTGTTGTCGGTGGTCTAGGGGTCGAGGCTGGTGACGGATCGTCCGTCATGGTGAACATCCCGACTGTGGGCCGTATCCCCGGTGGCGCGACCGTCGAGCGACTGGTGGAAACGCCTTTCCTCGAGTCCGAATACTTCGTCCTGAACCTGCACCGCAGTGACTTCAGCACGTCGAACCGTATGGCCGAAGCAATCAACGGCATGTTCGGCGCCGGTGTCGCACTGCCTCTGGACGGGACCTCGGTCCGTGTTCGCGCGCCTGCTGATCCCGGTCAGCGCGTGTCCTTCATGGGAATGCTCGAAAGCATTGACGTCGAGCCCGCAGAAGCCCGCGCCAAGATTATCGTGAACAGCCGCACGGGTACGGTTGTGATCAGCGGTGACGTGCGCGTTTCGCCCGCAGCTGTGACCCATGGTTCACTGACTGTCCGCGTGAACGAAGATTTCAACGTCGATCAGGGCGGCGCGACCGTGGTGGCCGATGGCGGAGAAGTTGTGGTGCCCGCAGGTGATCCTGTCGTGACACCGGACAGCGAGATCGACATCGAACAAGACCCCGCGCGTGCCTTCCTCTTTGACCCCGGTATTTCCTTGTCCTCGCTGGTGGACGCGATCAACGCAGTCGGCGCAAGCCCCGTCGATCTGGTCGCCATCCTAGAGGCCCTGAACACCGCAGGCGCCCTGCGTGCCGAACTGATCATCATCTAAGGAGACAGCCATGATAGACGCGACCAAAGCATCCGATCTGCGCATGTACTCTGCGACGACGAACGTCACGTCGGCCAGCACCAAGCATCAGCAGCTTAAGGAAGCGACACAAGCGTTCGAAGCTCTGTTCATGCAGCAGGTGATGAAAACCGCCCGCGAAACCAGCTTGGGCGAAGACCTACTTGGGGGCTCGTCGGTCGATACGATGCAGAGCCTCTTGGATGAAAAGATGACCCAGATCGGTGCCAGCCATACAGGCCTCGGGATTGGCGCCGCCCTCTATAAACAATTCGCGCAGTTCGTCCCCGGAGGCGATAAATAATGAGCGGCATCATGGATATCGGCCGCAGTGGCTTGCGCGCGGCGCAAGCGAAACTGCAGGTCACCAGTGAAAATATCGCGAACGCAGATACCGAAGGGTACCACCGGCGCATTGCCGTCTCCGAGGAAATCGGCGGCGGCAAAATGAGTCCGATCCATTCGGGCACACAGTCGCAAGGTGTGGACATCAGCGAGATTAAGCGCGCCTTCAACAGCATTCTGGCCGAGCGCGTGCGCACAGCCTCTGGTGCTGTCGAAGTACAAGAAGCGGCGCTGACGCCGATGAACTTCCTCGAGGCACGTTTGACCCCGCAGGATGGCGGCGTTTTGGAAATGATGGACACCTTCTTTGACGGGATTGCCAGTGTTGCCGGTGACCCCGTTGACGAAGGTTTGCGCCAGATCATGATCGACACGGCGAACTCCTTTGTTGAAGGGGTGAAATCGCTGGCAAAAGACATGGAGAATATGGTCGCGACCACGACCGAAGACGCGGCGCTGCAGATTGATCAGGCAAACCTGATGCTGAAGGAGTTGGGCGAGTTGCAGCAAAAGGTTGCTGTGACGCAGGATACCGCGGCTCTGAACCCGCTGTTTGATCGCCGTGACAAGCTGCTGACCGATCTGGCCAAGATCAACGATATTCACGTCGATATCGACGACTTCAACATGATGACCCTGTCTTGGGGCAAGACCAAGGGCGGTGTCGTTCTGATTGAGGGCGATTACGTGTCTCAGCTGGAACAGGTCAACATCGACCGCGTTCGTATTATCCCCCAAGATCCTGACGAGACCTCTCAGAGCCGCGCGGTCTCGGGTGGATCACTCTTTGGTTTGTCGACTGCCGTTGGCGTTATCAACTCTGCCCTGACCGATACGAACGACTGGGCCAAGGCAATCGCGGACCAAATGAATTCGATCCACAGCGAAGGCATCGATCTGGACGGTGCGCCTGGTGGCGACATGTTCTCGATGGAAGGCTGGAAGGTCCAGAACTCGATCGTAAACCGTGGCACAGGCACTGCCGAAGTGACCGTGACCGATCCGACTGTTATGCTCGAAGGGCCACTGGATCTGGTCCGCGACCATCTGGCGGGCGTCTGGCGGGCCTATGATTCCGGCGGAACGGAGCTAGGCAATGGTAACAATCAGATCACGCTGCCCGGCATGGTCATCAGCTTTGCGGGCAAGCCTCAGAACGGTGACCGGATTGATCTGACCCGCCGCGAAGGCAATGCGGCTGACCTAGCATTCCTGATCAAGAAGCCATCGCACATTGCCAGCGCGGCGCCTTCGACTGTGACTGCGAATTCTGCCAATCAGGGCGATGCCAAGATAGTCGTGGCCAGCTCTGTGGCCGAAGTCACGAGCGTGGGGCAGATGTCTGCGCTGACCGCGCCTGACGCGCTAAATGCGGCAGAGTTCCTGTCCGCCGGCGTCGTCGGTGTGATCCCCGAGGGCACCGATACCTTTACGCTGGCCTCGCTGGACCGTCAGGCCAGCCTGAGCTTTGCCAGTGGTGGCGCGACCATTTCTGCGATGAACGTGGTGATCGACGGGGTTCCCCATGACTTCACCGCGTCCGGACCGCTGACTGAAGCGGACTTCATCAGCCAGATCAATGACGGCACCATCCTAAATGATGATGGCGAAGCACTCAGCAACTTGGGCGGCCGACTGGCCACAAATGGCACCGAGGTGATGTTGGACGTGGCTGGCGCGTCGACCAGCGTGACCGCGACTCTGACCACAGGCGCCGGCGCCGTGGCTGGCACGATCCTGTCCGATCCCGAAAAGGCCGCAGATCTGGCCGTGTTCACCCGTGACGGTCTGCAGATCGCAGGCGCGCCCATGGACCCTGCCGAGGCCGAAGCTTTCTTGACCGAGGCCAACGGGTTCTTGCCTGGCGCGACCTACCGCATGGCCGACCTGAACAATCCCGAGGGCTATCGCGGCATTACGATGGAGCAGTCCAGCGCCATCGGGAACTACGTTGCCACCATGCGCGAGACCCAAGGGCTGCAGGCTTGGACCACATACTCTACCGCTCCGATCACGCCGGCGGTTACGCTGGATGTGAACGCGTTGCAGGGTGGGTTCATCGACGTGCCCGCAGGCACGAGCGCGCAGCAGATGGCCAGCCTTGTCGCGGCAGAGGTCGATGCGACCGTCTCGGCACGCACGGACATCACGCTGGATTTCCCCGATGACGGCAAAGTTCGGTTCAAAATTCAGGGCGACAACGTCACGCCCTTCCAGATCGACGCGGACGTCTATGGCGGCGACGTGACCGAACTCGCGCAAGCGATCAACCTTGCCAGCCCCTCAACTGGGGTAAAGGCACAGATCGACCCGTCCGCGGGCCGACTGGTGCTAACCAGCGACACTGGCGCAGACATCAACCTTTCGCTCTTCACCCACAGCACCGGCGGTTCAATGGTGGTGGACAAGGTGGACGAGTTCGGAAACTCGTTGGGTCTGGGCACAGTGTCGCTGGGCGCATCGGGTCTTGATAACCTCAAGGCTGTCGGCACTGTCTCGGTTGCGGCGCAGGATGACTTCAGCGTGTCCGAAGGGGCGCTGTCGATCGGCGCCGAAGCGGATCCGTTCAACGGTGGCCGAGCAACCCGTGAAATTCAGGACGCAGGTGCAACGCAGGTCATGCGTTTCTCGTATGATGCGGCGCTGGACGGCCCCTCGGATGACGGTTTGTCCCAGACGGCGGCGTCTGCGTTCTACACGCTGAACATCGACGATCCGGTGGCGGGCACCATCAGCGCGACGTTTGATCCCGCTGAATTTGGCGCGATGGATGACATTGATGCGGCCTACGGTATGGCGTCCGCGTTGCGCGAAGGGTCGCCCTCCAGCCGTCTGACCGGCGAAGCGATCGGCACCATCCCAGCCGAAGGCACTATGATGCGCGTGTCCTTGGGCGACCAGACCTACGCCATCTCGATGGATGACGGCGCACCCAAAGTCACCGGCCCCGAAGAAGGCCGCCTGAACGCCTATTTCGACGCCTCGAACCAGCTCGTGATCGAGACAGCAGATGGCGCGCTGAATGGCGCGATGCTGGCCGTGGCTGCGAACCCCGGGGACGCGGCGGCCTTTGGTATGGGCGCGTCCAACACCATCTCGAACGAAGCCATTGGCGGCGAGATCAACATCCAGACCCTCGCTGCAGGCGGGCATTCCCTGAACTTCAGCCATGGTGGCACCAGCTATACCATGAACGTGACCAATGGCGGGGCAGGGGCGATCTCTGTCAGCGCGGGCGGTTTCCCCGGCGGTGTTGCATATGACGCGGCCACTCAGCGGATCACCATCACGCCCCCCGCAGGCACCGGAGAGATTGAAATTCCCCCGCAGGCAGGCGCCGAGGAACTGGGTTTCCGGACCTCGAACACCTCGCTACTGGTGACGTCGGATGGCGCGCTAGAACTGCACGCGACCGACAACCGTATTCTGGACGTGACGGGCCAGATGCAATCCTCTGGTCGTCGTTTGACGCTGAGCAACTTGCCGAACGAGCAGTTGATCGTGGCCATGGGCTCGAACGGCGCCACCAAGCTGGCGGCAGATGTGACGCCGCGTCTGGACGCGCAGGCCGACCGTCCGGTCGAAATCCGCATTCTAGATGGCGATAACGCCCTGATCGGGCTGTATGACGCAGAGACCGGCGACGAGATCGCACAGCGTACGCTGGACGCCAATGGCAATGCGCAGATCGGCCGCTACAGCGTGACCCTGTCCAAGGGCTACCAGACCGGCGACATGTTCTCGATCGACCCGTCTCAGCCAGACTACGCGGACTCGCGTACGGTTGAGCGTCTGGCCGACCTGCAGATGCGGAATACGGACACCGGACTGGGTGGCTTTACCGCCATCTTCAACGAGATGGTGACTGACGTCGGCGGCAAGGTCGCAGGCGCTGAATCCAGAAAAGAAACAGCAAATTCGCTTTTGGAAAGCGCAATGGCTGCAGAAGCGCGAGTCAGTGCCGTTGATCTAGATACAGAGGCGGCAAACCTGATTTCGCAACAACAGGCCTATCAGGCCAACGCTCAGGTGATCTCGGTGGCTCGGTCCCTGTTTGACACCCTGCTGAACGCGCTGTGAGGATAGTATGACACTCGGAACCTCTCTTTTTCAGGTGCTGAACGCGCGGGCGTTCAATCGTCTGGATACCAAGATCGCAGGTCTGCAAGAGGACATCTCTCGCGGGACCGAAGACCCGCGGTCTTCGGCGGACGCGGTACGCGCACAGCGTTTGTCGGTCGCCAAAGAGCAGAAAGACATGCTGGACCGGTTCGAGGGCAACCTGATCATCGCGGAAAAACGGCTGTCACTGACCGACGACACGCTCGGCGATACGATCGACATCCTGCAATATCTGCGCACCATCTCGGTCCGCGCGGCGGACGCCAACGTGACCCCAGATGAGCGTACTGCACTGGTGCTGGAAGTCCGCGAATACCGCGAGGCGCTGATCTCTCAGGCGAACCTGCGGGATGACACGGGCCGCCCACTGTTCGGTGGTTTTATGGGGCGCGGCGATCCGTTCGTAGATACGGATGAGGGTGTGAAATACATCGGCGATGGCGGGAAGCACACCTTGCGCGTGTCCGAAAGCGCGAGCGTTGCGACCGGCGTGGACGGGAACGAAACCTTCATGGCTGTGCCCACACGTTCTGGCGAAATTCGCAGTATGTTCGAGATCGTCGATGACTTTATTTTCGCGCTCAAGAACAACGAAACGCTGCATGACAACATCCAGACCGACACCTCAATGGAGATGCATCTGACGTCGACACAGGGCAAATCCAACTGGTCGTTTACTTTGGGCGAGGGCGCCGCAGCCGTGACGATCAATGCAGAGCTGGTCAACGGTCAGCCTGCGCCTGCGATTGCGGCAATTAACAAAGTCAGCTCGCAAACTGGCGTTACAGCTGCATTTAGCGAAGACGGCAAAGGCATGGTCTTGTCCGGCCCTTCCGGCGTGAATTTGAGCGCGCTCAAGGTTGATCCCGCCAAGGTTGGTGAGTTGGCCAAAGTGACTGTGGATGGCGACATCATGCGGATGGTTGCGCCCGGGCGTACCAAGACCGGAATGATTGATGACGTGACCTCGCTGTCTTCGCACATCGCAAACATGCGGGCGGTTGTCGGTTCGCAGGGGCAATCCGTGGACCGCTATCAGGCTCTGGTCATCGACCGCCGCGTGATCATGGACGAGGCGATCAGCGGCCTGCAGGATTTGGACATCGCCGAAGCGATCACCAAGGTGCAGTCCCTGATGACGACCCGCAGTGCATCCCAGTCGAGCTACGTGAAAATCAGTCAGTCGTCGCTTTTCGACTACTTGCGCTAGGCAACTGGCCCGCCCCTTGCAAAAGGGGCGGTATGACATTGCGCATTTCTTTCCCCAAGACAGGTGCCCTCCTCTTGGCTGCTTTTCTGGCGGCCTTTGGGGCGGGCTCTGCTGTGGCCCGCACGCCAAGTTGCGAGGCTTTTGCGCTGCGCGCGGAAAAGGATGCAGGCATTCCCACCTATCTTCTAGCATCGATCTCGCGCACGGAAACCGGCCACACCCGCCGTGGACGCGGCTTTGGCGCATGGCCGTGGACCCTGAATATCAAGGGCAAGGGCTATTACTACGACACTAAAGACGAAGCGATTGCTGCAATGCGGCAGGCCATGAGCGAAGGACTGACCAGTATCGATGTCGGCTGCATGCAGGTGAACTACCGTTGGCACGGAGAGGCATTTTCATCGCTTGAGGATATGTTCGACCCAGCTTCGAATACGGCCTATGCGGCGCGCTTTCTGACGACGCTTAAGGATAGGTATGGCGGCTGGGACGAGGCTGTGAAACATTACCATTCGTCCACCGATAGCCTTGGAAATAAGTACCTGAAGAAGGTTCAGACGGCCTTCAGCGCCTTTAGCAAAGACGGCTTCCCAACCGAGCAAGTCACTTTGGCCTCCGCTCCGATCACAGAATCGGGAACGCGCCGGATGCGAACTGAATTGGGCGATTTAACTGGATATGTCGGCAAACTGAATCTTCCAGCCGGCAATCTGCCGGAAATGCCACAATCTCGCCCCAAAGCGATTCCCCCAAAGGTTTTTGATTTCGACCGCTCCGTGAGCGGCCGTGAGGATGCGCAGGCCCTAATTGCCTCTCTTAAGGCGAGCCATGGGATAGGTTTCTAGAAAGTCGCTACCTTTGCAGAATAGTCACCGGACCTATAGATTTTTAAAACTATCCCTTTGGCGATCTAAAAAAACCAATGAGCAGCTATGAGCCCCACCGAAGGAGTCGGTAAGTTCAGGGTGTAAGTCGAACTTAGACCAAAGGCCCGTACCATGACCCAGATTTGGCAAACCGCAGTCAGTGATGTGGACACCAAGAAAATCTCGGTTCTGGATCGTATCTTGATCGGTCGTTCCGCTGCGATGCAGCAACTCAAGCAAGTCCTTTCCGTGGTTGCACCCACCGAAGCGCCCGTGATGGTGCAGGGCGAAACCGGCGTGGGCAAAGAACTGGTCTGCGAGGCACTGCACAAAGCGTCGGGTCGCTCTGGTGATCTGGTCGCTGTGAACTGTGCGGCCATTCCTGCAGACCTGTTGGAGTCGGAGCTGTTCGGCCATGAAAAGGGTGCCTTCACAGGTGCGGATCAGCGCCGCATTGGCCGGATTGAACAGGCACAGGGGGGCACTCTGTTCCTAGACGAAATCGGGGATATGCCGCTGGCGTTGCAGGCCAAGTTGTTGCGTGTTCTGGAAACCCGCCGCATTCAGCGTGTTGGTGGCCGAGGCGAGATTGAGGTTGATTTCCGTCTGGTGACAGCGACGCACCGCGCTTTGGCGTCGGATGCCGAGGCAGGCCGCTTCCGTTCGGACCTTTACTTCCGCATCAACGTGTTTCCCGTCAGCGTGCCGTCTTTGTCCCAGCGCACCGATGATATCCCGCTGATCCTAGAGGCGATGATTGGTCGCCAGCAGGACCGCAACCCCGACGCGATGCCTCCGCACTTTAACCAAGGTGCCTTGCGTGCTCTATCTGCGCACTCGTGGCCGGGCAACGTGCGCGAACTGCGCAACATGTTCGAACGTGCCGCAGTTCTGTTTGCTGGCCGCGTTGTCACCGCAGAGGCTGTGCAAAATGTTCTGCTGCCCTCGCAAGGGATGACCAGCGTTCCGGCAGAACCCGTGACCATGCAGCCCACCATCATTGCAGGCGACGATCAGGATGCCATTCGCACCATCCTAGAAGCCGAAGGCAGCGTGGACATGCGGAGCTACCTGCGTGACATCGAAGAGCGCTTGATCGACGCGGCGCTGCGTAAAAATGGCGGGTGCGTCAGCCAAGCAGCGCGTACCCTGCGTCTGCAGCGCACCACCCTGATCGAAAAGATGAAAAAGCTGTCGATCACCCGTGAAGCGGTGATGATGAACTAAGTCCATCCTTTGCGCTAAAAGACAAAGGCCGCCTCTTTCGGGCGGCCTCCTTTTTTGTGGCAAGCGCAAGCTTTAGTCCTGAGCGTTCCAGGCATCGACCAGGCTGGTCAGATAGTCGCCTGTTGAGTTCAACTGCGTGACGATCATCTCCATCTGCGTGAAGCGGGTCAGATAGTAGCTTTTGCGGGCATCCGCGTCGGAGTCCAGATCTTCGAGCTCGATGGAAGCATCTGTGATCTGGTCGGCAAAGACGTCTTCGCGGCGGGCGAGGGTACCGTTGTTCGAAAGCCAATCCTCGATCTGCTTGCCTGCAGCAGAAGTAAAGCTGCGCCCGAAGTCGAACGTCGCCGTCTCGATTGCGGCCTCCATTGTGATTGTCAGGCCCTTGAGGGGACCGATATTCATCACGTAGGTCGTCATGCCGTCATCATCCGTGCCCTTGTTGGACATGTTGATGCCGTCAATAGAGGCTTCGCCTGTGATCGGGTCGCGGGTCACGGTATAACGCCCCGCCGCCGCCGAGGCCGACGGATCGCCCGACACAGTCACGCCCGCTGTATTGGATTTGACCCCGTCTCGCATGATGGCTTCGAAAATCTCTGGGTTCTCTTCCATCGCCTTTTCGAGCACGTTCATATCGAGCGAAAGCGAGCCATCCCGTTCCGTCCGGACGCCGATGTCAGCCAGATAGAGCGGTCGGTCGCCAAAGCCCTCGATGCCATTGGCAATCAGGGATTCCATCTGACGCTGCAGTGTGCTGATCGCAGGATCGCCTGCCAGATCACCTTTTTCCGAGCCGTTGAAACCGCGGCTGCCCAACTCGTCGACGAGTCTGATCGAAGTGTTGAAGGCATCCACCAGATTCTGCATCGCGGATTTCGCAGCTTCGGTATCGACGGCCACGGTCACCGTTGCAGGCACGCCAGTGTACCCCGCGATATTAAAGCTGACGCCAGGGATGACGTCGTCGACCTCGTTCGAGGCGCGGGTGATCGCGATGCCGTTGACCGTGAATTTTGCGTTCGAGGCGGCTTGCATCTGCACGTCTTCGACCTGATCCGTCATGTCGAGCGCTGCCAAAGATGTACCAGTGGTCGCTGCAGCGTCGTCGACGGCTGTAATGCGGATCGCGTTGTTCAGACCATAGTCAGCTAGCACACCCAATGAGAAGGTTCCGTCACCGATATCAATGACTTGGGCTGCAGTGCCCTCTAGGGCGGTCAGCTGTTCGGCCAAGTCTGATAGGGTCATGCCCTCGGTGATATTGATGGTCTCTGCGGTGCGCGCTGCATCGGCGGTAAAGGCTGAAGGCGTTGCGTCATCCCATGCGCCGAACTCGATTGTCAGCGTGCCAGCTTTCAGCTCTTCGGTCAGGCCCGTAAAGCCACCAAACGCCAGAACCTGCGGCTGCGCCATCTGCTCGACCTCGATTGTGGTCGTGCCAGGGCGCAGCTGGTCGGCCTGCTCTGCTGTCAGAACGATGGCGGCGCTGTCGCTGCTGATCGCCGTGGCGGATGCAGACGCAGCGTTTTCCACCGACCCTTGCAGGGCGGTGAACTGCGACTTGAGTCGATCAATCGCAGTCATCGAAAGCTCGGCAGAGTCAGAGCGATCCTGCACGATCGATTTCTTCACAGAATATTCTGCGTTCGTCAGATCTTCGGCGAGCTGGGTGATGTTCAGCCCGGACCCGCCGGTGTTCAGAGTACTTATGATGTCGGTGACCATGCTGCACCCTCCTGACCTTCTTTACGGCTCAACGGCCAAAAGGATTAGGCCTAGTACTTGATTTCGATTTCGATACGGCGGTTTTGTTCGCGGCCTTCGGCAGTGGAGTTGTCCGCAATCGGGTCGGTTTCGCCTTTGGACACGGCTGTCATGCGCGAGGCATCAATCAGGCCGGAGTTCGCAATTTCACGTACGACACTCGAGGCACGGGCCGAAGCAAGACCAAGGTTGTCGCGGAATTCGGAGCCTGCGCCCACGGGCACGTCATCGGTATGACCCGTGACCACGATCTCGCTGCTGTCCTGCATGGACTCAAAGGCGATGCGCGACATGATCTCTTGGGCCTGCGCGGTCAGATCTGCCGTGCCAGAGGGGAAGGCCCCGCCTGCACCCACAGTGACTTTGACCTTGCCGTCTTCTTGTTCGACGGTCACGAGGCCTTCGCCGATCTCTTGACGCAGAGCGACGGTCAGTTCAGCCGCGGCCAGTTCGGCTTTGCGCTGGGTCTCGCCGTCAGAGGCGCCTCCGGTCCCGTCACCGCTATCGGTGCCTTGCTGTCCGGTGCCGCTGGCCATGTCGGCCATTTGCCGCAGATCATCGGCCAAACCGCCAAGGCTGACGTCGTCAGGGCTCGCGCCGGTCTGTGCGGCCGCCTGTTCAACGGCATCAGCCGCTTCGTTCAACTGCTGGGCCAGCTGTTCGGACGACTGTGCCTGTTCGTTGAAGTTCAGTTTCACTTCACCGTTTTCGACTTCGGCTTGAACTGCGCCGGACTGCAAAGCTTCGGACAGGGCTTCGGCCAATTCCTGCATGGCTTTTTCCTGAGCCTGCGCCTGTTCATCCCCCTGACCGCTGGCACCATCGCCCTCGGTCTCATCGGGTTTAGTCTCGAGCTGTTTCTTCTCGGTCTCGGTCGTTTCTTGTTTGATCTCGTCGATTACAGACATGTCGGGCGACGGACTAAATTCAAGTTTAAGGACGGTTGTGCCTTTGGGCTGTTCGATTACGGGGACTTGTTTCTGCACACCAAAGCTGTTCTTCAAACTGCCCGCGATCATTTTGAACTTGGGCTGGTTGAACTCAGCAAATGACAGAATAAGAACGAAGAACGCCATAAGAAGCGTCGCCATGTCCGCAAATGTTGCCATCCACGCCGGAGCACCCACGGGGGGGCACTTTGGGCAATCCTCGGATTTGGGTTCTTCGACCGGGATCGGGAGAGGGATGGGTTTCTTTGCCATAGGTCCGTTTCTCTATTGCGCCAGATTGGATCAGGCGGCGTCTTCGAATTTGGCTTGGGCTTTGGGCGCGAGGTTCGAGACCAGATTGTCCTGCACGTTACGGCCGGATTCACCACGCGCGATGTTGCGCAGGCCTTCGATCACCATCTCGCGGTAAGCGATCTCGTCCGAGGTGTAGCCCTCAAGCTTGGTGTTCATGGGTCCGAACAGAACGTTCGCGATGAACGCACCATATAGAGTGGTCAACAGGGCCACCGCCATCGCGGGGCCAATCGCCTTGGGGTCGGCCATGTTCCCAAGCATCTGCACCAGACCGATTAGTGTGCCGATCATGCCCATTGCAGGCGCAATATCGACCCAAGCCTTTAGAACGCCCTGTGCCGATTCATGGCGGGCTTTCATCGAGGTGATCTCTTGGTTCAGCATTTTGGCCATCTTGTGCTCGTCTGCACCGTCGACCAGCATCTGCAGCCCCTTTTCAAAGAACTTGTCGGGGACCTCCTGACCTTCGAGCGCCATCATGCCGTCTTTACGGGCCATGTTAGACAGCTCGACCATCTTTTCGATCAGTTCTTCAGGCTTGGGGGCCTTGGGCATGAAGGCTTTGGCCATTGCGCCAAAGCTGCCCAGAAACACGCCCATGGGCGCGGTATACATAACAGCAAAGAAGGCGCCGCCGAAAACGATCAGAATAGAGGGCACGTCGATGAACGGCCCAACGCCGCCCGCCGAGATCATAGCACCCACGATCATGCCGATGGCGCCGATGAAGCCGATAATAGTTGCGAGATCCATGTCCGGTAGCTCCAAAACAGTGTCGTCCTGTAATGTGCAAACGGCATGCCATGCGCGCGTTATATACCAGAGACAAATAGGGCGATCGGGGCCCTTTTGGTGAATCGTAATGGATTCAACGCCTTGTGGATAAATCGCGGAGCCCCGAAAAAAAACCTTAAACAAATTTGGCCGAGCCGCCGTTCCAATAACCAGACGCCGAGGGGCGCACACAAACACCGAACACAGGAGACGGCACAATGGCCATCATCAACACGAACATTGGCGCAATCAATGCTCAGGCTAGCTTGAGCCGCGTAAACAACACCATGGAAACCTCGATGGAGCGTCTGTCGACCGGTATGCGGATCAACTCTGCAAAGGACGACTCGGCGGGCATGGCCATCGCAGAAAAGATGACCTCGCAGATCATGGGTCTGAACCAAGCGGTCCGCAACGCGAACGATGGTAAGAACCTGCTGGACACCACCGAAGGCGCCCAGGTCGAAGTCTCCTCCATGCTGCAGCGTCTGCGCGAACTTGCTGTTCAATCGTCGAACGACACCAACACCGCAAGCGACCGTGGTAACATCGCTGCAGAAGGTTCGCAGCTGATCACCGAAGTTAACCGCGTCGCAACCGACACCACCTTCAACGGTATGAAGATCCTCGACGGTTCGTTCACCGGCAAGCAGCTGCAGATCGGTGCGGACACCGGCCAGTCGATCGAAGTTAACGTGGACAGCGTCCACTCGACCGAAATCGGTGCGCACACCTTCAGCACCTCGATCAAGAGCAACGCGGACGCAACCGACAACGGTATCGCAGCGGAAAACATCTCGGTGACTGGCCACACTGGTACAGAAACCATCGCAGTTGCAGCAAACGCATCGGCGAAAGATCTGGCCGCAGCAGTAAACAAAGTCTCGGCTTCGACCGGTGTTGACGCTTCGGCAGAAACCAACGCTGAAATCTCGCTGAGTGCAGCTGGTAACGTGAGCTTCGCCGTAAACGGCACCGACATCGGCACCGTTGCTGTGACCGACGCTTCTGACCTGACCGGTCTGCGCGACGCGATCAACAACAAATCCGGTACCACCGGTGTGACCGCGAAAATGGGCGACGACAACAGCACCATTATTCTGACCGACAAAACTGGCGACGACATCTCGATCTCGGGCTTCGAAGACCAGCAGACCACGCCTGCATCGGCCATGACTGTGACCGCACTGGAGCGTGACGGTACTTCGGACAACGCGTCGCAGACTCTGCTTGCTGACGGTACCGCTGGTGATGCGACTGTTGCCGGTCAGGTTGAGTTCACTTCGATGAAGACTTTCTCGGTCTCGGGTGAGAACGGTGGCGCGGACGTCGACTTCTTGGACGCAGACTCGAACACCTCGACTCTGGAAAAAGTGTCGGACATCGATCTGACCACTGCCGAGGGCGCGTCGAAGGCGATCAAGGTTCTGGACGTTGCTCTGTCCAAAGTCTCGCAGTCTCGCTCTGACCTTGGTGCGGTTTCCAACCGTCTGGACAGCACCATCTCGAACCTGACCAACATCACCACCAACGTCGAGGCAGCACGTAGCCAGATCCAGGACGCCGATTTCGCGAAAGAATCGTCTGACCTGGCACGCGGCAAAATCCTGTCGCAGGCGGCAACTTCGATGCTGGCTCAGGCCAACGCTTCGAACCAGAACGTCCTGTCGCTGCTCCGCGGCTGACGTAAAATTGACAGCCAAAAGAGAGTCCGGCGCCCCCGCGCCGGACTTTTTTGTTTGAAATCAGGGATTAACAATTTTTTTCATTTTTTTGCTAAAATATCCGAAAGGATCACCGTTAGGTGTCAAATAAGCTGCCTTGCGAGAATCTCTCACTGGGGCCCTAATTGGGTCATTCCAGGAGGGAACGACATGCAACTCAGCTACACTCAACAACTCGGCCAGCGTCAGTCACTTGTAATGACAGCTCAGCTTCAGCAAGCGATCTGCCTGCTTCAGCTTAGCAACACTGACTTACAGTCCTACATTGAATCCGAGGCGGAAGAGAATCCGTTTGTTGAAGTTGCGCGTCCCACCAGCGACCGTCTGCGTGAACCCGCTCTGTCGAAGCGCTCTGCTTCTGACTACGACGACGTAACCGCCCGTGCCGCTGACCACGCTCCCTCCCTCTATGGTCATGTAGCTGCACAGTTCGATCTGATGTTCGACACCCCCCGCGATCGCGTGGTTGCCGAATGTTTCCTCGAAGCCATCGAACCCAGCGGTTGGCTGGGCGAGAGCCTGGAAGACATCGCGTTCCGTGCTGCAATCACCATGGAAGAAGCCGAAGAGATGCTGGCCCGCGTTCAGCAAGTGGACCCCGCCGGTCTCTTTGCTCGCAGCCTGGCCGAGTGTCTGACCCTGCAAGCGGCAGACAAGAATATGCTGACCCCGATCATGTCGGGCATCTTGTCGAACCTGCCCAAGCTGGCGGCCGCTGACCTGAATGGTCTGTCCCGCGCTTGCGGTTGCTCGATGGAAGAGTTGCGCAATGAGCTGAAAGAAGTGCGCCGCCTGAACCCCAAGCCCGGTGCTGATTTCATCTACGGTGATATCGCTCAGCGCGAGCCCGATCTGATCGTGTCCAAAGGCGAAGAAGGCTGGCTGGTTGACCTGAACCGCTCGACCCTGCCGGCGGTTGTCGTGGACGAAGCCAAGGCCGAAACCGTGACCCGCGACAAGACCGCAACCGAATTCGTCGGTGAGCGTCTGAGCCTGGCGCGCTGGCTGCGCCGCGCGGTTGAACACCGTAACCAGACTATCCTGTTGGTGGGCGCGGAAATCGTGCGCCGTCAGGCAGCCTTCCTTGAGCATGGTCCTGCGCACATCGTGCCGATGACCCTCAAAGACGTGGCCGAAGCGGTTGGCGTTCATGAAAGCACCGTGAGCCGCGTGACCACCGGCATGTTGATCGTGACCCCGCAGGGCACCTTTGGTCTGAAGACTTTCTTCAGCACTGCGCTGTCGACTGATGGCGACGAAGCATCGTCTTCGGCTGCAATCCGTCACCGCGTTCAGCAGCTGGTCAAAGACGAAGATCCCTCGAAGCCCCTGAGCGACGATGCGATTGCGAAAATCATCACGGAAGAGGGCACCCATCTGGCGCGCCGCACTGTCGCGAAATACCGCGAAATGCTGAAAATCCCCTCGTCCTTCCAGCGCAAGCGCCGCGCGAAACTGGCCAACTAAGTCGGTTAATCCCTCGTCCGACGCAAATCAGACCGCTCCGGCGGTCTTTTTTGTGTCCGCAGGATCGATACGCACAGAGCGATATATGGGGGCTCGGGATGTCTGGGGGCTCAGACTGTAGAAACGGACAGGCCGAGGAGCTTAGAGCCCCTCGGCCTCGGTCATATCGGGTTCTTCTTGGACAGGTTCGTAAACGAACCGCATCTCGGGGAACTCGCGCTTCATGTACTGATGAACGCGCTGTTCATTCTTGGCGGCGATCACCTGAAGCAATGTCATCCCGCGCTCAATCCGGTCGCGGCGAAAGAACTCTGGCGCCGTATTCCAGAAATAGGACCACGCCAACGCTTGCGTCAGAACCATCACCCAGATGCCGATAGGCAGCGTGACGATGATCGTCGCGATCCATATGGCCAGTGGCGTCCACAGGCGCATCTGCGCATACCACAACGGTGTTAGCGCGATAGCCAGTGTCGAGGGCCTCTGCGTCTGGATGTCGTAGTTGCCGTTGGCATCCTGATAGACTTCCCAGTTGATCAGACCATCGGGCAGGATGCGTTTCGCCTTCTTCTCGGCTTCTTCTGCATCGTATTCGCGGCCCTCTTTCCATTGCCCTAGATTGGGGGTGTTTGATAGGACTACGAACTTTCGCTTGTCCCGTAAAAAGGTCAGCGCGATTGTAGGCGTGCCTCGCCCGAACCGGTCGCGCAGATCCTGAGTGGTGCCATCAAAGGGCAATCCGTTCACGGCGATCAATTCGTCGCCGACCTTTAGGCCCAGTGCAATGGATCCCACCTCGAGAGAGGCCAGAGCCAGATGCCTGCCTTTTCGGTCATTCTCGGTGTCGGTGGTGTCGTCTGTCATGGGTATGAGAAGGGATTAGGTTCTGCTTTGGGTGCGGGTTTCGACGTCGTCTTGCGGGTCGTGGTGGTCCGCGGCTTGGGCGTGGGTTTTGCGGTGGTCGCTGGCTTGGACGCGGTGTTTGCAGCCGGTGGGGTGCTGGTCACTGCAGCGGCGATCATCTTGCTGAGTGCGAGTTGCAGGTCAGAGATTCCGGCCTTCATCGCCTCGACTGTCGTTTGTGTGCCCGCATCTACCCGTTCGGTCAGAGTCGTGGCAATTTGGGATTGCAGATTTCCGGCAGTGTCAGAATAGTTGCCAAGCTGAGATGCCATTTGTTCTGACATCTGGGTCAGTTCAGCCATGACCAAATCACGGTTTTCGTTGCTCAGACCTTCTAGTTTGGCCATGCGTTCGCTCAGGCCCGCGACGGCATCAAGCTGACCGTTCAACTCTGTCACGCTCTCTTGGAAGATGGCCAGAGCCTCGATCTGCGTGGCGCTGGTGCGGCGCATTTCGGCGAGCGTTTTGAAATAAACCAGTCCACCCAAAGCGATAGATACTCCTGCTCCGACCAAGAGGCCGATCATCATGGGGCGCAAACGTGCGCCAAAGCGGTCGAGACGGGCTGCGGCGGCAGAGGTTTCGCTCTGGAGCCGAGAGACCTCGGAAGCGGCGTCGTTGGCAGCTTCGGCCGCCTCCAACGCTAGTTTGATGGCTTCCTGAAGTTCAGTGGTTTCGCTGTTTTCTGTCTCGGTCGCGTCCGAGGCGGTCTTCTTGTTCATGGTGGCTCCTGACGGCTGAGGGGACCCTTTGGAGCATAGGAATGCATGTTCCATGCCATCCGCGGCCGGGCCTGCGCGCTAAAGATTTCCTGTCCGGGGCCGTTATCAGATTCAGAACTTAGCCCCTGATGTCACTCATGGGGTCTTCCTGACCGTTTATTCGAAAGAGGCACAGATGTCGCAAACCGCAGGCACGACTGGAAACGCTGACGAAGCTGGCGCATTCGTCTCTATGGAAAACTTGCAGCCGTTCGCCAAAATCGTTTTCGGGGATGGCGCGCACGAAGTGGCCCGCTGCGGCGACGGCGCGACCTTGGCCTATCGCCCCGAGGGATTTTCTGGCGAATGGACTTCGCTGGGCATGCAACTCGAAGAGGGCTGGCCCCGCATCGGCGGCGGTATCATCCTGAGCCAGAGCAATGCCCTAGAGCGTTTCGTGCGCACGCACGTGGTCAAGATCGAAGAACATCGCGACGATGGCGCGGTTGAGTACAAACTCGAGGACGTGGCTTGGCTGATCCGCGAGACTGACGATCCCAACCTGGTCGAGATCCGTGTTGGCTCTGGTGCGTGGACTACGGTGAAGATCAAAGAAATCTCGATGGAGAAAGAGAAAGACCGCGCAGTGGCTGCGCTGGTCAAAGTTTCGCCCGATCTCGAGATGGAAGTGTCCGCAGATATGGTTGGCTGGGCCGAACGTCTCGGTGCGGGTGCGCAGATCATGCCCGTGCTCTGAGGCGCTCGGCAAGAAATTGTTTCAAGTGGCGCGGCAGGTTACTGACCGCGCCATCTTTGTACCAAGTCCGCGATGCGGAAGCGCAGGGCCGCGGCCAAACACATGGCAGCCGAGGCCCATATTGCCGCAGCGCGCAGCCCCTCGGCCTGCATCGCCTGATCCGCAAGAGCGACTGATACTCCCGCAAAGCTGATGGTCGAGATCAGGGTTCCAACACTCTGTTTATGCTTTTTTATACGCATCTCAGGCGGTCTCCTCTGGTCGGCCATGTTCGTCGAGGCGCAGTTCCTTGGGAATCTCCAGATTGGGCATTTCGGTCGGCATGTCGTGGTCCAGTCGGTAGACGTGCGCCAGAATGGCCGCCACAGCCACGAACAGGGACTCAGGGATCATCTGTCCGATCTGGCCGGTGAAGTAGAGCGCACGAGCCAAGGGCGGCGCTTGCACGGTGGTGACGCGGGCAGCGGCGGCACGCTCCATGATCCGGTGTGCCATTGCGCCTTTGCCCATCGCAAGAACGACTGGGGCGTCGGCCTGTTCAGGGTCATAGCGCAGGGCAATCGCAAAGTGCGTCGGGTTGGTGATCACGGCTGTGGCGTTTGGCACGTCGTCCAACGCTTTGGCCCGTGTTGCCCCTTGTGACGCTTCCATCTGACGGCGGCGGATCGCGCCCTTGAGCTCGGGCGAGCCTTCGGTCTGCTTGAATTCGTCCTTCAGTTCTTGACGGGACATCTTCAGGCTCTTGTTCAGGCTGTAAATCTGGTAACCCAGATCGACGGCGCCGATGATCAGCAATCCGACGATGAGCGCGCTGAGAAGTTTGATCACGCCCGATTGAAACAGTCCGATCGAGGTGCCAACCGGCATGGTGTACATCAGATCCATCTCGGGGATCATAGACATCACGACGCCGTAAGCAGCCCCGCCAAGCAAGCCGACCTTCATAAGTGCCTTGCCCAGTTCGACCAGCGATTTCATCGAAACCATGCGCTTCAGACCCTTGAGCGGGTCCATTTTGTCAGGCTTGAACGCCATCGCCTTGGGGGCCCAGTTTAGTCCGCCCATGGCCCCTTGGACTGCAATGGTCAGTACCAACATGGGGATACCGATGGCCATGCCGATCAGAAACAGGGCGATAATGGATTCCTTGAGCCGCGACAGGATGATCGTGTCCAATTGCTCTGTGCTGTCCCAGCGCAACCAGCTGGCCCAAGTGCCAGACAGGGTCTCGCCGAACATGCCGGCAACCATGACAATGCCCATCGCGGACACGATGCTAAAGAGAACGAACACCTCTTTGGAAGTGACAATTTTGCCGTCTTCTTTCGCCTGTTCTTTTCGTTTCGGCGTTGGGTCTTCTGTCTTTTCCTGACCGTCGTCACCTTCAGCCATTCGCCATCTCCCGGAACATGTGTTCCATCAGTTCGAGCGAGGATCCAAGGACCCATTCGCATGCCTTGCCCAGAACAGGGGCGCCGAAAAACAGAAGAACCACAGTCATCGTCAGCGTCATCGGAAAGCCGAACGAAAAGATGTTCATCTGCGGGGCCGAACGGGTGATCACGCCGATCAGGACGTTCACCAAGAGCAGGACCGACACCACAGGCATCATCAGTTGGACGCTGAAGTTGAACATATAGCTAACAGCTTCTTTGCCAGCCGCCAATAACGGGCCAGCATTCATAGGGCCACCGGGCGGAAGCAAGGTGTAGCTGTCAATCAGGATATTCAGAGCGATCAGGTGCCCATCCACGGCGACAAAGGTCGCCAGCATGAACAGGCTAAAAAGTTGCGAGACCACAGGAACGCTGGTGCCAGACGCGGGGTCGATCTGCGCAGCAAAGCCCAGACCCGCCGTGGCTGCGATCCGGTCACCGGCCACCGACGCGGAGCCAAAGATGATCGACAGAACCAATCCAGCGGCAAGGCCGATGGTCAACTCTGTCAGGATCATAGGAACAGCGGTGAGAGTGACCAGCTGATCGACCGGAGGCATCGGGACGCTGTTGACCACCGGCAGGGTCAGGATCACCGACATCATGATCCGCACAGGCAGCATGATGTAACGCGCGGCGAAAAACGGTGCGGACAAGATGAACGCGCCGATCCGCAGCATTCCAAAGGCATACTGAACAGCATAGCTCAGCAGTTCTGCCAGTTCGAGGCCGGGAATGCCCGAGTCATAGTTGAAGGCCGGTGGTTGCAGCATCAGTTGATGGTCGCGATGGTTTCGAAGATCAGGGCGAAATAGTCAGACATCACGCGCAGCATGAAGCCGGACATCAGGGCCATCGAGATCAGGACAATGGCCAGTTTGGGGACAAAGCTGAGCGTCGCTTCGTTGATCGAGGTTGCGGCTTGCAGGACCCCGACCATCAGACCGACGGCCAGTGCGATGCCCAGAACAGGCCCCGCAGTCAGTAGGATGTTCCAGTAGGCGATTTGCAGGTGCTCTATATTTGCGTCGAAATCCATCGGTTAGCTCCCCATAAAGCTAGAGGCCAGCGACCCCATCATCAGGGCCCATCCGTCCACTAGAACGAAGAGCAAGAGTTTGAACGGCAGCGAGACCAGCATCGGCGACAGCATCATCATACCCAGCGCCATCAGGATCGAGGCGATCACCATGTCGATGACAAGGAACGGTAGGAAGATCAGGAAACCGATCTGGAACGCGGTTTTCAGTTCGGACGTAATGTAAGCGGGCAGCAGGATTGACAGGGGCACATCTTCGTTCGCCTCGAACGGCGCGGCATTTGCGAGTTCGGCGAACATCATCAGGTCGTTCTGGCGGGTATTCCCCAGCATGTAGCCTGTGATGATGGTGCGGCCTTGCTCTAGTGCGACCGGAGCAGCCAGTTCGCCGTCCAGATAGGGTGCAATCGAGGTGTCGTAGAGCTCGGTCAGCATGGGCTGCATGACAAAGAAGCTGAGGAACAGCGCAATCGACACCAGTACTTGGTTCGGCGGCGTTTGCTGGGTGCCCAAGGCCTGACGCAGGATCGACAGCACGATAATGATGCGGGTGAACGCGCTCATCCCGAACACGATCGAGGGCAGGACGGTCAGCGCCGTCATCAGCGCCAGAATTTGCAGGGTCAACGAATAGGTGACTTCGCCATCTGCGCCCTCGAGTTGTAGGGCAGGCAGCCCTTGGGCCTGAGCGGCGCCCGACAGGGCAACCAGAGCAGCTGTGGCAGGCAGAGCATAACGGCGGATCATTCTGCCACCTCCGCACCAGCGGTTGCGGTCAGAGCCAGCATCTGTGCCTGTCCTTTGCGAGGCATAATCGCCAGAACGGAATGACCGTCTGCTTCGATCAGCAGTGCGCGCTCACCGTTTCCCAATGCGGTGCTTTCCCGCACGATCAGACGGCGTCCCGCAGTGGTCTTGCTGGCCAGTTTGGTCTTGTTCAATTGAACGACCAGCCATGCCAGACCCAAAACCCCCAGAAATGCGAGGACTGTGATGATCTGTTGTGTTTCCAGGATGTCCAAGGCTCTGCTCCAATTCCCGTGCATCTGTCAGGAATACGGGAGCAGGTTTCATGCCAAACGGGACAAAGCCCTCTTATCCAAACGATAGAGGGGCGCAGCGCAATAGTATGCACCGCGTCAGGTTTTCGGGATTTGGGGCCATGAGGCGCCCTTAGACAGAGGCCATCCGTGTTTCGGGATCGACAATTTCGCCAAAGCGAATGCCAAACCGTTCGCCGACCACGACGACTTCGCCTCGGGCGATGATGGTGCCGTTGACCAGAATATCCAGCGGATCGCCCGCCATCCGGTCCAGCTCGATGACAGAGCCTTCGTTCAGGCGCAGCAGATCCTGAATAGTGATTTCAGTGCGGCCGACTTCGACGGTCATGCGGACTTTGACGTTGGCCAGCATCCCGAGTTTGGCGTTGAGGTTGTCTGCGGCGGCAATCGGGTTATCGCTCATCCTGTCATCCTTTCCTTTTCTTGCTGCGGCACGGTGGCCACGCATTCGGTGATGCTGATTGCGGCTTTGCCGTTCACTTCACCAATATCACCGTTGAAGAAGTGCTGACCCTCGACCAACAGGCGCGGGGCGGGTTTGAGATCGACGGGCACGACTTTGCCCGGAGTTGGGTCTGTGATCGCGCGCAGTTGGACCTGCGGTTCGTCCAGATGGGCGGTAATCGTCAGCGGCACGTTCATGACGGCGCGTTCCAGACGGGCACGCCAGCTTAGGTCTTCGCCCACGATGTCGGACTGGCTGCGCGAGCGCAGTTGCGCGGCAATCGGCTTCAGCGTTTGCAGCGGATACAGGATATCCACGTCCGCCGGATCGCCGCCGGGCAGCTGCACAATGAATGAACACTTCACCACCTGTTCCTGACCATCAAGGAAGCTGGCGAACTGCAGGTTTTCCTCGTGAGCAGATCCCGTGAAATGCACCGGATACAGATCGCGCCACGCCATTTCCAGCGCACGGTTCAGGCCGCCAACGACCAGTTCGATGACCCTAAGTTCCGTCGCCGTGAATTCGCTGCGGTTCGTCGGAGGGGGTGTTTTCAGTTCGCCGCCGTAGTACACATTGGTCAGCAGCGACACGAAGCTGGGCTGCAGTACCACCATCTGAGTGCCGCGCAATTCGTCGATGCGGCTGATGGTCAGGCTGCTGAAGTTGTCCAACTCGTCGGTATAGTGATCATAGGCTTTGATCTCTGGGGGGAAGGATGAAATCCGCGGCTGCATCCGCAAGAACGGCAGAAAAACACTGCGCGCCAGACGGTTGAAGCGTTCGTTCACCATACGCAGGCCGTAGTAATCCCCCAGCGCCGAAACGTTGTCTTCGCCGAACTTATACGGTTTGGCCTGACTGGAGGCGTCATTGCTGTCGCCCGCGTCATCGTCCAGATTCTTGAGGCCGTCGACGAGCGCGGCGACCTCGAAGCTGGAAAGTTTTGTTGCCTTTGCCATCGCAGTGCGTCCTTTACTGCAACACGAACGAGGGGAAGAAGACGTTCTCGATCCCGCCAAAGCCTTCGAGCTGTTCGAGGCGGTTGTTCACGGCCTGCTTCATCGCGGCGGCCAGACGATCGCGGCCTTCCATGCCTGCGACGTCTTCTTCCGAAAAGCCGCTGATCACAGCCAGAAAGTCAGAGCGGATCGCCATTGCGTGTGTCTCCACGTTGGTGATGACGCTGGCGTCGTACTGGGTCGACATGCCGATCCCGACCTGCAGGAACCGGCGAGAGCCCTTGAGGTTCGTGGTCAGGGTGTCCGGGAATTCATAGTAGCTGGTCTGGAAGACGGGTGTTTCGGGGATGTCCTTGACCATTCTCTGGGGACCACCTTCGCCGTCCTCACCTTCACCTTCGCCGCTATCTTCGCCGCCGCTGCCGCCGCCTTCGCCGTTGGTGCGTTCGACCAGTCGCAGAACTTCTTCAGAAGGGGACATCTGCATGCCGGCGTAATAAATGCCGCCAGCAAAGCCGCCACCAAGGAACAGCAGGAACCCAAGGATCATGAGAATGATCTTGAGGATCTTGCCCTTCTTTTTGGGCGCATCTGTGTTTGCGTCACTCATGTTTTAATGCCTTATGCCTGTACATCGACCAGCCGGTTCGGATCTTTACGGGCAGTCATTGCCTCGGTCTGTTCGATACCGTTGGTGGCGTCACTCTGGTTGTTCTTTGCTTGGGTGGTGCCGTTCTGGCCGCCCTGATCGTTGCGGCCGTGATCACGACCGGTGCTGGCATTGTGGTTCGCCAGTTCGACACCCTGCTTGGCCAGAAGTTCGGCCAGCTTCTGCTGGTTGTCGTTAAATTGCTTGGCTGCTTCGGACGTCTCAGTCACGATCGAGATCGAGGCGGCGCCATCCCGCAGTTCCATGCGCAGCTGCACGCGGCCCATGTTTTCCGGGGTCAGTTGGATTTCCATCGCCTCGCCATCAGCGAGCGTCTCAAGGCCTATGGACTCGATCATATTCTCGGGCCATTCGGCTTGATCCATCGCCAGTTCGGCAGTTGCGACATCACGTGTGGCGGTTTCAAGCTGCTGGAACGCTTCGGGCGCGTTCGTCACCTGAACCTGAGGCGCAACTGCGGCCAAAGTTTGCTGCGGGGCGGCCGCCTGTTGGGGCAGCTCTACGGGCTTGGCAGCGACTTCGCTGAGTTCTGGGCCCGAATCTTTGGTGACAGCCTGCTGCATCGCCTGCTCAAAGCTTGAGGGCGCCGAGGCGACCTTGAGCTCTACGCCTTTGGATTTCGGAGTGTCTTCGGTCAGCGGGACATCTGCTTTCGCGGTCTTGCCTGCTTGCTGTGCTATGGGCTGCGCAGTCGTCTGCTGTGGGGTGCCTTGTGCCTGTGCTTTTGGTGCCTTGGACGCGTCAGCGGTCATTACGGGCGCTGCTTTGGACTGGCGTCCGGCAGGTTGCGCGCTGTCCGACTGACGCGCTGCAACTGGTGCGGCAACAGCTCCCCCAACGGTTGCGACTTTCAGCGCGGCATCGGTGGCGGGATCAGCAATGGCCTCTGCCTTTGCGCCCTCGGGCTGTGCGGCTTCAGACCCGGCGTCTTTTAGGCTCGCCTCGGGTTGCAGGGCCGCAATCTCGGGCGAAGCAATCTCCAGACTATCGGATTTCGCAGGCTCAGTGCCGTCGTTGGCCTTTGCCGCGATCTGCTCAACAGCTGCTGAGGCGGCTTGGCTCTCAGCCTGAGGCTTCGCAGCTTTCACGCCGACTTGAGCGCGCAGGGACAAGGATGCATGGGTCGTCACGGGCGAGTCGCCTTCTGCCGAGGTTGGTTCGCCTGCCTGCTGCAGGGTCAGCGCGGCAGCACTGGTTGTTGTGTTCAGCGCCTGCAGTTTTTCCTTGGCCTGAGGCTTCACAGGCGCAATCTCTCCGTCCAGCTGCGGTTCTGCCAGGGTAGCGGTTTCCTTGTCCGCGCCAAGCGCGGCCAGTTCAGGTGCTGTTGGCGCTTTGGCAGAGCCCTCTAACGCAGGCCTCAATCCCTCGATATTCAGAGAGGTCGCCTCGATGGCGTCCTGTGCCAGAGATGCGGGCTGCGCGACTTCAAGCGAGACCGTCTCTTGAATCTTTGCAGCGGCAGCGACGGTTTTTCCGCCGTCTGCCGTGCTCTTCACTGTCATTCTGGCAATCGCTGTGTCGCTGGCGGCCGCTTTGGTCGTCAGGCCGCCTTTGGGCAGGCGCGCCATCATGGGCAACACGTCTTCGGACACATTTGCATTTACGGCCTTCGCGGTAGACGAGGCTGCTTCTGCGGGTACTTTCGCTTTGGTTTGCGCGTCGGCAGGCGCCGCGTCAGAATTCGCGGCCTCCGCCTTTGCGGGGGTGCGGCCTTCGCCGCTCTGCTGGTCGGGGGTGTCCGTGGCAATCGCGGTCTGCGCCTTGGCAGGGGCATCTTCTTGGGCCTGCGCCATCACATTGCCGAACCCTGCACCGGACACAGCTTTGGCCGCCACAGGCTTGGCCTGTTGCGGGGTGTCCAGCTTGAGAAAGCTTTGCTCTGCGATCGTCAGCGGGGTCATAGCGATCCTTTCGGGGCAAATCGGAGGAGTTCAATCAGGACAAACATTGCAAGAGCAGTGCCAAGTCGGGGTCAGCGCGGTGAGCGACCGCGCTCTCCCAGACGGCTATCTTCTTTGGCGTCGGCTTCGGCACGGGCTTCGCGGCGGGTTTCCACTGCCTTTTCGCCATAGATGCGAACGCGCTGTTCGGCTTGGGCCACGCGACCACGCGCTTCGGCCAGGCGGGCCGCGCTTTGTTCGCGCTGAACTTCGACATTGGTCAGCTGCTGCGCGATGGCGTTGCCGAACCACATGGTCGAGGCCAGCTGCGCCTTGGACTGGATCGCGGGGCGCTGGGAAACTGACTCGTCCAACAGGTTCTTCAGTTGGTTTGATTGCGCCTCGGCCCGTGCGGCTTGCTGCGCAATTTGCCCCAACTCTTTGCTTTCCTGCCCCAGTTTCGCTTTTTCTTTGCGGACCATCAGGTCCATCAGCTTTTCCTTGCGGGTCATCCGAGAGCGCCTCCGGCGAGATTAAGAAGGGACTTGCGGCTGTCGACGAAGTTCGACTTTTCGTCGACGGGCTGCTGGATCAGGGTCTTGATGCGCGGCCATGTCTGGACCGCTTCGTCCAGTTCGGGGTCCTGACCGGGTGTGTAGGCGCCCATCAGCATCATGTCGCGGTTATCCATATACAGGCTGATCATCCGGCGCAGTTTCAGTGCGCCGCGTTGGTGGTCCTTGTCCACGATGTCGTTCATCACGCGGCTGACCGACTGGGGAATGTCGATCGCGGGATAGATGCCCATCTGCGCCTGCTTGCGCGACAGAACAAGGTGACCGTCCAGAATGGCGCGCGCAGTGTCCACCACGGGATCGTTGGTGTCATCGCCGTCGGCCAGAATGGTGTAGAAGGCGGTGATCGACCCTTCGCCCTTCAAACCCGGTCCAGCGCGTTCGATCAGCGTGGGGATCATCGAGACGACCGAGGGGGTGTAGCCCTTGGCAGTGGGCTGTTCACCCAAGGCCAGACCGATTTCACGACGGGCGTGGGCGCAGCGGGTGAGCGAGTCCATGATCAAGAGGACGTCTTTGCCCTTGGATCGGAAGTATTCGGCGATTGCGGTGGCGCGGTTCGCGGCCCGCAAACGCAGCAGGGGCGAGCGGTCGGCAGGCACGGCCACGACGCAGGTTTTGTGCGCGTTTTCGCCGTGCATGATATGTCCGACAAAGGCGCCGACTTCTCGGGCACGTTCCCCGACCAGGCCGACGACAACGACGTCTGCATTGGTGTTCTTGGTCATCATTTCGATCAGGACCGACTTACCGACGCCAGAGCCTGCGATGATGCCGACGCGCTGGCCGCGGCCAACGGTCAGAGCGCTGTTGATGATGCGTACGCCCACGTCCAGAACCTGATCAACAGGCTGACGGGCCAGCGGGTTCTGCACCTTGCCAGCCAGCGGCCAACGAATGTCGCCCTGCGGGTTCGGGCCATCATCCAGCGCGTGACCTTCGGCATCAATGACGCGCCCAAGCAACGCTTCGCCCATCAGCGCGTCGTGGCCACCGTCCAAACGACGCACGCGGGCACCAGAGACGATGCGCGCACCGGGGGTGTCCAGAAACAGCATGTTGCGCCCGTCGCGGAAACCCACGATTTCGCCCTGCACGCGGCTGCCATCCTCGGTTTCAACTTCGCAGATCGCGCCGGGACTGGCGGGAAAGCCTGTGCATTCGAGGATCAGTCCATCATAGCGCAGGACTTTGCCGCTCATTTCCGGTGTCGGTTTGACAGCCAGATCATCCAGAGTGCCGGTCAGAGAGGTCAGCAAAGAGCTCATTTCGCGCCTTTCTTGGTCAGGCTGTCGGTCAAAGAGATGTCGGGCGTGCTGATGCCAACATCGCCGCGGCGCAGATTTGCGTCCGCGATCAGACGGCTTTGCTGCACCACGGGCGCTTCGGACAGGAAGGGGGAGACTGCGTCCAGATCCTTGGGGCTCAGGCGGATGGTGACGTCGCTGACACCGGCTGCCACGGTTTCAACAAGCGCTTCGATCTTGTTCACAAAGCGGGCAGGGGTGGTGTCGATCTGCACGCCCGCGCGGTCGGACGCCAGTTTGCGCACTGCATCGGTCAACTGTTCGCGCAGGCCAGCCAGCGCGTCTGTGTCGGGCGTCATCAGTCGATCCGTTGCAGCGATGAATGCATCGCGCGCCTCGGCGAATTGGGCCTGCGCCTCGGCATAGGCCTCTTCGCGGGCGGCGGCGATGGCGGCCTCTTCGTTCATAGGCTCCGGCTGTGCCTCGGGCTCTGGCGCGGTCAGGGCCGCTTTGGCTTCGGCCTCGGCGAGACCAGCCTGATAGCCCTCAGCCCATGCGGCTTTGCGGATCGCCTCTACGTCGATCTGCTGGGCTGCGGGCTGCGCGCTAGGTGCGTCTGTAGCGGGGGCCTCTTGGGGCGCAGCGTTCGTTGATAGCTCGACCTGATCTTCGGGGAGTTCGTCTGACAGATCAGGCAGTTCATCTTCGGAGACCGCAACAAAGCCCTTGGGGCGGAAGTTTTCGGGGCTGGCAGACACCTTGGTCGGCAGGCCTCCGGTCTGCACGAACCCTGACTGATCAGCTTCGCGGATCAGGCGCATGATGTCTTCGTGGTCGAGTGCGCGGTCGAGCGCAGGGTTGGGGCGCGACTGCTGGGACATTAGACCATCTCCTCACCGCCGCGACCGGCCAGCGTGATTGTGCCTGCGTCGGCAAGGCGGCGCGCAACGGCGACAACCTGTTTCTGCGCCTCTTGGACGGCGGTAAGCCGGATCGGGCCCATGGCCTCCATCTCGTCGCGGATGTTGGCGGCGGCGCGGGTGGACATGCACGACAGCAGGCGGTCGGTGACGTAGTCGTCCGAGCCTTTGAGTGCGACCGTAAGGATTTCGGCGTCGATTTCGCGCAGCAGCGTCTGGATTGCGCGGTCCTGCGACTTCACCAGATTGTCGAACACGAACATGTTGTCCTGCAGCGTCTCCATGAGGTCTTTGTCCTCTGTTTTGATCGCCTTCATGATCCGCTGTTCCATGTCCTGCTTCGCGAAGTTCATGATACGAGCAGCAGAACGAATACCGCCGATCTGGCTGGCGCGCAGGGTGGTGTTCGCCTTGAATTTGCGCTGCATGACCTGTTCCAGCTCTTTCAGAGCGTCAGGCTGCACGTTGGTCAGGGTCGCGATGCGGAAGATGATATCGGGCTGGACGTCCTCTGGCAGAAGACGCAGTACCTCGTTGGCCAGCTGCGCGTCGATGGACGCAATGACCAGCGCCATGATCTGCGGGTGTTCGTCCACGATGAGTTCCGAGATCGCCTTGGCGTCCATCCAGTCGAAAATCTCGATTGGGTGATCGGCGGTCGAGCGCGTGATGCGCGACAGAACCGACTGCGCTTTGTCCGGACCCAGAGCTTCGTGAAGGACGGAGTCCACATAGGCACCTGCGCCAATGCCGATGTTGGTCTGCTCGTTCAGCTCACCCAGAAACTCATCGACGACGGCGGCGATGGTCTTGTGGTGGATCTGACGGACAGAGTACATCGCGGCCCCCAAGTCTTGCACCTGTCCGGGTGTCAGTTCCCGTAGGACCGACGCGGCGGCAGCCTCTCCGAACAGGAGCATCAGAACCGCGGCGCGCTGGGTGCCGTTCAGTTCGGCCAGCTGGGTGTTTTCCTCATTCACGGGGACCAGAGCGTTCATTTCGAGATCTCCTTGTCACGCTCGATCATCTGCTGGAACACAGCAGCAACGCGGGCGCTTTCGACTTCGGCCAGATGGCGCAGCAGGGTAACTTTTTCTTCGTAGGTCGCGGCTTCGTTCTTGAGCAGTTCGCTCTCGGGACCGCGCGGTACAACATCGCCTTTGGCTTTGTCGGACTTGCCGTTCTTCTTGCCTTCGGCGGCGCCCTCGGGGGCATCCTGTCCCGCGAGACGGGCCCGCAGAGTGGACAGGGTGTCGCCTTCGCCAACTTCGACAGTGTCGGCTAGAGCGGGGCTGATGCCATACTCCATGGGCTTGGGCAGCAGGCGGGACATCAGCGGGCGGATAATCCCGAGGATGACGATCGCCAGAGCCACCAGCTGGGCCAGAATGCGGCCAACGCGGGGCAGCCATTCAGCTTCGTACCAAGGGGCCTCGTAGACATCGAAGGTGTCGATGAAGGGGCTGGACGACACGGTGATGATGTCGCCGCGCGATTCATCGTATCCAACTGCGGTGCGGGTCAGAGCCTCGATCTCGCGCAGGACGGCCTCGGGCAGAACAGCGGGTTCGGTCGGGTCGGCACTGGTCGGTGCGCGCAGCAGCACGGCAGCGTTCACCCGAGTGATGCGGCTGGACTGCGGAACGATGGTTTCCACACGGCGGCTGACTTCGTAGTTCTTGGTCGACGAGGACGAGCGGTTCTGCAGGGTCTCGTTCGATTTCGAGCCTGCACCGGGCTGCTCGGCGTCCAGATCCATTTCTTTGGGCGGGGTGTTCGACACCGCGCCGGGGATGCCGCCAGCTTTGCCGTTGCTGCTCTCGTCCAGCATGCTCTGCTCGCTGCGCAGGGCGGTCTGGTTCGGGTTATACTGTTCGTTCATCACCTCGGAGCGGGTGAAGTCCATGTCCAGTGTGACCTGAACAGCTGCGTTACCAAGGCCGACGATGGGCATGATCAATGCTTCGATCCGCTGACGGAACAGAGTTTCCTGCTCGATCCGCTGGCGGGTCTGCTGGTCGGTCTGCGCGGTATATTCGTCTTCGGTGTTGTTGGTTAGCAGGCGGCCGGTCTGGTCCACGATAGACACGTTGCTGCGGGGCATGCCGGGGATCGACGTGCTGACAAGGCTGACGATCGCGTCAACCTGGCTCTGGCCCAGAGTGTGGCCGGGCGCGACCTGGACGAAAACCGAGGCGCGGGGCGGCTGGCTGTCGCGGACAAAGGCGGTGCGCTCGGGCAGAGCAAGGTGGACGCGCGACTGGGTGATCGATTTGATTTCCGAGATCGAGCGCGCCAAATCAAGCTCGTGCATACGGCGCAGACGCGCGCTTTCAACGCTGCGGCTGGTGCCCATGGGCATGTCGGTGATGGTGGACAGACCGTCAGGGGTGCCTGCGGGCAGACCTTCGGCAGCAAGCGCCATGCGGGCCTTGTACAGATCGCCCTTGGGGACTTCGATCTGGCCATTGGCGCTGTTGATCGTGGCAGCAATGCCCTGACCATTCAGCAGCTCGATGGCTTGGGTTTTCTCAGAGTCCGGAAGGCCGGTGTTCAGGGCGACCTGACCGGAGGTGTTCAGGAACATGTAAACCATTAGACCCAGCACGGCGGCCGAGACCAGCACGATGGCGGGCATAGCACGGCGGATGCCGGGTTGATCTGTGACGCCTTTGGTCCACGCGAGCGCGGCTTCACCCTTGGCGACCAGTTCGTTCTTCTGGCCGCTTACGGGTACCGGTGCTGTCGATGTGTCAACCATGGTGTGTCCCTGTCTTCAAACTTATTACGATGCTCTGGTCTGCAATCAGACCGGCATGTTCATGATGTCGCGATAGGCGCTCAGAGCCTTGTTCCGGACCTGGAGGGTCATCTGGAACCCCAGCGAAGCGACTTGCTGTTCAACCATCACCGAAGCGATGTCGTCGGTCTTGCCGGTTTCATAGGCCTTGGCAGCGTCTGCCGCGTTGTTTTGTGCCTGTGCGACGTTATTGATCGCGTCGTTGACCCGATCCCCAAACGAAGGACCTTCATTGCCCGAAGGCTTGAGGTTCTGCGTCGGGTTGGTCGACGACGTCGTAGAAGAAAGAGGGAGTGCGCCGAGTGCTGATGTCGCTCCGGAGATGCTCATGTCTCTGATCCTCTGGTTAAAGTTGCCTGCTCGATTTTATTTTTTTGGGGCGGGGAGGCGGGGCTGTCTTACGCAGCCTCTGCCATCATGGGTGCGGGCATCAGGCCCGGACGTCCGTTCAGCATGATGTCTGCGCCAGTGATCTGGACGCCGTCATGCAGAACCAGTGCGCGCTGGATCACGTTCTCCAGTTCGCGAACATTGCCGGGCCAGCTGTGGGCCATCAGCACGTCGCAGGCTTCTTCGGTCAGAACGGGCAGGGTTTCACCGCAGTGACGGCGCAGCAGTGCAGCAGCCAGTGCAGGGATGTCCTGTGCGCGCTCGGCCAGCGACTGGGTTGCCAGGGGGAAAACATTCAGGCGGTAGTACAGGTCTTCGCGGAAGGTGCCGGCCTGCACAGCCTCTGCCATGTCGCGGTTCGAGGTGGCGATCACGCGGATGTCCACGGCGCATTCGTTCTGCGAGCCTAGCGGGGTGACTTTCTTTTCCTGCAGGACGCGCAGCAGTTTCGCTTGCAGACCCAGAGGCATTTCCGAGATTTCGTCCAGCAGCAGGGTGCCGCCGTCCGCTGCGCGAACGATACCTTTGTTTGCGGTCGAGGCGCCGGTGAACGAACCCTTCTCGTAGCCGAACAGGATGGCTTCGAGCATGTTCTCGGGGATGGCTGCGCAGTTGATCGCGACAAAGGGCTTGTCTGCGCGGCTGGAGTGATCGTGTACGGTGCGGGCCAGAACTTCTTTGCCGCTGCCGGTGGGGCCGTTGATGAAAACGGTAACGTCGGTGCGGGCGACGCGGGCGGTCATGTCAATCAGGGCGCCGGTCTGTGCGTCTGCTGCGACCATGCCACCATAAGGAGCAGCGATCAGATCCGACAGCATCAGGACGGGGCCGTTGCGCAGCGCGTCGGTCGAACCTGCGGGCAGATCGAACCGGATCATGCGGCCACCCAGTTCTTCGGTGATGGTCAGCTCGGTTGCAGCCTCGTCTACAATAATGACGCGCTTGGCGCCTGCAGTTTTGGCGGCTTCGACGATGCCACGCTGGCCGCCCATTTCGGCTTCGGCAGCGGCCGATGCGACATAAGTGGTGGCTTTGGTATCCGCGGCGTTGCTGACTTTGGCACGACGACGCTTGAGCAGTTCGATCAGGCCGGTGGCAGCGATGAAAGCAGTCTCGTTGATCAGAATGTCGGTCATGGTGGTCCTCGTGTTGCTGTTGGAAACAAACAAGGCAGGAGTCGTGCCAAACTCGAAAAAAACGAAAAAAATTTCAGATCGGCCCTAAAACGGAGCTCAAACTAGCCGATACTCACAGTGATAGCCCAAGAGGCGATGTCAGAACCCCGTCACTGGGGTTGGTATATCTGACACCCGACGGATTCTCGACACCTCGTTAGGTGCATCGAGGCGGCCCTTCGCATATCCTTTGCACCCTTCGACCATACCCGAACCGCTTTGCCCGTCAAAGGGTTACCCGTTCGGATATAAAGTCCACCTTCAAAAGACCTATGAAAGAATCTGAAGCAGGGCCGTTAACAGACTCAGTTGCCATTATTGAAAAGGCGTGGGCTGTCATGTTGTCGAAAACCTATCATCTTAAGTTCCCGAGTCTGGATGCGGCGCAGATTGCAGCCCCGTTCGTGACCGAGACTCTGGGGAATGCGATTCCCAATTGTAATATGTCCGGTCTGACCGTGCTGATCAGTAAAGAGGGCGACATTTCCGTGAATGTCTTCTTTCCGTCGGCGGTAGAGCTGAAAGCTTTTGAGAAAAACCACGGCGGTTTTGTCGATGCGATGAAGTCGACTTTCTTGTTCCGGTCGACCGGTTTCGACGGGGTCTGCATTTTTAATTTCGATTCAAGCGACGCGGCTTAACCGCTTTGCCCCGGACTCGGCACGGGGCTTGCAGATGTGATGACGAGGCAGTGCGCGCTGGCAGATTTCTGACTGTGCCGCTCGTAAAGAATAACCAAGCTAAGTGAGAGAGGCGCGATGAGCGCAAATCCTGAGCCTACAGCAGACAAGTCCAGCGGCGGCGCGCTTCTGCGCGTTTCGTCGGACAAGATCGGTCGTCTTATGGATCTCGTTGGCGAGCTGTCGCTGAGCGTGTCCGAGACTGTAAATTCACCTGATCTCGCGGGGCTTGACCTTGTCGGGTTCGATGCTGCCGCCCACCGTCTATCCATGATCGTACGCGAAGTGCAGGACGCCGCAACCGAACTGCGTCTGGTTCCTGTTGGCGAGGTCTTTCGCCGTCTGAAGCGCATGATCCGCGAACTCGAGCGCGAAACCGGCAAGATTATCGATCTGGATATCGTCGGTGCCGAAACCGCAATCGACAAGCTGGTTGCGGATAAACTCTATGACCCACTGCTCCACGTTGTCCGGAACTCTGCCGACCACGGTCTTGAGCCGCCGGACGAGCGCGTAGCCAATGGGAAATCCAAAAAGGGCATGATCCGTCTGGCTGCGCAGCAAGTCGGTAGCGAAGTGCGCATTCAGGTGATCGACGATGGTCGCGGCCTGAACCGCGAAAAAATCCTCAAGATCGCTCGTAAACGCGGATTTTTCGGCGAAACCGAAGAGCCCGAGCCCGAGCGCCTGTGGAAAGTCATCTTTGAGCCCGGATTCTCGACCGCAGAGAAAGTCTCGACCCTGTCGGGGCGCGGCGTGGGCATGGATGTTCTGAACACCACAATGACCGATCTGCGCGGCCGCATCGCCGTGGACTCCGAAGAGAACAATGGCACCACCGTGTCGCTGCACATTCCGGTGTCCTTGGCCTTTCTCGACAGCATTCTGCTGCGACTGGGGCACCAGCTGTTTACCGTGCCTGTTGATGACGTTGCCGAAATCGTTAAACCCGGCATGTCCGATCTGGTTGGTGTGTCCGCCAGCAAGGGCACCGAGATGCTGAAGCTGCGTGGCAACTTCATCCCCGTTCTGCGGCTCGAGAAGTTCTACGGCAAGAATGTCGACAAGATGTCGCCGCTCAATGACATGGTGTGCATCGTCTTTAATACCGCGCGCGGCACAATCGCCGTGCCCGTGGACGAAGTGTTGGATCGCCAGCAGGTCGTTATGAAACCTCTGGTCGGCTCTTTGGCCAAAGTACGTGCGAGTTGGGGCTGTGCGCTCTTGGCGTCGGGTGAAGTTGCAATCGTTCTCGATTGCGAGCGCCTTGCATCTGGGGAAGAGCGATGACCGCAGTCGATCAAACCGGATATGAGCAAATCAGGAGTTGGCTGTCGCATCGCTGCGGCATCAATTTTGCCGAGAACAAGCAAGACCTGTTGCGGCAGCGTCTGGCGCGTGTGACGCGCCGGTTCGAATATTCGGATCTGAATGGCTTGGCGCGGGACCTGCTGAACAACCCGCCCCAAGATGTCGAACTGGCTGTCATGAGTGCGGCGTCGACCAACCATACCTACTTCTTCCGCGAGCCAGAGGTTCTGGACAACTTCAAGAGCATGATCATTCCGATCATCGCAGAACGTCCGGAAATGCGCGTCTGGAGTGCCGCCGCGTCGACCGGTGACGAAGCTTATACCGTCGCGATTATGATCGCCGAGGCTTTGGGCATGGGCGCGCTGAAGCGTCTGCGCATTCTGGGCACGGACATCAGCGAACCCGTTGTGCAGCGCGCCGAGATGGGCGTGTTTCCGCAGCGCCAGTTCGCGCACACCGATCCAATGATCCTGCGCCGCTACTTCGAGCCGACGGGCATGGACCAGTTCCAGATCCGTCCCGAATTACGGGAAAGCTGCACCTTCCGCCGCATGAACCTGAAGGCGCGGCCCTATCCGTTCATTCATCCGTTCCAAGTCGTGTTCTGCCGCAACATCCTCTATTATTTCGACCGCGAGGATCAGATCGGAACGCTCGAAGCAATCTACGACGCGACCGAGCCTGGTGGCTGGTTGATAACCTCTGTCACAGAGTCCATTCGCGATCTGGGATCCCGTTGGGAACCTGTTTGTGCAGGCATCTATCGGAGGCCCGCATGATCACTGAGCGTCCTATCCGAGTCTTGATCATCGACGATTCCGCGCTGTTCCGCCGGTTTCTGGCCCAAGGCATCAAGAGCGACCCTGAATTCGAATTGGTCGGCACTGCTGCAAACGCAGAGCAGGCGCGCCAGTTTATCGGCATCCGTCGTCCTGATGTGATCTCGCTGGATATCGAGATGCCGCAGATGGACGGTCTGACCTTCCTCAAGGAAGAGATCTCCAAGGATCCGATCCCGACGGTCATCGTGTCTTCACAGACCTCGAACGGCGCGCGCGCCACGATCGAGGCGTTGCAGGCCGGTGCTGTGGATGTGCTGCCCAAGCCTCAGATGGTGGCTGGACAGGATATTGCGGGGATCACCAGCCAGATCCGCGTCAGCCTGAAGGCGGCGCGCCACGCCCATATCCAAAGCGTGGGCGACCCCAGACCTGCGCAGCGCCGCACCATGTCCACGGCAAACCACCCGACGGCGCCTGCGAATGCGTATTCCTCGAACCCCTCGCAGAATGCGCGTTGGGTGTTTGCAATCGGTGCCTCGACCGGGGGCGTTCAGGCACTTGGCACGCTTTTGGCACAGCTGCCTGCTGATGCGCCGCCAACTGTCGTCGTACAACATATGCCCGAGGGCTTTACGAATGCGTTTGCGCGTCGTTTGAACGATATGTGTCAGGTCGAAGTCCGCGAGGCACAGCACGGAGATTTGCTGCGTCAGGGACTCGTCCTTCTGGCCCCCGGAGGCGAACGCCACATGGTCGTGAGACCAAGCCCGAATGGGCTGTGCGTGGTCCTGAACGAGGGTGAGCCTGTGTGTTACTCGCGCCCCTCTGTGGACGTGATGTTTGCTTCGGTTGCCAACTACGCGGCCCCCAATGTGACCGGTGCGTTGCTGACGGGGATGGGCCGCGATGGCGCCCAAAGCCTCGGAATGATCCGCCGTGTGGGCGGGCGCACATTCGCGCAGGACGAGGCCAGTAGTGTTGTGTGGGGTATGCCCGCCGCAGCCTGGGAAGCAGGTTCGGCCGAGTCTCTGGTTTCGCTGAATAACATGGCTGGGGTGATGATGTCCTCGATCGGGATCGCACCGCCTCCGCTACCCGAAGAGAATATTTTTTCCAGGCCTCTCAGGAAAGGAATCTGAAGATGACTGCACAAGTTGCAACAGACGCCGTGAACGAAGCACGGATGGCAGTGGACGAAGGGGTTGTCGAAGCGGAAAGCATCGACAGCATGTACCTGACCTTTGCCGTCGGCGAAGAAGACTACGGCATGTCGATCGGCATGGTGACCGAGATCGTCGGCATGCAGCGCATCATGGTCGTGCCCGATGTGCCCGATTACATCAAGGGCGTAATCAACCTGCGCGGCAAGGTCATTCCGCTGATGGATGTCCGTCTGCGTTTTGGCATGAACGAGCGCCCCTATGACGACCGTACGGTTGTCATCGTTCTCGAGGTTAACGACGCGCCGATGGGCCTGATCGTGGACCGCGTGCGCGAAGTGATCGATATCCCCGATGGCAATATCGACAGCGCGAACAGCTTTGGGTCCGGCGACGGCCGCAGCGTCGTGAGCGGTCTGGGCCGTGTCGACGAGCGCGTCGTCATCCTGCTGGATGTACCGCTGCTGGTGTCCGACATGGACGTCATCGCACCCAAGCTCGCGAAGTCCTGATCGGATGGCCCGCGAGTCCACATACGCAAGCCGGATCGTCGAGGCGCTGCGGCAGCGGCTCCGACGGGCGACGGCCCCAAGAGAGGCCCGGACCGTCCCTCTGTTTGCGTATGCGAGCCGCGGGCGGAACCCCCTGAGGCCCAAGCAGTCTGAGACGCTCGGAAGGAGGAGAACGGAAGAATGACCGAAGAGAACAAACCAGTTCGCAAATCCCCGACGCGCAGAACGCCGCCAAAGACCACTCAATCCGCGGCGAAATCGACAGAAACCGGCCTCAGCGCCACCCCCATTGAACCAGTACCCGCTCCCCAAGACGCGGATGTTCCACAAAGGACCGAAGAAATGAACGCCATTCAGAAAGACAAACCCGCAGCCGGTTGGCAAAAAGTTGCAGCTTCTGGCGTGCTCTGCCAGCTGCGCAGCCCCGTTGCTCTGGTCGATGGTGACAAAATCATCCGCTACGCAAACAAGGCGTGTGGTCAGCTGATGTCGACGCATGAAGCCACCTTGAAAGGTGCCATTCCTGCGTTCTCGGCTTCGGGAATGGTGGGGACGAATATCGATATCTTCCACCAGATTCCCCAGAAGCAGCGCTCGGCTCTGGATAACATGACCGGTGCGACGGATGTGCCGATCCGCATGGACGGCTTGGCGATCGACGCGATCATCTCGAAGCACGAGGACGACGGTGAGATCTATTTCATGGTCGAATTCACCGACGTCACCAAAGATGTGGCCAACGAAGAAGGCATCCGCATGTTCATCAAAGAGATGAACGACATGGCGATGGCCCACGACGCTGGTGATATTGACGTGTTTATGGACGGGAGCAAGAACCCCGTGGCCCGCTTCCGCGACGCGGCGATGATGGTTAATGAGATGGTGCGCGCTCACATCAACACCAAGACCACGGTAATGAAAGTCTTTGATGCCTTTGGTCAGGGTGACTTCGATATTGCCTATCCGAAACAGCCTCGTAAGAAAGCATTCTTGCACGAGACCGTCGAACGCCAGCGCGAGAATTTCCGTTCGCTAACCGACGAAATCGAAAGAATGTCGGATGCAATCGTGTCTGGTAATCTCGACATTGTCGTAGATGCTTCGAAGTTTAATGGCGAATACGCACGGATCGTGCAGAGCTTCGAGCGTGCGTTTAACCACCTCGACAATGTGTTCAGCATGTTCTCGGGTCAGATCGAACAGATCGCGGGCACCTCGGGCCAGATGAACGACGCCTCGCAAAAGCTGGCCACCAACAGCCAGATCGCATCGTCGTCGGTGGACGAAGTGTCGGCTTCGGTCGAAGAAACCGATGCACAGGTCCGCGCCAACGCGTCGAGCGCCCAAGAAGCGTCGAAGTTGGTGCAGGCTGCAGCGCAGGTCGCCGACGTAGGTAACCAGAAAATCGCACAGATGGTCGAGGCGATGGAAGGTATCAACACCTCTTCGCAGGACATTGCCAAGATCATCAAGGTCATCGACGAGATCGCCTTCCAGACCAACCTGCTGGCGCTGAACGCTGCTGTGGAAGCGGCCCGCGCAGGTCAGCACGGCCGCGGCTTCGCGGTGGTTGCTCAGGAAGTTCGCAACCTGGCTGGCCGCTCGGCCAAGGCAGCGCGCGAAACCTCTGATCTGATCGAGAGCTCGGCAAGCCGTGTGACCTCTGGTGTGCGGATCGCAAGCGAAACCAGCGAAGCGTTCAGCCAGATCGCAGGCGACATCCAGAAGGTCCGCGATATCGTGTCCGAGATCGACCAAGCGTCGGGCGAACAGTCCCGCGGTGTGGCGCAGATCAACGACGCAATCGGCGAGATCGCCAAAGCTGCACTGGCCACCAGCCAGCAGGCCGAGGAACTGGCATCGACCAGCTCTCAGATGACCTCTGCTACCACACAGATGCGTAACGAGATCGGTCGCTTCAAGTTGCGTGAAACTCAGAAAACCATGGGCGGTATGCCTGACCTCAGCAACCTCTCGCCGGAAATGATGGCCCAGATCACCAAGATGATGGGTGGCAAGATGGCTATGGCCGGTTCGGTTGGTGCGTCGAACGCAGACCGCGACGAGCGTGGCTTCGGAAATTTCTAAACTGACACTGTGCCGAGCCAAGACCGGCTCGGCACTCTCCCCCAATCGCCGATTTTTGGAGAACCTCACATGCCATACAAAGTAATGATCGTAGATGACGCGGCGATGATGCGCCTGTACATCTCCAGCTTCCTCAAGACCCTCCCTGATTTCAAAATGGTTGCTCAGGCAGCCAACGGTCAGGACGCGCTGGACAAGCTGTCGGACCACGAAGATCTGGATTTGATCCTCTTGGACATCGAAATGCCCGTCATGGACGGCCTAGAGTTCCTGCGCCACGCCAAGCTCAAGACCCGCGCCAAGATTTGCATGCTGTCCTCGGTGACCGTGTCCGGCTCTCCTCTGGCGGCCAAAGCTCGCGAACTGGGTGCTGATGGTGTTGTGACCAAACCCTCGGGCACTGTGTCTCACGACCTCGAAGAACGTGTTGGCGACGAACTGCGCCGCGTGATGCGTTCGCTGGTCGAAGCGGCCTAACTGGCCGCCCCGCTCGCTCTTTCCATGAATCTCGTTGCATCAAGGAAGTAGACCATGAACGACGAAATGGACGAAATCTGGGAACTCTACGCAGACGATGGTGCGCAGGCCCTTGATGCTATGGAAGAGGCGCTCGAGTCGTTGCAGGACGGCGAGGGTGACCCCAAGGATCACATCGGTGCTCTGTTCCGCGCTGTGCATACCTTCAAGGGGAACTCCCGTGTTCTGGGTCTGGCGACCGTAGAGAGCCGTGCCCACGTTGGCGAAGACCTGATTGGTCTGGTCCGCGATCAGGGTGTGCCGCTGAATGCCGAGATTCTGGATATTTTGATGCTGACGGGGGACACCCTCCGCGGCATGCTGGACGAAACAGCTGCCACCCGCGCAGACGTTGACCCCGGCCCTTCGGAAAAACTGCATGAGGATCTGAAGCGCATGGTAGCCAAGTATTCTGGCGAAGGCGGTGAGGAAGAGGCTGCGGCCTCCACCGAAGACGCAGCCACCGAGGCTGCCACTGACGAAGAGGATCCTGCGCCGGCTGAAGTCGAGGCAGAAGCTCCGGCTGCGCCTGCTGCACCCGCAGCGGATGATCCGATGGCATCGATGTTCGCTGCGCTGGACGACTTGGGTGACGCGCCCACGAACTACGGCGATGACGACGATCTGTTCGGCGAGATGGAGGACGGTTCCGACGCCCCTGCAGAGGACGAAGAGCCCGAAGCAGCGGCAGCTCCGGCAGAGCCCGAACCGGCCCCCGAGCCCGAGCCTGTGATCGAAGCTGCGCCCGAACCTGCCCCGGCTGAGGAAGCGCCGGCAGAAGAGGCTGCGGCCGATGACGCGTCGCCCTCCGAAGCGGCCAAGCGCTTGCTCGAGGACAAGGTCTATCACAAGATCTACAGCGACATGGTCGCCGAAACGCTCGAGCATTTCGAGAAAACGCTTGCAGATGCGCCTGGCGACATGCCCGCCGACACCATCAAAAAGGGTGACGGTCTGGCCTATGCTGCAAAGCAGCTGGGTCTGGATGATTGGGTTGCCGAGATCGACAAGCTGAAGGCTGGCGAGGGCAGCGCGACGGACGTGCTCACTCAGGTGATCAAGCGGATCAAGCAACTGCGCAAGCGTGATCTGGGCATCGGCGGCGACGATGTCGAGGATGACGCACCCGCAGCGGCCCCCGCGCCCGCAGAGCCTGCCCCGGCGGCAGAGGCACCTGCAGAGCCTGCTCCTGCACCCGAGCCTGTCCCTGCGGCAGCAGCGGCACCTGCAGCACCCGCTCCGGCACCAGTTGCGCCCGCAGCGGCGGCGGCAACCGACAAGGACTCCACCACCAAGGTGCTGAGCGACCTGTCGGACATGTTCAAGCGTGTTTCGGAAACCGGCATGCGCTTTGGCGGGGCGAACAAGCCTACCGGCAAAGAATTGGACGAGCTGAGCCAATCGATCATCAAAATGGTCGAAGAGCAGGGCTATGTGCGTGTGACCCGCGCTGCCGAACTAATCGCAATGGCGACCACGGCAACCAGCTTCCGCGCTGCCGAACTTCAGTTCTACGAAGAACTGGCCGCTGTTGAGGCGGTCCTGCCCCAAGGCGCGGTGCCCGAAGATCTGCTGACCCCGACTAAGTTGCTGCGTATCTGGGGTGCCGACAACATCTTTGATACCCTGACCGAACTGCGCACAGGGCTCGAGGAAAACAACGGCCAAGGCGAGACTTGGTTTGTCGGCTTCGAAGGGCTGATGCGCCGTGCGTTCCACGCCTGTAACTATTTCCGCATGGAGACAGCGGCTCAGCTGACCATGGCGCTGATCGACTTGTTCGCACGTGTTCGCGTGGACGGGGTCAAGCCGGACGTCATCCTGATCCAGATCGCCCGCGGCTTTGTAGATACGATGGAGCTGGTTTTCGACGCGCTGGATCAGGGGGACAACCCTGATACGAGTAAGATCGAAAAGCTGTTCGAAGAAGCATCGACCGTCTGCTTCCTTGCCTCGGGCATGGTGACGGCCAAGAGCATCGAGCAGCGTCTGGGCCTGCCCAAAGAGTTCCACCGCGTTCTGTCGCCAGACAGTGTAAAGAAGGCGCAGTCGGCGATCGAAGCGGGTCTGAACTTCCACGTGATCCGTGCAGACTTGAACGATGACGAAGATATCGCGCAAGCGTTTCTCGATTGGGTGTCGTCCAAGCAAGCGCGCATGATCACCAACGTGACGGTGTTCCAAGACGACATCACCCTGTTTGACTTCTTGGTGGCGACCACGCTGCCGGATGATCATCTGCATGAAACGCTGATCCAGATCGACCCCTCGTCGACCAAGTTGTTCAGCACCATGCGTCTGGAAGTCCAAGAAGAAGAGGGCGCAACCCAACAGGCAGCGAGCGACGATCCGATCGACTTTAACGTTGCGATGGGATCGGGCGGTGATGGGCTGCGTCTGTTGGAGACCATTGGCGAGATTAGCTCTGGTCAGGCGATGGTCCAGGAAATGGTTCGCCAGATGGCGATGTCCGACCTGATGCAGGAAATCGAGATGAGCATCCAGCATTCGGATGCTCCGCCGTTGAATGCACGTCACCGCACCATCCTGCGGGACGTGATGGACAACCACATGGGTCGTCTGCAGCAGCTGGCCGAAGCGGAAACGCAATTGGCCAGCCAACTGGGGCAGTTGCAGGAAGAAAGCGTCGCGATGCGTTCGCGTCCTGCGAACGTCTTGCTCAAGCCGCTGGCGTCCTTTGTGGAAACGATGGCGCGCAAGCACGGTGGAAGCGCGCGCTTGTCGGCGGCGGGCGGCGAAGCGATGCTCGATCAGACTATGATCACCGATTTGCGCCACTTCCTGAAGGCACTGGTGACTCTGCGTATGGAATCTGACGCCAAACCGGCCAAGTTCCACATTTCGCTGGCGAACGAAGACGACCGTGTGGTGGTCGATCTGAGCGACGACGGGGCGTTTATCGAAGGCAATGCTGATTTTGCAAAGCTGGTCGAAGACGTAAAGAGCAAAGGCGGCGCGCTGAAAACAACGTCCATTCCCAAGGGCGGTCAGCGTTTCCACCTCAGTTTGCCGCTGCACATGATCGTTCTGGACGGCATGGTCGTTCGGGTTGGCGATGTGCGCTACGTGCTGCCGATTGAATCGATCCAGCGGATCCATCAGGGCAAAGACGTTGTTCCTGTCGTTGCCGCTCGTAACATGGCGATGCTGCGGTTGGACGACGGGGACCTGATCAAGATCCAGCCCCTGTCGAACGGCAAATTCAAGAACGGCGACAGCCCAGACGGCCTCTATGTGATTGTGCGCTATAACGACATCCGTCGCGCAATCCCGGTCGACGAGCTGCTGGGGCAGCAGTTGGTCCTGCTTCGTCCGCTGCGCGGTGTGCTGTCTGGCATGCGCGATCTGTCGGGAATTGCGATCCTGACCGGCGGTGACGTTGGCATGGTTCTGTCTGTCAGCAGCTTTGCCTCGGCATAACTGCTTGATATCGGACTCTTTTTGGCCACGCCCCTCGGGGCGTGGTTTTTTTATTTTTTGACAAACACTTAACTCGGCCAGAACAGGCAATTTGGCCTAAAAGATGCAAAGGAATTGTCGTTGAATTTAACACGACGATGGAAGCGTCAGGGAAACTGAAGGAGCATCAAAATGTCCATTGCCCTAGCACGATCGCGCTATCGCCAAGCCCAATCCGCGAACGCGGCCGAGGTCGACAATCCGCACGAGATTATCCTTGTTACCCTACGAGAGCTCGAACGGTCCCTGTCGGTTTTGGCGACCTCGTTCGGCGAAGGAGTGAAGGCGCCGGACGAACATACCAGCCGCGCCCTAACGGCGATCTACATTCTGCAGTCCTCTTTGGACTTTGAAAAAGGCGGCGACATCGCAACAAGCCTGTTCCAGCTGTACGAATATTCGCGCCAGCAGATCCTGGCACTGATGCGCCGCGATCCCGAGGCACAGATTGTTGCGGCCCGCGATTGCATCTCGGACGTGATGTCTGCATGGCGCCAGATTGGCCCCGAAGTCGGGGGTAAACCGTCGTGAGCAGTGATCTGGTCCGGCATATGACATCGGCCCAGTCGCTCGAGCGGCTGTCCGATATCGCGCAACGCCTAGAGTTGGCCGCAAACGCGGGCGCTCTGGACGAGGTCGCGCGGCTGGACCACGAGCTGCGGTGCGCGGCGCTGGCGGTTGTTGGCACGGTGCCAAAGGGCGAAGCCCCGTTGGTCGAGCAGCTGGAATCCGTCAGAGATGCGCTCAAAGCAATCGAGCTTGCGATATCGTCGGTGAAGCTACAGCAAAAACAACTGAAACATAAAATAGACCAGTCACGCCGGTTGCGTCTGGCCTACAAGCGCAAGGATTGAGCCATGGCATTGCTCGGTAAACCCTGCCGTTCCTGCATGCGCATTCGCGTTTTCATGATGTGTGCGCTACCCATCGTGATCCTGATCGGCCTGCGACCCGAGGGCATGGTCCGTCTGGCTGGCTTGGTGCCTGATGCGGGCTGGATTGCAACCGCTATGATGGTTGTTGGTAGCATCAGCTTCGTAGTCAAATACAGAAAATACAAAAGCCAGAGCTGAGGGACATCCTCAGGTCTGGCTTTGATCTTGTCACGGATTGTGTGGGGGTTAACCGATCCGCAGAGGTGTCTTGAGTGCTTCGACCAGCGAAGTGAGCGACACACGCTTGCGGTTCCGAGGGGCACCGTTCTTATCGCAGAAAACGGTTTCCACCATCATCACAGGCGCGGGCGTGGCGGGTGCGGTTTTGGGGTCGTAGATCATGTTCATGGCAGGGTCTCCTGTGTCTCTTAATGGAAACCCTGCAAGAGGCGGGCCAATTTAGCCGCCTATGGTGAAATTCAGGATCAGTACCTCGTAAACCGGATTTGGGCGGTCTTCAGAGGTCAGTTCGACGTTCATTTTGTCGCGGATCACCGCAGGCAACTCAGCACGCAAATCCTGCCAGTCACTGTCCGGAGGCATCTGGTCTACCAGATCCTGCACAGCGTCCGTCATGGGCGCCATAAGCGGGCCCGGATTATTCTTAAGCATATCGTAGACCTTTTTGCCGACGTCCTCGCGGATCGCGAGCCCTATGTTGATCAGGACGGTCCCGCCAAGCTGGGGCAGGGTCGCTTTGATCGGGTTGATGATGTCGATATAAGTCCGATCCGGCAGGTCCTCTGTCTCTTCTTCCAACACCTCTTCCTCAACAATTTCAGGTTCGGGAAGATCGGGTTTGGCTGTCAGAGAAAAGTACAGACCGCCGCCAAAGGCCCCGACCACAACAATGGCGGGGAGGATGGTCAGCAGGATGCTGGCTTTGGATGAAATCGGCTCGGCCGACATAGGCGCGTGCCTCCTTGGGCTTTTCAAATCTGCAAAAGGTTGTGCAAGGCAGGTGCCAAACCTGTTAGACTTTAACGCAGGGCTAAAAAATTTCGGAAGATGACCGAAAGATAAATACAAGAGCACTGCACCCGTGACCCACATCGGGGCAAGAGAGGACGTAGATGGCATTCGCTATGAAATGGGCGCTGGCCCCATTCAGGCTTTTGTTTGGACGTGGCGTACGGACGCCCACGGCGGAGGTGCTGCCTGCGGATCCGGACTGGACGCCGCCCCCTGCGGCAGAAGCTCAGGACACCTTGCCCGCCGAAGAATTTGTGCTTGTCGAACGGATCACCCGCCTGATGACGCTGGACGAGATCGAGCGTCACCTGCCTGACATTTTGGGCCGCGCGCTAGCGCGTGGCTGGATCGACAAACCCTTCCAATCGGCGTTCATGGATGACCCCAAGCGGATGCTGGCGACTTATGATGTGCACCTGCCAGACGCGGTCGAGATCGAGGTCGAGACCGAGCCAGGAAAGCGCCCGCGGATTGTGGTCTACCAGATCAGCCTTGGCGGCCGGAAGCGGCGGCTCTTGTATCTACAGCTCGTGATGATGGCGGGACGATGAAAGCAACTTTGACCAGAACACTCAGCGCAGCGGCCTTGGCTCTGGCAGTGGCACTGCCTGCTTCGGCGGACCAGTTCGACGAAGCGATGGCGGCCTTCAAGGGGGGTGACCTAGACCGCGCTGTCGTGCTGTTTCGTGATCTGGCCGATCATAACGATGGTGCCGCACAGGCCAATCTGGCCGTGCTCTACGCGATCGGGCAGGGCGTTCCGCAGAATGACCAAGATGCCTATTACTGGGCTTGGCGATCGCGGTTCTCGGGAGAGAAGGCGGCAATCGACATGATCAAATTGCTGCGTGAACGCCTGACCGAGGAAGGCCGCGCCGACGTAGCTGCGAGGCTGATCAAGGATTTGACGGATACGGCGCTTCGCGGTGACCTTGGAGCGCTGACCGCTCTTGGCCGCGTTTACAACGAGGTCAGCGAACCCTCGCAAAAGGCAGAAGCCCTGTTGTGGTTCACGGTCGCGGCTGCGTTCGAGGCCCCTTATGCGGCGCTCTTCCGCGAAGGCGTGAGCCAGGAGATCTCAAAACAAGAGCGCCTGACCATTCAGGCCCGCGCTCGTCAGTTGTTTACAGAATGGTGTGGTAAGTTGCCGGAAAACAAGTTGCCGGCAACCTGCAACAAGAGTTGATTAGTGGCGGCGGAAAGCCTGCATTGCCACCAGTTCATCGGCTGAAATGCCAGTCTGGCGCGCAATCTCGGAGCCGCTTTCCCCTTCACGGGCCATGTTGATGGCCTGATCAATCATGCGTTCGCTGGTCAGCCACTGGATGTCCGAGCGCATGTCTTTAATCTCGGTGGCAATTGCTTCGATCGTTGCGCCAATCTTGGCCTGTTCCTCGGCAACGTTTGCCAGGACTGCCTTTTCGGCTTTGGTCGCGGATTTCTGGGCACGCTTACGGCGCAGGGCGACATAGGCACCACCCGCCAGAAGAGTGGAAACTGCTGCGGCGGTGGTCAAAAGGATCAGTTCGCTGGTCACGTTCGGGATTCCAGTTTTATTGCTTCGAGTTTTTGTTCTTAGAGCATCAGCTCACGGTAGCCTTCGAAGAGGCTGTCCGTGATCCGGTCCAGATCGACAGGGTAGTTGCCCTGCGAAATGGCATCCTTGATGCGCTTCACGGCTTCGACGTCGAACGGCGGGTTCGTTTCGTCGACGCCAGCAGGCATCTGGGCCACAGCGGCACTAAGCGACACGCTGTCAGTTGCAGCGGGCGCGTTGACGCTCGTTGAACCCTCGGCACCTTTGGAGCTTTGGGCGGGCGTATCACCCTGCGTCTTTTGAATTCGGGCGCGGGCGAGGGACGGATTGATGGAGTCTACCATGACGTTCTCCTCGGGTTTAGACAGAAACAGGCATACAAATACTCTCGGACAGTACAACGACGGATGGCTAGTTCATTTTAGCCGCCACTCGTACTTTATTGCGTTCGGTTACGATGGCTTTGACGAGCCTGTCGCTTCCTACATTCCGTACTGCAATTATCTGGCCACGTTGGCCGTTCTCGGCTGCAATTCCTGATGCTAAGATCAACATTCCTGCAGCATTGTAGACAATTGCGACGGGTGTCCCTTCGGTAACCAACCAGTTGTGTTCCAGATGACGCGCCAGAACAGGGCGACCCTCGCCCAGATTGACCGTCAGAGTGCGGCCAATCACAGAGTTTGGATCTGTCATCAGGCCATCTAACGACCCATCTCGGACAGGTTTTAGAGTCAAATGTGTAGGTTCGATCACCGTTCCGGCAGCCAGACTTTCGGTCAGGGTCAACACGGGAATACCGGCGGGTTCGGCGCGCGTGGTGCGTTGGGGCAATGCGCCCGCCGATGCAGAGGTCCGTACAGAGCGGCTCCAACTGCGGGGGGCGGCGCAGCGCAGTTCGACGGTGCGCCAGTCTCCGCTGCGGGGGCTCACCGCTGGCGCATCTGCACAGGCGGGAAAGCCGCGCATCTGGCTGACTTGGATTTGCCCGTTCTGACCGGCAGCGACCATCGCCTGACTAACCAGATCGGTCACTTCGGTCGGGCTGATCCCATCCGCATAGGGGGAGGCCATTGCAACCGTCGGCATCAAAGCTAGAAGAAGTGCGCGCAGTTTCACAGGCCAGCCTCCATGAAGTACACCAGACGTCCGGCAAAGCTAGAGGCGCTGCGGGTCGGGTCGAGGGGGCGCAGAACGGCGCGGTTGTTTTCCAGCTTGGTGATTTCGAGCAGGCCAAAGCTGTCGTTCGGGTCTTCGAGCACGGCAAGAGCGCCGCGTGTGATCCCGTGACGGGCGCCGACAGGCACACTCAGGGTGTTGCTGGCGTAATCGACGCGTGCGGCAGGTGGCTCACATCCCAAGGCGCTGAGCACTTGGTTGAATTCGTCACCAACGCCGCGCAGCAAGAGCGCTTCGGTCGTGGTGCGGGTGCGCAGTGTCAGACCGTGCAGGGTGGTATTCTTTGGCACAGGCGCCGCGCGCTGGATGCGATGGGTGCGGATGTTGCCGTTGCTCTCGCGCATATCGATGTCGATATTCAGCACAACCGTTTGCATTCCGTTTTGCAGCGCAACATCGCCGTTGAAGGTCACGCGCAGCACGTGGTCACCAGGTACCGAAGAGGGCGCGGTGCCACGGGTCAGGCTGTTGTAGTCCATTCCGCTGGCGCGCACGGTGCTGGACTCGCGTCCGGTGCTCGCCATCACACGCTCTAGCCGCGTCGCGGGGTTGCGCTCGATGGTGTAGAGCATGTCTTTGTAGACTTCCTGCGCCATGGGCAGGGTAAAGGCAGGTACGTGGGGCGACATGCGATAGGTCGGCGCGTGGGCGCTGATCACGAGGCTCCGCTTGCTGCCGCAGTAGCCTGCGGGCACGGGACCGACCAACGCCTGTACGCGCACTTGCCACAGATTGCCGTCGAAATTCGAGGACAGGATTTTGTGGCGCATCACGCGCCCTTTGGCGAGCATCAGTGCGCGGTCGGCGACGATGTTGCTCTTGTCCATGAAGGTGTAGCCGCGGATGGTCGCACCGCCTTGCAGGCCAGCGTTGACCAGCGCGTCGATCAGGGCACGGCGCTTGGCGCTGTCCTGACTTTCGCCGCGGGCGGGCGCTGCGTGGCCCCAAGCCTCGATCCAGACAGCCTGATCATTCTTGGTCGCGGCCGATACGGGCAGCGCAAGAGACAGCAGAACTGTGGCAATGGTGGCCAGACGGATCAGCAGAGCGAGGGGCGAAGGGATCATGGCTTAGTTCCCGGTTTTAGCAGCTTTGACGATGTAACGGACAACGTCAGGGTCGAGGGTCAGGACAACTTCGAAAGTGTCGCTGCTCTTGGGCTTGATGCTGGTCGTGCGGGCGCCGCGGATTTCACCGTCGACAAGGCCGCGAATGTAGTCACTGCGCAGCACCATGTCGTTCACGGTCGAGGTCGAATCCAGACGCAGACCGTGCACCTGTTCGGTCAGATCGCGCATCGCCTCTAGGCGGGCAGCGCGGATCGCCATCAGGCGCTTTTCATTGGTGGTTTTGCCGGGTTGGCCTGCCACTTGCGAAAAGCCCATGCCGGTGAGCGGCACGATCTCTTCGGCCTTTTTGGCGCGGGCCATCATGGCGGGGGTGTTCTGGTCAATCGCGTCCTTCAGTTCTGCCAGCTCGCGGGTCTGCGGGGCAGGGTCCGAGGGCAGGTCCTGAACTGCGCGATGGGGCATTTGGCAACCTGCCAGCGCCAGTCCGATGCTGGCGGCACATGCAAGGCGCATGAAAGAGGGGGTGGTGGGCATCAGGCTCTCCTGTTGCGGGCCGGTGGATGCCGGAAAGTCTGCAAGCCCTGTGCCATCCTGCCCCGCAGATCGGCTATTCCCTAAAACCAATGGGATAGGACCGTCTGGCACGGCTTTTGCAGATTATCCGACGAACGGCGCAAAGCGTCGAAAAACCGTCAACTGCGAAAGAGACCGCCAGCATGGCTGACATTTCAAATCCTTCGGCGACAGAGAAGATGGGCGGCATGTTCCTGCCCCTAGGCATCCTGGCGATGATCGCCATGATGGTCCTGCCGCTGCCGGTGTTCCTGCTCGACGTTTTCTTTGTCTTTAATATCCTGCTGTCGCTGCTGGTTCTGATGGTGGCGATCAACACCTACAAGCCGCTGGACTTCAGCAGCTTCCCCAGCCTTCTGCTGATGGCGACGACCCTGCGACTGGCGCTGAACGTGGCCTCGACCCGTATCGTTCTGACCGACGGTCACACGGGTGCAGGCGCTGCGGGCAAGGTGATCGAGGCCTTTGGGGCGTTCGTCATCGGGGGCAACTTCGCGGTTGGTATCGTCGTCTTTATCATCCTGATGATCATCAACCTTGTGGTGATTACCAAAGGTGCGGGCCGCGTGTCCGAAGTCTCTGCCCGCTTCACTCTGGACGCGATGCCCGGCAAGCAGATGGCGATCGACGCCGACCTGAACGCTGGCATCATGAGCCCCGAAGATGCGCGCGCGCGTCGCAAGGAAGTCGCCGAAGAGGCCGATTTCTACGGTGCCATGGATGGTGCGTCGAAGTTCGTCAAAGGCGACGCGGTTGCGGGTATCATGATCCTCGCGGCCAACATCTTGGGCGGTATCATCATCGGTACCACTCAATATGGTTTGTCGGCTGGAACTGCGGCAGAGACTTATGTTCTGCTGTCGATCGGTGACGGTCTGGTCGCTCAGATCCCGTCGCTGCTTCTCTCGATCGCGACTGCGATCATCGTGACTCGCGTCTCGGGCGAGGCTGACATGGCCGAGCACATTACCGAACAGGTCAACATCAGCCGCGCATGGCTACCCGTTGCAGGTGTAATGGCCCTGCTGGGGATGGTTCCTGGCATGCCCAATATCCTGTTCCTCTTGGGGGCGTCTGGTGCGGGTGCGGCCTATTGGTATTCTCGCCAAAACGAGATCAAACCCAAACAGGACGAGGCATCCGGCGGTGCCAATCTGCCCGCTCTTCCGGGCGCTGAAGGCGAGGCGCAAAACAGCGGTACCATCACCGCAGAAGAGGTCACCGACTACGCACCCATCTCGATCCAGATCGGCTTTGGTCTGGTCGGAATGATCGATACCGCGTCGGGCGGAGAGCTGTTGTCGCGCATTACCGGCATTCGCCGCGAGGTGTCGAAATCCATGGGCTTCGTGGTGCCTGGCGTGCGCATTCGCGACGACCTGAACCTGCCTTCGAACACCTATCGCATCCGCATTGGTCAGGCGATTGTGGCCGAGGATACCGTCTATCCGGACCGCATTCTGGCCCTACAGGGCGGTATGTCGACCAAGAAACTGAAGGGCGTAGATGTCAAAGATCCGTCATTCGGTATGGATGCGACGTGGATCATGCCCCACCAGCGCGCCGAGGCCGAAGCCGACGATCACGTGGTGGTCGAGCCCGACTCTGTCATTGCGACCCATCTGAGCCAGATGCTGTACCAGCACGCGGCCAACCTGATTGGCCCCGACGACGTCCAAGGTCTGCTGGATCGTCTGGCAGAGGTCAGCCCCACACTGGTCGAGTCGGTCGTGCCCAAGCCCGTGCCCCTGCACACCGTCACTTCTGTCATGCGTCATCTGCTGTCCGAACGCATTCCTGTCAGCGATTTGCGCAGAATCTTGGAAGGATTGGCCGATGTGGCAAGCCGTTTGCAAGACCCCCAAGACATGGCCGAGGCTCTGCGCCCCGCACTGACGCCGCTCTTGCTGCAACAGATCGCGCCGCTGAACCAAAACCTGCCTTTGATCACGCTGTCGCCCGACTTCGAAGAGCTGCTGACTCGCAGCTACCAGAAAGGGGCGGGGCTGATCGTGGATCAGGGCCTGACCCAGAAGATGCTGCAGGCGCTGAACCAAGCAAACGAAGAGATGCTCTCTCAGGGGCGCCAGCCCGTGGTGATTGTCTCTAACGCGCTGCGGAGACCTTTTGCGGGCTTCCTGCGTGGACATGGCAGCGACGCCATCGTGCTGGCGGTGAACGAGCTGCCGGACAACCGCAAGATCGAAATCGTGGCCACCGTGGGCGGAAATCGCCAAATCGGTCAGGCCCCCCAGAACTGAAGTGACGAGACCCTCTGATGCCGACCACAGTCGTACGAGCAGAAGATAGCGCACAGGCGATGGACGAGATCGTCGCCCGTCTGGGGCCCGATGCCCTGATCCTGTCCACGGTCAAGCGGAACGGGATGGTCGAGATTACCGCGACCACCGATCCCGTCCCGCCGAAAGAGGCCGTCGCTATCGCAACCCAGCCCGCGCCCGAAGCGCCCGCCGCGGTTCCGAATACGGCGCAGATTGTGCCAATGCCTCAGGTCGAGCAGCCCAAAACGGTTGCGTCTACGGCCCCTAGTTCGGACGGACCCAAGGCGGGGTTCTCCAAGCTGTTCAAGTCGCAGATGAACCCCGTGCCCGGTGAAACAGCCAAGAACGTGGCGACACCTGCCCCGAACGCCGATACAGATGGCGTGGCTGCTCTGATGCGCCGCACCCAGATCGCACCTGCGGCTACTGTCCTGCGGGCACGCCGTTTGGTGCTGGTGGGCCGCGTTGGCGCGGGTAAGTCCCTGCTGTCTCTGCAAATTGCCGCAGCTCAGGCACAAGCAGGCCGCGACGTCCAAGTCAGTTTCGTCGGCGCCTCGCATGCGGATGGTGCGTACCTGATGTCGAAGTCGCGGCTTTTGGGCTGTCCGATGGACTTCGCCAATGCCGATATGCTCAAGAAATCACCGACTGATTGCGATTTGCACATCGTGGTCGTGTCGGGCCGTAGCGCTCTGTCAGAGGACGTCATCGACGCCATGGCGACGCAAGAAGACACAGTCACAGTTCTCACGCTGCCTTTGGGGATGCGGCGCAAGGCTGTCCTGACCAGTGCGAGCCAATGGCGCGCGCTGGACCCTGTGGTCGCCTTGACCACCAACCCCGGAGAAGAGTTGGACCCTGATGACATTACGGGTCTGGTCGATGCCGGTCTGCCGCTGACATGGATCAGCGCAATGAAATCCGTGGTGGGCGCGCTGACAGCCGCTGACCGCGACCAGATATCCGCAGCCCTGAGCCAAACCCTGCCTGCGGGCATCCAAAGCCTATACGCACAAAAGCCCTCAAGTTCCGGAGGTGTGGAATGATTGCGCCAAAATCCTATGCCGAGCAGGCGCCGAGCCCCGAAAAACTGGTCAAAGATCACATGCATCTGGTCAAGCGATTGGCCTGGCATTTCTTGGGACGAGTCGGAAGGTTCGTAGAACTCGAAGACCTAATGCAGGCCGGATATCTCGGCCTCGTTGACGCCTCGCAGCGCTACAGCGTGCGCGAAGGGGTCTCTTTTTCTGCCTATGCTGCGATCCGTGTTCGGGGATCAATCGTCGATCTGCTGCGGCGAAATTCGAACCTGTGCCGCAAGACAATTGCGATGCAGCAAGAGGTCAAGAAAGCCATTCAGGCCCTCGAAGGCGAATTCGGGCGGACGCCCGAGGCCGAAGAGGTCGCGGCCAAACTGGAAATTCCCATTGAGGAATACGAGGAATGGCAAGCAAGGTTTCAAGCAAACCGCGTGCAGTCGCTGGACGAGGTATACTCGGATCAGTCTATGCTGTTCGAGGACCGCAACCAGAACTCCGAAGACCTGACGCATCAGTCGCAGCTCAAACAGCTGCTACGCAATGCACTGGAAAAGCTGCCAGAGCGCGAGGCGCTGCTCTTGCACCTGTACTATGTCGAGGAACTGAACGTCTACGAGGTCGCGGCGATCCTTGGTGTGACCACAGGCCGTGTGTCACAAATCAAAAAAGCCGCAATCATGCGGCTCCGTGGGTTGATCGGCGAAGTGAACTAGCGGGGCGCGCTTCTACAGCGCCCCACTTGGATTACAGCAGGCCGGAGTTCCGCGCGATGAACACCGCATGGGTGCGGTTGTTTGCAGACAGCTTGGTGCATATCGAACGAACGTGCATCTTGATCGTCGCTTCGGACAGGTCGAGCTCGTATGCGATCTCTTTGTTCTGTTTGCCTTCGCCAAGGAAATTCAGAACGGTCATTTCACGGTCGCTGAGCGGGCTGTCAGGGTTCGCAGCCTGGGCCGGTTCCTCGTGCATGAGGCTGAGCGGGGTATAGACCTCGCCCGACGCGATAAAGCGGATGGCATTTGCCAAGCTGCGCGCCTGCATCGTTTTGGGGATCAGGCCTGCGCCGCCCATTTCCAGAGTCTCATCCAGCAACTTCCGCGTCGGCGTGCCGGTGATGATACCAACTGGTTTGCCAGCGGTGCTGTCCAGCATCTTTTTCAGACCCTCGAGACCATTCATGCCAGGCATGTTGTAATCCAGAAGAACCACGTCGACCGTGCCTTCTTCTTTTAGCTTATCAAGGGCTTCGTCCAGATTTGTTGCAGAAACGACTGCCAAATCGGGCTGTGAGGCCAGGAATAGGCTGAGAACCTCGAGGACCATCGAGTGGTCGTCTGCAATCAGGACTTTAGTCTTCTCGGATGCTTGCTCAGCAATCATTCTACCCGCTCGTACGTTTGTAGTATTGTTCTAAATGATAACCGACGCACAACAAAACACTATCAAAGTCTACTGGGGAACGCTGAGGAAGGCAAAAGTAAAATAGCAAAAAGTATAATCTGTTTTTTTGAATGTGTTCTAGGTGAAGTCTTTTGACCTATTGGCCTAGTTCGTCTGCCAAGTTAATCAGGCCTATGACACAGACGATCCAACAGATTTATGCGGCCCGAGTCGCTGCCGGTGATATCCAGAGCGACCCTGCCCAAGAGGCTGTACTGCCCGAATTCGAGCGCATTCGCGCCGAGTTGTCGACGCCGGTAAAACGCGGGCTCTTTCGCAAGGCGCCACCGCCTCCAAAGGGTCTGTACCTATGGGGTGGGGTGGGCCGCGGTAAATCCATGGTGATGGATCTGTTCGTCTCTGAGTTGAACGTGCCAGCGCGCCGCGTCCACTTTCATGCCTTTATGCAGGAAATCCACGAGGCGATGCACAAAGCCCGTGCCGAGGGTGTTGAGGATGCTCTGAAACCCGCAGCACAAAAGATCATCGATGATGTGAAGCTGCTCGCTTTTGACGAAATGCAGATCACCGATATCACTGATGCGATGATTGTGGGGCGATTGTTCCAGATGCTCTTTGACGCTGGTGTTGTCGTAGTCACAACCTCGAACCGCGTGCCGGATGATCTGTATAAGAATGGCCTCAATCGTCAACTTTTCCTGCCCTTTATTGCCTTGATCAAAGAACAGTTGGTGGTGTGGGAGATGGAAAGCCCTCGAGATTACCGTCAGGATCGTCTGGCCGGCAGTCCTGTCTATTTCTCGCCCGCGAACGAAGCCGCCCGCCAAGAGATCAATGCGATCTGGAGAGACCTGACAGGTGGGCGAGAGGACTCTCTGGTTCTGACCGTCAAAGGCCGTAAGCTGGAAATCCCGCGCCATCATAACTGTGTCGGGCGCGCTGGCTTCCACGAGCTTTGCGGAGCGGCGCTGGGGCCTGCAGATTATTTGGCGATTGCCCATGCGCTACGTGTGCTGGTGATCGAGAATATCCCCACTTTGGGTCGCTCGAATTTCAACGAGGCCAAACGGTTCGTAACTCTGATCGATGCCCTGTACGAAGCGAAGGTTCGCCTGATTGCGAGCGCAGCTGATAAACCCGAGATGTTGTATGTCGAAGGGGACGGTGCGTTTGAATTTACCCGTACCGCCAGCCGCCTGCGTGAGATGCAATCCGAAGGCTGGGGTGACGATCGGGAGTGATCCCGTCCGCCAAGGGTTGGCGACGCCGATCGGCGAATCGCGGTTGCAGCGCAGACTGCCTGAGCGCGACTCGCGAATACCCATATGAGATATCTTCTACGGTCGAGGTGATAGTTAAACCTACACGATGATCTGGCGCGACTCGCCGTCTGCGAGATGGGCAGTTGACTGCGCTTCGGATATGAAAGTCGGCGCAGATCCGCTCTGATTGGCAAAAACGCGAGACAATTCCTGCCGATACAGCGCTGAACCACCACGGACGTTCCGCTCGGGACATTCCTACGGATGTATGTAGCATCCCAAAGGATATAACTCGATACCGAAGGATGTCTGTCGAGTACGCCTCAAGTGGAGTAGGGTTTTCATGAGTTTGACACACCCTTCTATGGTGGCGCGATACGATGTTCGAAAACGATAACACCCCCTCTGGTGGGCGCCGTAGCGTTCGCACATGTGGCTACCTTCCTCGCAAGGAGCCCCGTGGCCTGACATTCGTGTGCAGCGCGGATGGTGGCATTCATTTCGAGCGGTACGGCCGCGCGATGCATCTGGTGGCGAATGAGCCTGTGCGGACATGGGCGCATGACGCGAAGAGCGCTGCTGGCTCTGCATCGTTGCCTGTCTTGCTGGTCACGGATTCGACAGAAGCACTTGGGGCGATGACCCAGCTTCTGTCCGAAGAAGGGCTCGAGGTTGCCGGATCAGACGATCCAACGTTGGCCGTGTCTATCATGCGCAACAGCGGCATGACCTTTCACACCGTAATTCTTTGCCTGGAGGACAGCGCCTCTGACGAAGAGCACGCCGAAGCACTGCTGAGCATTATCGAACAGGGCAACAGCCCCGTTGTTATGATGGTTCGCCCTGGAAGCGGTGCCTGCAGCGTCGCACGCAAGCGCGTTCCGACCGCAAATGTGGTCGTTATGCCTGCGTCTGAAGCAGACGTCGTTGCGACCGTGATGCGCGCACAGGGCCGTGCGCAGCGCCGCGTGTCGAACCGCAAAGCTTAATAACCCGACCGCTCACATCGGAATGAAAGCGGCTGGACCCCGACGGGTTCAGCCGTTTTTCTGTAGAATCTGACCCGCCAGATACAGCGATCCACAGATCAGAACGCGGATGTTCTGGTTGCCTTCGGTTAGCTGGCGCAGGGCCGTGTCGACATCAGGCGCAGTCGACGCAGTCATGCCGACCTTTGCTGCTGCCTCTGCTGTGGTTTCAGCAGGCAGAGTGTTCGGTTCACCCGGGATCGAAACGGCAGTCAGGCTGCTGGCATACTGTGCGATGGGGCGCAGGTAGCCTGTGATGTCCTTGGTGTTCAGCATCCCGCAGATCAGGTGCGTCTCGCGTTCGGGCATCTGCGACAGGGTCGCCGCAATCGCGTCACCGGCGGCGGGGTTGTGCCCGCCGTCCAGCCAGAGTTCTGCGTCACCGGCGATGTCGAACAGGGGCCCCTCGCGCAGGCGCTGCATGCGGGCAGGCCAGAACGCTTGGGTCACAGCTGCTTCACAGGCCGCTTCATCAGCGCCGAGGTGGCGCAGGGCAGCCAGTGCGGCGCCTGCGTTCATGATCTGGTGTGGGCCGGGCAGGTTGGGCAGCGGCAGGTCCAGCAGGCCTTGTTCGTCTTGGTAAACGAGACGGCCATTTTCAGTGCCCACATGCCAGTGCTGACCATAGGCCAGAACCGGAGCGCCAAGACGTTCGGCGCGGGCTTCGATCACCTCGAGACCTTCATCCTTTTGCGGGCCGACGATCACGGGGACGCCACGCTTGATGATGCCGGCTTTCTCGCCTGCGATCTCGGACAGCGTTTCGCCTAGGAACTGCTGGTGGTCGATGTCCACGGGCGTGATGATGGTCAGCGCGGGTGTGTCGATCACATTGGTCGCGTCCAGACGGCCGCCAAGCCCAACTTCCAGCAGAGTGTAATCCGCCGGTGTCCGAGCGAAGGCCAGTAGGGCTGCGCAGGTCGTGATCTCGAAATAGGTAATATTCTCGCCGCCATTCTTTTCGTAGCACTCGTCGAGTAAGGCGGTCAGAGCGGGTTCGCTGATCAACTCGCCCGCCAGACGAATGCGCTCGTGGAAACGGGCCAAATGGGGCGAGGTGTAGGCATGGACCTTCTTGCCCATCGCCTCGAGGCCCACGCGGATCATGGCTTGGGTGCTGCCCTTGCCATTGGTGCCCGCCAAGTGGATCACGGGGGGCATCGCGTTCTGCGGGTTATCCAGAGCTTCGAGCAAACGCCAGACACGGTCTAGCGTCAGGTCGATGACTTTGGGGTGCAGCGCCATCATCCGGTCAAGGATGACGTCCGATGTCACCTCAGTCATTTCTGCTCTTCTGCAGGTGCGTCGAGGGCAGGTGCCTCGGCGGCTTCGTCAGGGGCAGGCAGGTCACCGGCCACGGCTGGGGGTTGGCCCATGAGCATACGGGTGATAGTGATCAGCTCGTCCCGCAGCTTGGTGCGCGGTGTCACGCGGTCCAGCATGCCATGGTCCAGCAGGTATTCGGCGCGCTGGAACCCCTCGGGCAGCTTTTCACGGATGGTCTGCTCGATCACGCGGGGACCGGCAAAGCAGATCAGGGCGTTGGGTTCGGCAATCTGGATATCGCCAAGCATCGCGTAGGACGCGGTCACGCCACCGGTGGTCGGGTGGGTCAGGACGACGATGTAGGGAAGGTTCGCTTCTTTGAGCATCTGCACGGCAACGGTGGTGCGGGGCATCTGCATCAGGGACAGGATACCCTCTTGCATGCGGGCGCCACCAGCGGCCGAGAACAGAACAAAGGGACGGCCCATTTCAACTGCACGCTCGGCACCAGCGATGATCGCGTTGCCCACGTACATGCCCATGGAGCCACCCATAAAGGTGAAGTCCTGCGCCGCCGCCACAATGGGGGTCCGGCCGATTTCGCCTTCGGCGACCAGCATGGCTTCTTTCTCGCCGGTCTTTTTCTGGGCCGCTTTCATGCGGTCGGGGTATTTCTTCTGGTCGCGGAACTGCAAGGGGTCTGCGATCGGCTCTGGCACGGCTACCTCGGTAAAGACGCCGCCGTCGAACAGGTGCTCGAAACGCTCGCGCGGGGTGATCGCCATGTGATGACCACAGTTGGTGCAGACGTTCTGGTTATCCCTGAGTTCACGGTGGAACAGCATGGTTCCGCACGACTCACACTTGGTCCACAGGTTCTCGGGAACTTCACGGCGCGAGAAGAACGAGTTGATTGTCGGACGGACGTAGTTGGTGATCCAGTTCATTGCATACCCCTGAGGCCTACTGCGGCGCGTTGGCGCACAAATAAGCGTCATGGCGCAGGATTGCAATCAGCGGCGAATAGCCAGACGCACCGCGAGCCACAGAACCAGAGGCAAGGCGAGGTCGCTCAAGAAAATCAGGTCAATCAGGGGCACAGCTTCGGGCGCGGCGGCCCCATCCCATTCGGGAAACAGCAGGAGCGCCAGTCCTGAGTCGGGCGTGAATTCCTCGGCCCAGAACAGAAAAACGTAGGCATTATTGGAAAAGTGAAAGCCAATGGCCGCCGCCAAACTGCCCGTGCGGGCGGTCAGGTCACTGCAGGCCAGCCCGAATGCGAAGGTCCACGCGACGTATTGCAGGCTCAGAATGGGATCGCCGCTCAGGTCCAGATGGGCGATCGCGAACAGCACGTTCGGTGCTACCATCCAGATCACGGGACTTTGAAAGCGTGCCGCGAATTGCTGCTGAAGATACCCGCGGTATAGCATTTCCTCTGCCCCTGTTTGGACAAGGATCGCAACAAGCGATAGTGGCAGCAGAATCATTCGACCGAGTTGCAACTCTCCACCGTCGTAACTGTAAAACGGCGGCAGAAACTCGAGCGCAGCAAAGACTGCGAAGCAGGCCAAAGCAGACCAGAACAGTGTATGCCCAAAGCCATTACGATCGCCAAAGATCGTCCAGCCGCTGCGATTATGCTGGATCCAGACAATGGCCAAGACAGCCAGTCCGAGGAAGCCAAAGGAGAAGAGCTGAAGTAAAAGTCCGAGAGCGGTGTCCCCGAATTCATAACTAGGCTCTAGATCTGACGGCCCGACGGTCTCTCCGATCAGAATAAGCAGCAGTGAAAATGCGCGTTGCGAGACGTAATACGCGGCCTCGATCAGGGCAAAGCCGATGATCAGTCGTCCAAGGTCCGCGCTCTCTTTGGCTGGGGCGACATAGCGGTCGTGGGGGGCATAGGACTTCATCGGCGCAGTGCCACGCGTGCCGCAAGCCAAGTGACGAGCAGCATAAGCAGATCTACGGGTAAAGCCGCGCGCACTGGCGCGACATCGTCCATCGCAGAGGGCAGGGTAAACAAGGCCAGACCTGAAAGATCCCCTTTAAACGAGATAAAGAGGATGGCGAGGGCATTGTTGACGAAATGCACTGCAATAGCAGGGCCCAACGTGCCCGATCTCGCTGTGAGATCCGCCATCGCAAGGCCAAAGAGGCCAGCCCAAATTGCCAAGGGGACCGCATTTGCGCCTGCTTCGGCGGGCGCGTAGTGCCCAAGTGCAAAGAGGGCAGAAGGAACGCCGATCCAAATGCGCGGATCGTTGGTCAGAGCAGACAAATGTTGCTGCAAATAGCCACGAAAAAGCAGTTCTTCGGTGATGATTTGCACAGCCAAAGCAAAGAGGGACAGAGGCAGGAGGACCAGCCAGTATCCAAATGGCAGGTTTGTTTGCAGTGGTGGCGTGTCGCCGGGACTAGGCAGTATTGCGATGAAAAATGTCAAACCAGCGACGGGCAAGAGCACTGTCTTGAACTGGGCCCAAGCCAGATCGAGCGGGCCAAAGAGCCCAAGAAAGGATCGCTTGTGCACCTGCTGGACAGACAAGGCGAGGCCTAGGCCAAGGGCGCCAAAACTGATCAGAAGCAGGATCAGCCCGATTGGGCTCGACCCGTTCTCGGCGTCGCTGATCACGGCCGGGGCCTGCGCACCGGCGAGTGTTTGGACCAAGGCCCAATAGGTCGACATGATCCCGTAGCCAGCAACCAGCAGGACCACCATGCCCAGTCCTAACCGCCAAGGCTCTGGTCGAGCGTGGGCCGGTGCGGCAAGTGAGTCGTGGGGGGCGTAGGGCGAGGGACGTTTCATATCTTTATCTGTAGCAGGGACACCCGCGCCGACAATCCGGACAAATCGGATTGTTCGCAAATGTGGTAATCTCAAACTCGGAATCGCGGGCTTTGTGCACAGTTACCGAAAAATGGAATTTGGTTGCCGCTGGGTTCCGTTAAATCCATAGCGAAATGCTCCAATTTGCCTTTTTTACTTGGGGTGATGCCGATATGTAGGCTTGGTGATTCGCGTGATTTGTTGTTTGGTTGAACGCGACGGAGGAAGGGTTTTTCCCAGAATGAGACGTACCGTTCGAGCATTGCTGATTTTGGTCGGGGTGATTGTCGCTGCGAGCTGTGATCGCCTGCCTTTGCTTGAGGCAAGTCCCCGCACCGTCGCATTGGCTGGCGGTGACGTCGGGATTGCCGCGCCCGCGGGCTACTGCATCGATACGGGGAACACGTCGGATTTCGGAGCCAAGGGCGGTTTCGCTCTGGTCTCCAGCTGCCGATCCTTGCTTGGGGTTGCAGCGTCACCGGCGATTATCACAATTTCCATTGGCCCAAAGGTTGGCGCGTCCCAAGTGTCGCCGGCTGCGTTTGCCGATGCCTTGGGTAACCCCGTGGTCTTAGCAAGCGAGGAGGCAGGTGCCGTGTCCCTGCTGCACATCGCGTCGGGTGGGCAGGATACTTTGCCTGGTGGAGATGATCGTTACTGGCGCGCAATCCGCGTTGTGTCGGGGCGCTTGGTCTCGATGGCGCTCTACGCGCCTGCCGGAGCGGACGAGGCGCAGGCTCGCGGAAATGCCATTCTGAAATCTTTGGCCAATGGGCTGTATGATCCAGGACCGACGGTCTGATCCTGCAGGCGCACGACGCTTGGGCGATTGTTGACAAAACAGAATAAAAAACTGGGTGCGTTGGCTATTCTTCCCTAGGTTTCTTTGTCAGTTTTCTTGATAAGGTTCGGAAAAGACCCAAGAAAGGGACAGCACAGTATGGGTAAGACCAGACAACTGGTGAACGCGGTTGTGTTTCGGCGTATTTTGACACGCTGGGCTGCGCTGGCACAGCGCGCCGATGTGGTGGACCTGAGCCGCCTTCGGGTGCAGAACAATCGGGCGAAGTTGCTACGTCACCATCTGGACCGGATCATCGCTGTTGCTGACAGCCGTCTTGCCCTGCCTGCCATTGGGTCTGAAATCTTTCGCCAGCCGCGCGATTCCGACTGGGGATGGAGGCCGCCCTTGTGGCGTGAGCCCATCCCGCACAAGGGCGTTGCATCGGTTCCCAGCAACACAGAGTTTGGGCCGGGATCGACTATTTTCCACGATTGCTCTGCCTCAGAACTGACCCTGCGCCAGATCAGGAATACCCGAGAGTCAGACCTTGCACCCTATGCCGTACGCATGGATGTCTTTCGGTTCGATGGCAGCTTCTTGTCGATTGCGGTTGATCTGCCAAAAGACGCGCTGAATGGTTTGCGTCGCAAGCACCTGATCCGCATGGATACGCAGATTGAAGCTGAGAAAACGCTGGAGATTTTTGCGCGTCTGAATATCAAGCACGGCCCGAACACAGAGCAGATCGTGCGCGAGGTGCCCCTGCAGCAAGGGGGCGAAATGATGGTCGAGTTTGACCTTGGCTATAGCGATATCGCGGAGAACCGGCTCGAAAGTGCTTGGGTCGATCTGATTTTCGAAGGGGCCCAGATGAACCAAGTTACGATCCGCGATCTGACCTTCTGCCGTTTGCCTCGCGCCGACCTGTAATAAAAGGATTTCTTGATGACCGATTTGTCCGTCACCAAAACCCGTATCATCGAGGGCGTCTGGGAAGGCGTGGTCCTGAGGAACGGTGGCCGTAATGGCGAAACCCCGGCGATTTCGGTTTCGCACTTGGGTGAACCGATTGAGGGCGTTGCGTTGGACGACATGGATGGGGGCTGGCAGTTGCGCGTCCCGATCCCCCCGCACACCATCTCCGAGGGCGTTCAGACCTATTTGATTGTCGACTCCGCGACACACGAGGAGGTTGGAGCCTTTAACCTGATCGCGGGGCAGGCCTTGGCGCACGACATACGCGTCGAAGTGGACCTCTTGCGAGAGGAGCTGGACCTCTTGAAACGTGCCTTCCGCCGCCATTGCGTCGAGACGGGAACTGACCGCGGGTAATCAGCCGCCTTTCTGACGCGGCGTAGGTGATGACTTCGCCGCAGGAATGCTGTGTCATCGGTCCACTAGGGAGGCACCGATGACAGAATACCCGCACCTGCTGGCACCGCTCGATCTTGGATTCACAACGCTGAAAAATCGCGTGCTGATGGGCTCGATGCATACTGGGCTCGAAGAAACCCGTGATTGGAACCGCGTCGCGACGTTCTACGAAGAGCGTGCTAAGGGCGATGTCGGCCTGATCGTCACCGGCGGCATGGCCCCGAACCGCGAGGGCGGGGTATTCCCCGGCGCAGCTGGTCTGTTCTCGGACGAGGACATTGCGAACCACCGCATCGTGACAGACCGCGTCCATGCGGCGGGTGGCAAGATCGCGATGCAGATCTTGCATGCGGGTCGGTACGCGTATGGCAAGGACTGCGTGGCCCCTTCGGCCATCCGGTCCCCGATCTCGCCTTTCCCACCCAATGAGTTGGACGAAGACGGGATCGAAAAGCAGATCGCCGACATTGCAACCGCCGCAGCTCGCGCCCGCCAGGCGGGCTACGACGGGATCGAGATTATGGGCTCCGAGGGCTATCTGATCAACCAGTTCCTCGTGGCGCACACCAACAAACGGACCGACCGCTGGGGTGGCAGCTACGAGAACCGGATGCGTTTTGCCATCGAGGTGATGAAGCGCGTTCGTGCAGCAGTGGTCGAAGACTTCATCGTGATCTTCCGGTTGTCGATGATCGACCTGATCCCAGATGGCTCGACCTACGAAGAAGTGGTGCAGCTGGCCCAAGAGATCGAGGCCGCAGGGGCCACCATCCTGAACACCGGTATCGGCTGGCACGAGGCACGCATTCCGACCATCGCAACCAGCGTCCCGCGTGCAGGCTTTGCTTGGGTGACCAAGAAACTGATGGGCAAAGTCGGTATCCCAGTGATCACCAGCAACCGGATCAATATGCCAGACGTTGCGGAGAAGGTGCTCGCAGATGGTTGCGCGGATATGGTCAGCATGGCGCGGCCTTTCTTGGCGGACAGCCAGTTCGTGGCCAAGGCCGCTAGCGGACGCGCGGATGAAATTGCGCCCTGTATCGCCTGCAATCAGGCCTGTCTGGATCACACTTTTAGCGGCAAGATCAGCAGCTGCCTGGTGAACCCGCGGGCCTGCTACGAGACAGAGTTGCTCATTGCACCCGCAGATACTCCAAAGTCTGTCGCTGTCGTCGGCGCGGGGCCTGCAGGGCTGTCAGCAGCGCTTATGGCAGCAGAGCGGGGCCATCGGGTCACTCTGTTCGATGCAGCGGATCGCGTGGGCGGTCAGCTGAACATGGCCCGCCAGATCCCAGGCAAAGAGGAGTTCCACGGTCTCGTTGAGTGGTTTGAGTCCAGCGTCGCGCGCTCTGACATTGACCTGAAGCTGGGGCAGCAGGTTTCGGCGAGTGATCTGAAGGGATTTGACGAAGTGATCGTTGCGACTGGCGTGTTGCCGCGTGACCCGCAGATACCGGGTCAAGACGGGCCGAATGTCGTTTCCTATGTCGACGTGCTGTCGGGAAGCGCCGATGTTGGCGCGCGTGTTGCTGTCGTTGGCGCTGGGGGCATTGGCTTTGACGTGGCTGAATATCTGGTGATGGACGATAGCCCGACCGAGCATCCCGAAGAATGGCGTGCCGAATGGGGCGTCGGCGATCCCGAGCAGACCCGTGGTGGCTTGGCCGAGGTTGGCGCGCGTCCGACGCCGCCCGCGCGGCAGGTCACACTGCTGCAGCGCAAGGCGGAGAAGCCCGGCAAACGGCTAGGCAAGACCACCGGCTGGATCCATCGCATGTCTCTGATGATGAAGCAGGTGAAGATGATCGGTGGCGTGAACTATGAGCGTATTGATGCAAACGGGCTTCACATCTCTACCGGCGCAGGCCGGGACAATCCGCAGTTGATCGAGGTGGACACCATCGTTCTATGTGCCGGACAGGAAAGCCGTCGTGATCTGGCGGATGCTCTCGAGTTAGCGGGTGTTACATGCCGTGTAATTGGTGGCGCGGACGTCGCATCCGAGCTGGATGCAAAGCGCGCCATTAACCAAGGCACGCGAGTCGCAGCTGAAATTTGACCGAGCGTTAAAGATGCAAAAGATAGACCCGTTCGGAGGGAGTAATCCTACATAATTGTTGTTTCGGTTTGAGGAACGATCCCTATCATTCCCCGCAATTGTCCGCCCTTGGACACAGTCCTGCCCCAATCTCTGGGCAGGACAAGGGCAGGTCAAAGAGTATCGAGGATGGGGCATGGATCGGCTCACTGAAATGGAAGCTTTCGCAACAGTCGTAGACCAAGGTGGGTTTACGGATGCGGCAAAGAAAATGGGGATTTCAAAGTCGGCGGTCTCGAAACACGTCTCATCACTCGAAGCGCGATTGGGCGCTAGATTGTTGAACCGTACAACCAGACGGGTGAGCCCGACAGAGATCGGACTGGCCTATTACGACCGTGCGCGCCGCGTGCTAACCGACGCGGGAGAAGCGGATGCGCTGGTCACATCCATGCAAGCCGCGCCTTCGGGGCAATTGCGAATTTCGGTGGCAACTGACTTTGGCGTGAACCACCTGAGCCCCGTCTTGGGGGACTTCTTGGCGACCTATCCGGACATCAGCGTCAACATGGTGCTGAACAACCGCTACGTCGAACTGATCTCTGAAGGGTTCGATCTGGCTGTGCGCATTGGCGAACTGGAAGACAGCTCTTTGCGGGCCCGCAAATTGACCGAAACCAAGATGCGGATGATCGCCTCTCCTGCGTATCTTGAGAAATACGGAAGGCCGAAACGGCTGGATGATCTGAACGAGCACAAGCTGCTGCATTACTCGAACCAAGCGAATGGCTCCGTCTGGAAGGTCAGCGCACCATCGGGCGAAAAACGTCAGATCCGTACAGCAGGCTGGCTGAGCGTCAATGACGGCCAGTCCCTGTTGAATGCGGCCAAGTCGGGCCTTGGCATCGCCTATCTGCCGTCGTTCCTCTATGCCGACGCGATGAAGAATGGCGAGATCGAAGATGTGATCCCCGATTTGCCGGTCGACACTCAGGGAATTTACGCTGTGTACCCGCCGGGCCGTTTCCCGCAGCCCAAGGTCCGTGCGTTCATCGATTTCCTTGTGGATGCTTTCTCGGAAAAAGGGCCCGAGAGCTGGTAAGCTACTCGGGCATGAGCACAGCTTCGACCCGCCGGTTGGCTGTGCGTCCCTCTTCTGTCTCGTTGCTGGCCACAGGCGCCACGTAGCCGGCCCCCTGAGCCTCAATCTGGGCTGCTGGGACCCCAAGGTCGCGGACCAACGCGTCGCGCACTGACTGCGCGCGGCTGCGCGATACGGCGATGTTGCCGTCCAGACTCCCAGTCGCATCCGTGTGGCCGACCAACAGAATGCGACGCGAGGGATTTTCGGACAGATATTCCGCCAGTGCTTTTAGGCTGGCATGGTCTGCCGTGGCCAGTTGGCTCTTGCCACTTTCAAAAGTCAGATCACTGAGGACGGCGTGCCCTTTGCCAACCAATTCCTTCAGGACCGGCGTCGCATAGCTGACCGTTACAGCTGGTGCGGCTGTCGTGCCCTCTGTCTCGGTGTCTGCATCCGGAGTGGGCGCGACGTGGATCAATTGAATGAACCCGTGCGAGTCCTGACGACTGACCAAGAGGCTGAGAGCCTCACCGCTGTCCTTTTGAGCCGAGGTAAAGCGGAAATCACGCAGGTTGACGTACATCTCTGGACCGGGCGCGACGCGCGTACCAAAGCGGAAATCAAATCCCCCGCATTTCAAGGTCGTGCAGCTGTAGACTGTCTCGAACCCTTGCAGCGCCACTTGGGCCTTGAGCATGTCCAGCAGCGATCGGCTGGTGAGATCGCGGTTCTCGACCTGCCAGACCTGCACGCTGGTTCTGCCTGACACCGGCTCGGTTGGTACCAGCCCGTCGGCATAGGGGCCGATGGGCATGTTGTAGCTGTCATTGTCAGAGGTTTCAGAGAGCACCAAATTCGCGCCAGCTGGGACCGCTAAATCCAACGCAGCGGCCTGACCTGCCGCCAGCAGACCAACCAAGACACTCGTACAAAAACGTTTCATCGGGCGAGGGCGTGATATTCACTGTTTGGACGCATATCCACGGCAGAGGCCATACGGTTCGTCATGTTGTAGAACGACGCGACCGAGGCGATGTCCCAAATGTCCCGATCCGTGAAGTCATGATCGCGCAAGGCTTGCCGGTCCGCTTCTTCGATGGTGCTGCTTGCGATGGTCATCTGGACCGCAAAGTCGAGCATTGCGCGCTGTCGGGCTGTGATGGGGGCCACGCGGTAGTTCATGACCAGTGCCTCGCCCAACGCCGGATCGCCGGACAATTGGCGCACAGCGGCCCCATGCGCAACAAGGCAATAGAAGCACTTATTCTGCGCGGACACGGCGACCGCGATCATCTCGCGCTCCAGCTTGGTCAGACCACTATCTGCCAGCATCAGGTCGTTATACATCGCGGTAAAGGCGTTCAGCTTGTCGATGTCAAAGGCATAGGCGCGCAGAACGTTCGGGACCATGCCAAGCTTTTCCATGCAGATGTCAAAATACTTCTGCGTGTCCTCGGGTAAGGGATTCACCGGAGGCAGGTTCAGGGCGGTCGGCTGGTCGGTCATTCTGCGTTTTCCTTAATGCGGTAGTGGTAGCTTCCCACAACCGACATGCCCAAGGAAGCGTATAGCGCATTCGCAGGCACATTCTTGCGCGTGACCAGAAGAGCCAGTTCCGCCGCCCCCTGACGGGCGGCCCAACGGGCGGCAGCGCGCATCAGGTATCGACCCAAGCCTTTGCCACGAAACGTCTCTAGCACCTCTAGCGCGTGGAGCATCGCGACCCCATCATGGATCGCGACAAAGGCAGTGCCCGCCGCGCGGTCCTGTGTCCGGCCCAAGAGATAGGTCTTCGGTCCCTTGGCGCGGGCCATCACGGCAAGCCGATCGGGTCCTATGCCGCCTTCGGTCCAGATTTCCTGCATGATCGCCAAAGCGGTCTTGGTCTCGAAGCAGGTCACTGCGGGGATGTCCTCTGCGCCGACTTGCGTCGGATCGCAGGTGTAGATGTGCACGGGGTCTATGACCTTGTAGCCTTGGTCCGCGAGTGCTTGATCCAGCGCGTCATCCACAGGGCGCAGCATGAAGAGGTCGTGTTGTCCCAGAGCGCGCATAGCTTCGATTGCCTGCGGAATGTCGTTGGCCTTGGCCATGCCTGCTGCAGAGGCCGCGCTCACTCGTTTGCCACCACCGCGCCCCTCGCGGATCAGCCAAGGGCCGGTCCGCGTGATTGCGTAGGGCGGCCACGTGGCGTCCACCACGTCGAAGTAGCGCAAGTCCATCAGGCGCCGACCTCTGCCGCGAGGCGGGTCATTGCAGCGTCGATCATTGCGCCGTCTGTTCCGCGCACCACGATGTTGGTGCCGTACGCACCATCGCGCTGGAATGGGTAGGAGCCGATCGACAGGTCTGGGAAATCCGCTGCCAGCGCGGACAGAGGCGTGGCCACATCACCCTCACCGCGCATCAGACATAGGGTCTGGGACAGCAGCGGGGCGCCGCCGACAAGATGGGGTAGGACGCTGCCGACCATGGCCTGAAACACGCTGGGAACACCCGCCATGACATTCACGTTCTGCAGGGTGAAGCCAGGCGCGGTGCTGACCGGATTGTCGATAAGCTTGGCACCATCCGGAATGCGGGCCATGCGCAAGCGCGCTTCGTTCAGTTCTTGTCCGCGCGCGTCGTAGTGGGCCTGTAGCAGCGCACGGGCATCGTCGCGCACGTCAATGTGCGTATTGAACGCGGCGGCAATGCACTCCGCGGTGATATCATCGTGGGTCGGCCCAATCCCGCCCGAGGTGAACACATGGACATAGGCTGTCGACAGCGCCTGTACTGCCGCAATAATGGCGTCGCGGTCATCGCTGACAACGCGCGCTTCCTTCAGGTCGATCCCAATCTTGGTCAATTCGCCGGCCAGATAATTCATGTTGGAATCGCGTGTGCGACCGGACAGGATTTCGTCTCCGATCACGAGCATGGCGGCGGTAGGATTGGGCATGGACGGCTCCGTTTTGATGTTACGCGCAGATGCTAGGGCAGCGATGGGGCCTTTTCCATAGGAACCGGATCGATTTGCCAAAACTGGCTGATCCGCCTAAATCCAAAGCCATGGAATTTGCGACCCCTTTGATCCCCGCGCGGCTGGTGCGCCGCTATAACCGATTTCTGTCCGATATGATTATCGAGGAAACGGGACAAGAGGTGCGCGCCCACTGCCCGAACCCCGGCGCGATGCTGGGCCTCAAAGATCTGGGAATGCGCTGTTGGCTCGAGCCGAACGACGATCCGAAAAAGAAGCTCGACTATGGCTGGCGGCTGGCCGAGCTAGAGGATGGGCATATGGCGGGCATTGACACCTCGATCCCGAACCGTGTGGGGGGGGAGGGGCTGCGGGCGGGCAAGGTCGCCAGTCTGAGCCACTACACAACGATCCGCCCCGAGGTGAAATACGGCACCAACAGCCGGGTGGATTTCCTACTGACGGGCGAGGGGCTGCCGGACGCCTATGTCGAGGTCAAGAATGTGCACCTGCGCCGCGAAGGCGACTGGGCCGAGTTTCCCGACTGCGTCACTGCGCGCGGCGCAAAGCATCTGGCCGAACTGACCGAGATGGTTGCCCAAGGGCACCGCGCTGTGATGCTGTTCCTGATCCAGCGCACCGATTGTGGGCGGTTCAAATTGGCAGCAGATCTTGATCCGGCCTATGCACGCGCCTTTGACGCAGCCCGCGCGGCTGGTGTCGAAGCCATCTGCTATGGTACAAATATCACTGTGAACGGTGTGTTTTTCGGTCAGGAGTTGCCGGTGGATCCAAATACACAGGCGTTGTGAATTGCCAAAGATGCGCAGCTTCTGGCAAATGGCCACAAATTTTCTTAGATATGGCTCAGCGAATACAAAGGAGAGCCCATTGGAAAAGCGACACCAAGGGCGGATGACCAAAGACGGGATCCGTATACACGAGGCCGCCGACTTTGCCGGAATGCATGCGGCGGGCCATCTGGCCGCCCAAATTCTGGACGAAATCGCAGAGCATGTGTTTGTTGGTCAGACCACCGGCGAGATTGATCGGATCATTGAAGACAAGGTGAATGCGTCTGGTGCGACCTCGGCCACGATCGGATATCGCGGGTATAAACATGCCAGCTGCATCAGCGTGAACCACGTGGTTTGCCACGGTATCCCCGGTGACAAGAAGTTGAAAGAAGGCGACATCCTGAACATCGACGTGACCGTGATCGTCGATGGCTGGTTCGGTGACACAAGCCGCATGTACGTTGCGGGCAAAGTGCCCCGCAAGGCAGAGCGTCTGCTGGACGTCACCCACGAGGCGCTCATGCGCGGGATCGAAGTTGTCAAGCCGGGCAACACATTCGGTGACATTGGCTACGCGATCCAGAGCTTTGTCGAAGCGCAGCGGATGTCTGTGGTCCGCGACTTCTGTGGTCACGGTCTTGGCACTGTCTTCCACGCGCCGCCGAACGTCCTGCACTATGGTCGCGCGGGCACGGGTCCGGTTCTGGAAGAGGGCATGTTCTTTACAATCGAGCCGATGGTGAATTTGGGCCGTCCCGAGACCAAGGTTCTGTCCGATGACTGGACCGCCGTAACCCGCGACAAATCCCTGAGTGCGCAGTTTGAGCACTCAATCGGCGTGACAGCGGAAGGTTGCGAAATCTTCACTCTGTCTCCTGCGGACAAATTCCATCCCACTTGGTGATCGCCCAAGCGCGTCCATTGATGCGCTGTAAGTATTTTGAAAAGATTGAAAGCGGGTGGGCACTTTGCCTGCCCGTTTTGCTTTTTCATCAAAGCGGTCTCTAATTTTGAGAAAGCATTTGGAGAAAGTTACGATCAATGGGAGTGTGGCTGCGCCAGAGATTGAAACATAGGCGGATATTTCCATGAAAAAGTGTTTTTTGCTGGTAGCGATTGTTTTGGTTTCAGCTTGTACAGACGATAAGGCTGCGCATTTCGCAGTTGGTGCCGCGAGTTCAGCGGCAGTCACACATTACACAGGATCACGGCTAGCTGGGTGCGGCACAGCGTTGGCCCTTGGGGTTGCCAAAGAGGCTTATGACAAAAACCAAGGTGCGCGGTTTGACCCACAGGACGTTGGTGCGACGACAGCTGGCTGCGTTGTGACCTTGGCCTTCTGATCAGGCGGGCACCGCGAAGGTGATATGCGTGTCGCCGAACTTGCGGTGCTCTTTCAGGAAAAAACCTGCTGGTGGGAGCTGGGGGCTGTTTTCTTCCCAAACAATCAATGCGTTTTGGGCAATCCATCCGTTCCGTATTGCTGAAGATAGGGCTCGATCTCCCATGCCTTTGCCATAGGGCGGATCGAGAAAGACTACATCGAAGGGCTCGCCTTTATTCGGGCCTAGATCACAGGCATTTCCGCGCAAGATTTCCGTGACATCTTTGGCGCGGCACTTGTCGATGTTTTGCTTAAGCAGCGAATGCGCTTTGGTGCCGTCGTCAACGAATGTGATATGCTTGGCGCCCCGTGATAATGCTTCTAGCCCCAGCGCTCCTGTTCCGGCGAATAGATCCAGCACGCGGGCCCCGACAAGTGGCGAAACGCCACCCTGATTGCCAAGAATATTGAATAAGCTTTCGCGGACACGGTCGGAGGTTGGGCGAAGGTGAGCGGCGGCATCACCTTCGCCCACATCGGCCAGTTTTAACCCGCGCCATTGTCCTGCGATAATCCTCATTTCAGCAGCGCCTTGAGGTTTGTGCTCGGGTCGGCGACAGCCTCGGCCGAGGGGCTGCGCCCTGCCTCGATCAGGCGTTTGGCGACCATAAAGGCTTTGGCATCGTTCATGGCGTCTACTGCTAGCAGGGTGTCGGCCGCATAGTACCAGAAGGACATCGCACCATCGCCACTCTCGCGGGTGATGATCCGATCATAGCCGGTGTTCAGGCCCGCGATCTGCAGTTTTGTGTCGTACTGATCAGACCAGAACCATGGTTTCGGCAAATAGGTTTCTGTGCCGCCCAAGATGTTCCGTGCAACGCATTCGGCTTGGTCGATGGCGTTTGGCACGCTTTCCAGCCGCATCCGCCCCTCGCCATGGGGGAAGCTGGCGCAGTCGCCTGCGGCCCAAATGTCCGGCGCGCTGGTGCGGCCCTGTTCATCAACAGCAATCCCGTTATCCAAGGCGATGCCAGCTGCTTCGGCCAGACCAGTTGTCGGTGTGATGCCGACCCCAACAATCACAAGGTCCACGTCCAACGTAGCGCCGTCGGCCAACTCGGCCGATGTGACGCGACCATCCGTACCGTTAAGGCGCGCGAGGCCAAGCCCTTCGTGGATTTTGACGCCGTTTGATTGGTGCAGGTTGCGGAAATAGTCTGCTGTTTCGGGCGAGGCGACGCGGCCCAAGATGCGCGGAGCCGCTTCAATCAGGGTGACGTCCATTTTGCGTTTGGCGCAGACAGCCGCGGCCTCTAGCCCGATGTAGCCGCCCCCCACAATCAAGACGCGCTTGCCTTCGGTTGCTTCGGGGCCCATCGCATCCACGTCAGCGAGGTTGCGCACGACATAGACGCCTTCTAGATCACCACCAATCGCGGCCGGGAGGTGACGCGGCGACGAGCCGGTGGTCAAAACCAGTTGGTCCCACGCGATATGTTCGTCCTCGACAGTCAGTGTTTTGCCTGACACGTCGATTGCATCCACATGGGTGCCCAGACGCAGGGTTACTTCGTTGTCGATATACCATTGTTCGGGACGCAGATAGAGACGCTCAAGCGGCATTTCCCCCAAGAGATAAGCCTTGGACAGCGGGGGGCGCTGATAGGGCAGGACCGGCTCGGCACCGAACAGAGTGATGTCCCCATCAAATCCACGCTTGCGCAACTCGGCAATCAACGACGCGGCGGCTTGGCCCGCCCCGATAACAGCAATGTGAGACATTTCCCTGCGCGCTCCTATGTAGTTCAATGGGTCTGCACAGGATCTGATTAAACGCAGCCTGACTGCGAACGCAATTCGTCAGAGGGAAAATAAATGACTATTTCGATTGGGGATACGCTGCCCGGTGGCACCTTGTTGATGCTGGGGGCAGAAGGCCCGCAAACCGTGGAGTTGGCCGACAAGTTCAAAGGGCGCAAAGTCGTTCTTTTTGGCCTACCCGGCGCGTACACTGGGACTTGCAGCACTGCGCACGTTCCCAGCTTTATCCGGACCAAAGACGCTTTGGCTGAAAAGGGCGTGGACGAGGTGATCTGCGTTTCCGTAAACGACCCCTTTGTGATGGCCGCGTGGGCCAAGGACACCGGCGCGGACGAGGTTGGCCTGACCATGCTGGGTGATGCCGAGGGCGCGTGGATCAAGGCGATCGGCATGGACTTTACCGCACCCCCGGTCGGATTCTTTGGTCGCTCCAAGCGCTTTACTCTGGTTGCCGAAGATGGCGTCGTGACGCAGCTGAACGTTGATGAGAACCCGGGCGTTTGCGAGCTGTCGGCTGGGGAGACTGTCCTCGAACAGCTCTGACCTGTCTGCATGGACTTAAGGCGAGGCCCGCTGTTTTTGGCGGGCCTTTTCTTTTGGATCAGGAAGGGGATTGACGAAGGCGACTAAAATAGTCAGGTTTAAGTCAGCCAACCTGAATCGGGTCAGCCAGCGTTTTTGTCAAACAGGACACATCCCATGACTCAACCGCCCAAGGCCGACCGCATTCAGGAGAATACCTCTCGTGCATCAGAATTGCGCGCAATCCTTGCAGAGCTGACATGGCCAGTGGACCTGTGTGCCGAACGTTTGCTGGACCATATAGAAACCCGCGACCATTGATGCCGCGCGCACCGCAAGGAACTTTCCGATGACCGTCATGACTTCGACATTCCGCACCGCCAGCCCGCATTCCCCCGAATTGCCCCTGCACATCGCCGAAGAGCTGACTGCAGGCGGCGCGCAGGCGCTGATCCAATTGGGGGATCAGATCTACACGTTGCGCATCACGCGTCAGGGCAAGCTGATCTTGACCAAGTAAGACCAAACCTATCAGCAGCAAAAAGGGCGCTCCGAAACGGGCGCCCTTTCGCGTGTTTGAGGATGCCGCCAGACCTTAGCCCGGGCTCATGCCGCGCAGACGCTCGCTGCGGCGGCGCAGCAGTTCTACGGTTGTCAGCAGTGCGATCGAGATCACCACGAGGATTGTCGCAACCGCCAGAATGGTGGGCGAGATCTGTTCGCGCAGGCCGATGAACATCTGCCATGGCAGAGTTTTCTGACCAGCGGAGCCGACCAGCAGCACCACAACGACTTCGTCGAACGAGGTGATAAAGGCAAAGAGGCCACCCGAGATGACGCCGGGCAAGATCAGAGGCATCTGGATCTTGAAGAACGTGGTCACCGGATCGGCGCCCATGTTCGCGGCTGCGCGGGTCAAACTCGTGTCAAAGCTGCTGAGGGTCGCTGTCACAGTGATGATGACGAACGGGATGCCCAGAGCAGCGTGGGCCAAAACAACACCGAACAGAGTGCCTTGCAGACTGACGCTGGAGTAAAAGAAGAACATACCAGCCGAGGTGATGATCAGCGGAACAATCATCGGTGAGATCAGCAGAGCCATGATCTGACGCTTGAAGGGCACGTGCGGTTGGCTCAGGCCAATCGCAGCGAGTGTCCCAAGGCTCACCGAGAGCAGGGTCGCCAGCGGGGCGATGATCAGCGAGTTGCTGAAAGCTTGCAGCCAGCTGTAGTCACCATTTGCACCGAGGAAGTCCTTGTAATGCTTCAGCGAGTAGCCTTCGGGATCAAGCCGCAGCATTTCCGGCGTGAAGGTAAAGAAGTCCTGCGCATTAAAGCTGAGCGGGATCACGATCAAGATTGGGAAGATCAGGTAAAAGAAGACCAGACCGCAGAAGACACGGAAGCCGTAGTACCAAATCTTCTGACCCGTTGTCGCATAGGGAGGAAGTGTCGTTGCCATGATAGATTACCCCAGCTTCACGTTATCGATGCCAACGAGCTTGTCGTAGACGTAGTAGAGCAGAAGGACGACGGCGAGCATGATGGTGCCAAGTGCCGCGGCCAGACCCCAGTTGCCCAAGGTCGAGAACTGGAAGTAAATCCGGTTCGAGATGAAGGTACCATCAGCACCACCGACCAGTTCGGGGGTAATGAAGTAGCCGACCGCCAGAATGAAAACCAGCAGCGCGCCCGCACCGATGCCCGGAGTGGTCTGCGGGAAGTACACGCGCAGGAAGGCGGTGGTGTTGGTAGCGCCAAGCGATTTGGCAGCGCGCAGGTACGACGGCGGGATGGTTTTCATCACCGAATACAGCGGCAGGATCATGAAGGGCAGCAGGATGTGGGTCATCGCGATCACCACGCCGAGCTGGTTGTTGATCAAACTCAGACGATCTGAGAACCCAAGCGCAATCCAGATGTCGTTTATCACGCCCTGTTCTTGCAGCAGAATTTTCCAAGCAGAGGTCCGAACAAGCAGTGAGGTCCAGAAGGGCAGCAGTACCAAGATCATCAAGAGGTTTGAGGTCCGGAGCGGTAGGTCTGCCAAAAGCCAAGCCACAGGATAGCCAATCGCCAGAGTGCAGAAGGTAATCAAACCGCTCAGCCACAAGGTTCGCAGCATCAGCTTTTGGTAGATCCGCTGATCAGGGTCCTTCATCTGAACGCCTTCGATTGTGCGTTCCGCGTCAAAGGCCGCCATGTAGTAGCTGGACGTGTAGTAGCCCGAATTCGCTTTGATCGTGGCCCAATACTGGAGATTACCCCAGTCTTCGTCCACGTCGAGCAACGCAGCCTTGGCATCGGTGATCTCTGCTACGTCCATCCGAGAGACTTTGCGGCCCGATTTGCGGAAGAGCGAGGACATGCCCGGGGTTTCGTAGTTAAAGCGGCGTCCCAACTGGGTGTGCTGCTTGTTCTCGAACGCCACCTGAAAGTCGATGATCATGGCCTTGAACGCGGCTTCAGATGGCAACTCTCCCGTCGTCGGATCCCACTCTTCGAGTTCGGCGACAACGTTGGGCAGGATGTCTGGCACGTATTCGGTGCCTGCAGTGTTCTGGATCGAGCGCATCAGCATCGAGCCAATCGGCATGATGAACGACACCAGAACAAAAATCAGCAGCGGTGCGGTCAGCATCAGAGCTCGGATTTTTTGCCGCCGCAGAGCCCTAGCGAGGCTCTGTTTTAGCGGGGTGCCGTCGGCGGCCAACATCGGGCCATCGGTCGTGGTATCAGCCATAGTTATCCCTGTTGAGGTCAGCGCCAGTTATCCGGCGTCTCTTAAATGGTTGTTGGGCAAAGCCGCGGACGGCTTGGCGCAAGAACCGAATGCTCTGAAAAGTGCGAGAGGTGGAAAGGGGGCAGGTGCCCCCCTTCCGAATGCAGATTACTGCAGCAGCCATGCCTGGTACTGTGCGTCCAGGTCATCGCGGTAGCTTGCCCACCAGTCGTAGTTGAACAGGAAGGTGTTCTGCGCGTTGTTGGGATCGGTCGGCATGTGGGGCGCCATTTCGATGCCCAGTTCTGCGTGCTGACCAACCAGCGGTGCCGACGATGCGCGTGCGGGGCCGTACGAGATGTACTTGGCCTGATCCGCCAGACGCTGGGTGTCGGTTGCGAACTTCACGAAGTCCAGTGCGCGTGCTTCACGGTCTGCGGGCAGGCCAGCGGGGATGATCCAACCGTCAAGGTCGAACATCTGCCAGTCCCAGAGCATGCCGATGGGCTGACCCTGCTCGGCGATCGCCGAGAACAGACGACCGTTGTAGGTCGAACCGATGGTGACTTCGCCATCCGCCAGCAGCTGGGGCGTTTCGGCGCCAGCCGACCACCAGACAACATCGTCCTTGATGGTGTCGAGCTTGGCGAATGCGCGCTGGACGCCTTCTTCGGTTTCCAAAGTGTCGTAGACGTCTTCGATTGCGACGCCGTCACAGATCAGAGCCCACTCCATGTTGCCGATCGGGCGCTTTTCGAGTGCGCGCTTGCCGGGGAAGGTTTCGGTGTCGAAGATGTCACAAACGCTGGTCGGAGCAGTGTCCAGCAGGTCGGTGCGATAGCCGAAGGTGGTCGAGTAGACGATCTGCGGGATGAAGCACTCGCTGACGATCAGATCGCCAAAGTCTTCGGACGCTTTGGTGCCGTCGGGCGCGTCTGCCAGCATGGTGTCAGGGTCGATTTCCAGCGCCAGACCTTCGTCGCAGAGGCGCATCGCGTCTGCGGCCACAACGTCAACGACGTCCCAAGTGATGTTGCCAGCTTCGGACATCGCGCGCAGCTTGGTCACTGCTTCGGCCGAGCTTTCGTCGGTGACAACTTCGAGGCCTTCGTTCATTTCGACGTAGGGTTCGACGTATGCTTTCACCTGGCTGTTCTGATAGGCGCCGCCCCACGACACAACGGTCATCGAGTCAGCCATCGAGCCATGGCCTTCGGCGAATGCAGCACCGGCGGCAACGGTCAGAGCCGTGGTGGTCAGCATCATTTTGGTGAGTTTCATTTCTTACTCCCTAATAGGCGCCCGGATTTTGATATTGATGATTCCCAGCCCCGGGACAGGCCGTGAAATCCTTCCCTCGCATCCGACCTCGTCTGCGAGGCGCCGCAGCGATTTTGTTCGCTGCGGTATCTCTGAGTGTAACGCTTAATTATCAGGCGTCCAGCGCGCGGCAGTCATCTGCCAGCCAGCCGATTTCGATCATCTCGCCGGGCTTGAGGCGACGTTGATCCGGTGCGTTACGAGTTTTGATCACGAAGTCTTCGCGGCCCGCGACACGCAGGCGCGTGCGGAAGATGTCGCCCATGTAGACGAATTCCAGCACTTCGGCCTGCAAGGTGTGTGCGTCGGGGTGCAGACGGGATTTGTCGATTTCGACACGCTCTGGGCGGATCGAAACAAGCGTGCGTTCGCCGGGCTTGCTGACATTTACAGGCTTGCAGTCGATCGTTTCACCGCTGTCCAGCTTGACGATTGCATAGCCGTCCTTGATCTCCTGCACAGTACCGTCCAGCGTGTTATTCTCGCCGATGAACTGCGCAACGAAGCTGTTTTGCGGCGCTTCGTATAGTTCGTCCGGTGGAGCCAACTGTTGAATGCGGCCGTCGTTAAATACGGCGACGCGGTCCGACATGGTAAGCGCTTCGGTCTGGTCGTGCGTCACATACACAGTTGTGATGCCCAGATCATGCGCGATGCGGGTGATTTCGAACTGCATGTGTTCGCGCAACTGCTTGTCGAGCGCACCAAGCGGTTCGTCCATCAGCACCAGTTCAGGTTCGAACACCAGAGCGCGGGCCAGAGCAATACGCTGCTGCTGACCACCCGAGAGCTGCGCAGGGCGACGACCGCCAAAGGCACCCATCTGAACCATGTCCAGAGCGCGCTTTACTTTTGCTTCGCGTTCGGACTTGCCGAGCTTGCGCACTTCCAGAGGGAAGGCGAGGTTCTCGGCGACGGTCATGTGGGGGAAAAGCGCGTAGTTCTGAAAGACCATCCCGATGCCGCGCTTGTGGGGCGGGATGTTGTTGATGGGCTTCCCATCTAGCTTGATCTCGCCGTAGGTGGCGGTCTCAAAGCCTGCCAGCATCATCAGGCAGGTGGTTTTGCCAGAACCCGACGGCCCGAGCATCGTGAGGAACTCGCCCTTCGGCAGCGACAGGTTAAGGTCTTTGACGACTAATGTTTCGCCGTCATAGCTTTTTTGCACGCGTTCGAAGGCAACGAACGCATCGTTTGAATGTGTTTGCGCCAAAACTGGCTCCCTGTGTATGCGGCAGCTTTTGTGCTGCACTTTTTCGCCTTCGACTAAAACCCGTGCAGTCGAGTCTTGCAACAGTGGGTTTTGGTGAATTCGGTACTCGCCAAGCAAGTCAGTCCAAACGTTTAATTTGCTGCGTGGAAGCCGACCAAATGGACTGCGAAAACGACCCATACGGTGAATCCGGTGCTCACCAAGGGTGCACTTTTCCTAGGCATACAAGGCTATGAGGACGCAGCCAGAGGTCTGGTGCCGACTGGAAGATAGCTGCGGGCTGGATGTCTCTGAGGCCGGAATTAAGCCGTATTATACCCGCGACAAGCCCTTAGCGCGGAAAGGTAAAATTTTCGCGACGCTCTTTCCGAAATCTCGGCGGCGTGGTCCGCTGCCTGCAGATTGGGCGAATCGAATCAATTGATTCGCCCGCTAACGACCCGTCTGTGCGCGTGTGCGAGCAGAGCCGCACAAAGTGTCTTGATTCCTGAACCGCGCCCTTCAGTATGCGGGCAAAGACCAATTCGAAAAGTGACGCAACATGAGCACCTTATCCCGTGCGCAAGACATTCTGGGTGATCTGATCCGCTTCCCGACGATCTCGGTTGATAGCAATTTGCAGATGATCGAATATCTCAAACAGACTCTGACCGTTGCTGGTGCCGAGGTTATGATTCAGTCGGACCCGACGGGGACAAAGGCGAATCTTTGGGCAACGCTAGGGCCCAAGCTGGACGGCGGGATTGTTCTGTCTGGCCACACTGACGTGGTGCCTGTCGCCGATCAGGACTGGACCGAGGACCCCTTCGAAATGTCCCTGCGCGATGGTCGGCTGTATGGTCGCGGCACCTGCGACATGAAGGGCTTTATTGCGTGCTGTCTGGCCCTATTGGAAAAGGTCGAGGCAGACACTCTGCAGCGACCGCTGCACTTTGCGTTCACCTATGACGAGGAGACAGGCTGCCTTGGTGCGCAGTCGTTGGTGGAGGAGTTACGGAGTTTTCCACTAAAACCGGCGATTTGCATAATTGGCGAGCCAACTGGCATGCGCGTGATCGAAGGGCACAAAGGCTGCTGCGAGTACACCACTCACTTTACCGGGCTCGAAGGGCACGGAAGTGCGCCGGATGCCGGCCTGAATGCGGTGGAATATGCCGTGAAATACGTGAGCCACCTGCTTGAAGTGCGCGAGGGTCTGAAAGCCAGAGCACCGGAAAATGGCAGGTTTGACCCGCCATGGACGACACTGAATATCGGAGGATTGCACGGTGGTGTCGCCCACAACGTGATCCCTGGCAAAGCGCACGTGGAATGGGAATTCCGTCCGGTGCAGAACTCGGACTACGACTACGTGACCGGAGAAGTGCGCCGCTACGTGCAAGAGACTCTGCTGCCCGAAATGCAAAAGAATTGGCCCGACGCGAACATCGTGACCGAAACCATTGGCGAGGTCGCAGGTCTGGAGCCCATGGACACCAATGAAGCGCGCGATCTGGTGCTGGCGCTGACCGGCGAGAATGATGTGGACGTTGTTGCCTTTGCGACCGAAGGTGGGCTGTTCCAGTCGATTGGCATGGATGTTGTGGTCTGCGGTCCCGGCTACATCGCGCAGGCGCACAAGCCGGACGAATATGTCGAACTTTCGCAGCTGGCGGAGTGTCTGGACATGCTGGACGGCATCGCTGCGCGTTTGGCGTCTTGAAAACGAAGGCGCGCCATAGATCAGGATTTGACTTTTCTTGGCGCTCGGGAAACACCGCTGGTATGACCAAAGACGAGTTGAATGCGCGCTTAATTCAGGGCCGAACACTAGCACACGCAGCGTTGCCCGATGGCGCACGCCGCACATCGAAGCTATCGGCAAAATACCAACGCGAAGGGTATGCCGAAGCGTTCGACGATACGACCCTGTGGTACGACGCCGTGTACCGAGAGGGCCGCGTGCATCTGGTGTGTCCCAAGCTGAATAACTTGAAGGCCGAGGTTCAGAAGGGATCTTTTTCGCTGGATGGCCTGCCCGTACGTATTGCGCGTATCCGCCAGTTTTATCGCCACGATATCATCGAGTTGCCCTCGATCACGTGTCCGTCGGAGGTGCGTCTCAGGGCTTTTGGTGGGACCATCACGTCCCCAGTGCATGCCGAAGAAACCGATCCATTCGCCGGACTGAATACTGCGCTCTGTTTGTCCAAGGACAATGAGTTGCGTTGGATCACCGACTTCGCCCGTTACCATGTCGAGATGCACGGGCTCGAGGCGCTGGTGCTGCTGGACAACGGCTCGACGAGTTACAGCGTTCAGGACATCGAAGATGCGCTGTCCTTGACCGATTTGAAGCGGATCATGGTGGTGTCGGTCCCTTGGAGATATGGTCCTCGGGGACGTGCACCTTATGCGCGGACGGAGAAGTATCTGCAAACTGCGCTCTTTAATGTGCTCCGGCTGCGCTGGATGCGGCAGGCGCGCGCTGTCCTGAGCTGTGATGTCGACGAGCTGATTTACACGCCCGGTACGACGATCTTTGATCTGGCTTTGAAGTCGTGGGGCGGGTTCGTGCGGGTGCCGGGATATTGGCGTTATCCCGACCCAGAGGCATCCGATCCCTCGCTGCATTCCAGCCACACGCACATGAAACAGAGCGAGAAGCCCTGTCCCACCAAGTGGTGCATTAATCCTTCGGGGCCGCTAGGTGGCTTCCAGTGGGACACCCATCTGCTGGAAAGATTGCCTTTGCCGAGCCTGTTCAAGTCGAAGCAGGGCAAGTTTTGGCATTGCCGGTCGACGACCACGGGCTGGAAATCAAACCGTCAACTCAAACAACAGAGTGATCTGGTGCCGGATCGGGAAACCGCTGAAGCGTTGGCGCAGGTGTTTAACCCGCCTGCCTGACGTAGCGCCGCTCTTGTTCCAATGGCGCGGGCGTGACAAGTTGACCAAAGAGTCAATTCCAGATCACAGGAAGCACCGTGCCTTCGACCTACGATCTTGCGCCAGACGCGGACTTCGCCCGCAATCCGGGCGTTCCGCTGGATATGGCATGGGTGAACGCCGCCCAAGCCAACACCCCCGCCATTCAACGCCGTTGTGCCACTTTGCCCGGTCGCCGCAGCGTGAAGAAAGACTATCAGGCCGCTTGGCTGTGCCGCGCCATCAGCTGCATCGACCTGACCACCCTGTCCGGCGATGACACAGTGGGCCGCGTCGCCCGTCTCACGGCCAAGGCCCGCCAACCCGTCCGCGCCGACATCCTGAGCGCTTTGGGCATGGAGGGGCTAACCGTTGGCGCCGTCTGTGTTTACCACGATATGATTGAGGCAGCAGTGAAAGGGCTCGATGGCTCTGGCATTCCTGTCGCAGCGGTGTCCACGGGGTTTCCTGCGGGTCTGTCGCCTTTGCACTTGCGGATCGCCGAAATCGAAGAGTCGGTGAAATCGGGCGCGCATGAGATCGATATCGTGATTTCGCGCCGCCATGTGCTGAGCGGCAATTGGCAGGCGCTGTACGATGAAATGCGCGCCTTCCGCGATGCCTGCGGGCATGCCCATGTCAAAGCGATCCTCGCCACAGGCGAGCTTGGCACGCTGCGGAACGTCGCCAAAGCCAGCCTGATCTGCATGATGGCGGGTGCCGACTTTATCAAAACTTCGACGGGCAAAGAGCCTGTGAACGCGACCCTGGCTGTGACGCTGGTGATGCTGCGGGCGATCCGTGACTACTACGCGCAGACCGGCCATGTTGTTGGCTACAAACCCGCTGGCGGCATCAGCAAGGCCAAGGACGCGATCAACTATCTGGCCCTGATCAAAGAGGAACTTGGCGATCGTTGGCTGCGCCCCGATCTTTTCCGCTTTGGTGCGTCTTCGCTGCTTGGCGATATCGAGCGCCAGCTCGAACACCACATCACCGGCGCTTATTCCGCCGCTTACCGCCACCCGATGGGGTAATCCGACATGTCCGTGAAAGAGATTTTTGAGACCATGAGCTACGGTCCCGCCCCCGAATCCGCCGCCGAGGCGCTGGCTTGGCTGGTCGATAATGGCAGCAGCTTTGGCCATTTTATCAACGGTGCCTTCACCGAGGTTGGCGACACCTTTGAAACCCGCAACCCTGCCACGGGCGAGGTTCTGGCCGAACTGACCCAAGCGACCCAAGCCGACGTGGATGCCGCTGTGGATGCCGCCCGCGCGGCCCAGCCGAAATGGGAGGCTTTGGGCGGGGCAGGCCGTGCGCGGTACATGTACGCGCTCGCCCGTGCGCTGCAGAAACACGGGAGGCTGCTCGCCGTGCTGGAGACTTTGGACAACGGCAAGCCGATCCGCGAGTCCCGCGATATCGACATCCCATTGGTTCAGCGCCACTTCTACCACCACGCAGGCCACGCGCAGTTGATGGACAAGACCATGGCTGACCGTGCCCCCGTGGGCGTGTGCGGACAAGTGATCCCGTGGAACTTCCCGCTGCTGATGCTGGCGTGGAAGGTCGCGCCCGCAATCGCGATGGGCAACACCGCGGTGCTGAAGCCCGCCGAATACACCAGCCTGACGGCCCTGTGCTTTGCCGACATCTGCCGCCAGATCGGCCTGCCCGCGGGCGTGATTAACATCGTGACCGGCGACGGCGCGGTGGGCGAGATGGTGGTGAACGCTGACGTGGACAAGGTCGCTTTCACAGGCTCGACCTCTGTAGGACGCAAAATCCGCGAGGCGACGGCTGGGGCTGGCATGGGGCTGACGCTCGAACTGGGGGGCAAGTCCGCCTACATCGTGTTCGAGGATGCCGATCTGGACAGCGCGGTCGAGGGATTGGTCGATGCGATCTGGTTTAACCAAGGGCAGGTCTGCTGCGCCGGATCGCGCCTGATCGTCCAAGAGGGCATCGCAGATGATTTCCACGCACGGCTGAAGGCCCGGATGGACCGGCTGCGGATCGGAAGCCCATTGGACAAATGCATCGACGTGGGCGCGATCGTGGACCCCGTGCAGGTCGAGACGATCACGAAACTAGTCGATGGGAACACCGCGGGCGAACTCTATCGCAGCGCCGCCGAAATGCCCGCCGAGGGCTGCTATTACCCGCCGACCCTGATCACCGGCCTGTCGCCCGCCGACACCCTGATGCAAGAGGAAATCTTTGGGCCGGTTCTGGTCTCGACGACCTTCCGCTTGCCGTCAGAGGCTGTGCAGATCGCAAACAACACGCGCTATGGTCTGGCCGCCAGTGTGTGGACCGAGAATATCAACCGCGCTTTGGATGTGGCCCCGCAACTGGCCGCCGGTGTGGTCTGGGTGAACGGCACCAACCTGTTCGACGCGGCGGCCGGTTTCGGCGGTGTGCGCGAGAGCGGCTTTGGCCGCGAAGGCGGATGGGAGGGGCTGAGCGCCTATACCCGCCCAAACCGCGAGCCCCGCGAATTGGCCAAGGTTGAGCCCAAAGAGGGCGACGGTCTACCCGTGGACTCCATCGACCGGACGGCCAAGCTGTATATCGGCGGCAAGCAGGCGCGTCCTGATGGCGGCTATTCCCAGCCCGTCTGGCAGGCCGATGGCGCGTTGGCGGGGCAGGTCAGTATTGCCAGCCGCAAGGATATCCGCAACGCGGTTGAGGCCGCGCACGGTGCCAAAGGCTGGGCCAAAACCACCGGCCACCTGCGCGCGCAAATCCTGTTCTATCTGGGGGAAAACCTGTCGGCGCGGGCCTATGAGTTCGCCGAGCGGATTGATGCCCTGACTGGACGCGGCGATGGCACTGCCGAAGTGAAGGCCGCCATTAACCGCCTGTTCACCTATGCCGCGTGGGCCGACAAATACGATGGCCGCGTGCACGGCGTTCCGATCAAGGGCGTGGCCATGGCCATGAATGAACCCGTCGGCGTGGTGGGCGCGCTTTGCCCCGATGAGCGGCCCTTGCTGGGGTTGGTGTCGGTGATGGCGCCGCTGATGGCGATGGGAAATACCTCGGTCTTGGTGGCGTCCGAACCCTATCCTCTGCTGGCGACGGATTTCATTCAAGTGCTCGAAACCTCGGACGTGCCCGCAGGCGTGGTGAATATCCTGGCTGGTTGCCACGGCGATCTGGCCAAGACGATGGCGCAGCACATGGATCTGGACGCGGTCTGGAGCTTTAGCAGCACCGACCTGTCCGGCCAGATCGAGGCTGCCAGCACCACCAACCTCAAGCGGACTTGGGTGAACAACGCCCTGACCCGCGATTGGATGGGCGAGGACGGCGAAGGGACAGAGTTCCTGGAGGCCGCTACCCGGATCAAGAATATCTGGGTGCCCTACGGCGAATAAAAGAAAACGCCCGGTCCGGTCTGGATCGGGCGTTTCTGCATTTATTCACCAAGTTTGGCGTGAACCTCGTCGAGGTCAATCTCGCCGATGGGCATCTTGTTGCCCGGGTTGTCAAAGTCGTATTTGAACAGCTCGAAATCGCGGTGGTAGATTTCTTTGACCAGATGCATCGACAGATCGTCAAAGTAATCCTCGACCGGGTGGGCGCGCTTGGGCCCATGGCCTTCGGATTCGTTGAAGCGCGGGATGTTCGCCAGATCGACGGTGTTTGGCGTCTCGATTGCGTCCAGAACGCTCTGCATGCCGTCGTTGAACTTCTCGGTCCAGAAGATGTTGTCGTAGCGCCCGCCGTTCACGATGAAGGTGCTGACGTGGCCCGCCATGGCCGACCAGTGGATGTCCGGTTCCATCGGGCGGCGCCAACGGATGGTGTCGCGGGTGAACAGCAGAAAGCGGCGGAACGATTTGATCTGGTCGAACTCTTGCTTGCCGTCCTCGCCGCCGACCTCAATCCCGTATTTCTGGATGAGCAGGGGGACGAGGTTGCCGCGATACCGGCGCCCATTCCGCTGGATGCCGCAAATCTTGTCAAAGAACGACGACAGCACGCGGGTGTAGGGGTTGCGCACGCAGGTGAACGCATAACTTTTGTGCGACAGCACGTTGCGCTCGATCAGCGGCTGGCTGTCGTCTTGTGACCACTTATGGAGGCCGGACTTGGAGTCGTGAATGTCTCCGTCAAAGAAACGACCATGGTCCGAATAGAACATGATCTGCCCAATGGTCGAGCAGGCACACTTGGGAACGACGCGGTAAACGACGCTCTCGCTCTCGGTCATCCAGGTCCCTGGAAATCCCATACACAATCCTCCGAAACGCGGCTCGCGTTCAATATTACTAATACAAAGCAAAGAATTGCGGTTTATTCAATTCCGCATCTCGCCTAACAAGGTATGGACGCGTTTTACTGGATTGTGGAGCACATGTCGCGCATTGCATTTATACTTCTCTGCCATAAAGACCCCAAAGCGATTATTGATCAGGCAGAGCGGCTGACCGCGGTAGGTGACTACATCTCGATCCACTTTGATGCGCGGGCGAAACCCGAACATTTTGCCATGATCAAAGAGGCTTTGGGGCCGAACCCGAACGTCGCTTTCGCCAAAAAACGCATCAAATGTGGCTGGGGCGAATGGAGCCTCGTTGAGGCATCCTTGTACGCGGTCGAAGCCGCGACCGAGGCTTTCCCACGTGCAACTCATTTTTACATGCTGTCCGGTGACTGCATGTCAGTCAAAACTGCCGAATATGCGCACGAGTTTCTGGATTCGAACGATTGCGACTTCATCGAGAGTTTCGATTTCTTCTCGAGCGATTGGATCAAAACGGGGATCAAGGAAGAGCGCCTGATCTACCGCCATTGGTTCAATGAGCGAAACAGTAAGTGGCTTTTCTACAAGAGCCTCGAGTGGCAGCAGCGGTTGGGCCTGACCCGCGAAATTCCGCATGATATCGATGTGCAAATCGGTAGTCAGTGGTGGTGTCTACGCCGCGAAACTGTCGAAGCGATCCTAGACTTCACCAAGCAGCGCAAGGATGTCATGCGCTTTTTCCGGACCACGTGGATTCCTGACGAGACGTTCTTTCAGACGCTGGTCCGCCATCTGGTGCCCGCCAAGGAAATCGAAACCCGCACGCTGACATTCCTGATGTTCAACGACTACGGGATGCCGGTGAATTTCTATAACGACCACTACGATATGCTTCTGGCGCAGAACTTCCTGTTTGCGCGCAAGATCAGCCCCGAAGCCAAAGAGTTGCGCGCCCGTTTGGGTGAGCTGTGGGCAACCGAGGATGTGGAATTCCGCATCTCGGATGAGGGGCGCAACTTGTACAAATTTCTTGCAGGTCGTGGCCGTGTTGGGCGCCGCTTTGCCCCCCGTTTCTGGGAGGCTGAGGCGACCCTCGGGCGCCACCGCGAACTGCTCATCATCGTCTGCAAGAAGTGGCACGTGGCAAAGCGTTTGCTCGACCAGATCAAACAGCGCGTGGACATCGCGGGCGTCGAATACCTGTTTGAGGAAGAGGGAACGCCGCTGCCCGATCTTGGTGGCATCCAGAGCAGTCTGGACAAGCGCGCTCGCCACCGCCGCGTGCTGGTGCGGATGCTCTACGAGGTCTACGAGACCGACAAGATGATTCTTTGCATGGACCCTTCGAATCTTGATCTCTTGCAGGACTTCATGTCGGACCGCTCGACGACCCGCGTGCTCGAGATCGACTGCTCGTTTAGTGATGAATATTTAGCCGGTCATGCAAAACGGACGGGGCTGGCGGGCGATCACACGACAGACGAACAGCTCGACCGTCTGGTGCCAACCCTGCGGAACGACCTGCATCACGAGCTCGACCGCATTCGCGACAAGGAATACGAGAACTACGAACGCATCAGCGAAGAAGCCGACCCCGAGGAAAATGCCGAAGCCTTGGCACGTTTCCTTGAGGTTGAACGCGATACAGCGCTAGAGATTATGCAAATCCATTACCTGTTCTCTGACTGAGGCTGCCGATGTCCTACACCTACGACGATCAGAACATTTTCGCGAAAATCCTGCGCAGCGAGATCCCGAACAAAACCGTTCTGGAGACCGAGCACACGCTGGCGTTCCACGACATTTACCCTCAGGCACCGATCCACGTGCTGGTGATCCCCAAGGGCCCCTATGTCTGCTATGATCACTTCTGTCAGGAGGCGTCGGACGCAGAGATCCTCGATTTCAACCGGACCTTTGGCAAGGTCTGCGAGATGGTCGGCGTCAAGGACGGCGGCTTCCGCACCATCGCCAACGCGGGCGAGAACGCGATCCAAGAAGTGCCCCACCTGCATTTCCACATTCTGGGTGGCCGTAATCTGGGCCGCATGCTAGCCAAGGCCGAGTAATGCACGGTCGGTTTACCGCCCATTCACGCGATTTGCCAAAGGCTTTCTGGAAACGGAGGGCCTTTTTCTATGGATATCGCAGGTGCGCTAAACAAGCTGGAGACGTCGGAGCTGCAAGCGTTGCTGGGACGGTTGCTGGAAGAGTATGCACAGCCTGCGTTCGGGGTGCTGCCAAAGCGCGAAGTGGACCTGATGATCTACCGAACTCTGCGGGATGCAGGCGTTGTTGCGCAGAATACCCCGCTCTATCAGTTGATGGCAGACCTACGTGTCAGTCGTAGCAAAGCGCGCAACCTGATGTTCGATCTTGAAATCCGCCAGACTCAGTCGGGTCAGCTGGACGATCAGGTGCGGTCGGTCATCATGAATGACAGCTATTTTCGAGACGCCAACTGGTTCGTGCTCGAAGTCGAGAACCCTGTCGTTCAGGCGCATCTGCGTGAAATCTGCCGCCGTGCGCGTGTCGTCACGGACGCCAGTTTCAATCTCAGTCTGGTGCGGCTGCCAGTGTCTGGGCTGGCAAGTGTGCTCGAGGAATTCATGACTACGGATCAGCAAGCCGAGGTGAAGCGCGGCCTCTACCGTGCGGGCAAACTGGATGATCCATCCTTCCGTGGGTTGATGAAGCGAGCTATGTCCGATCTGGCGGGGCGCTTCGCGGGCAAGGTCGGTGGCGAGGTCATGGACGGCGCAATTGGCGCCGTCGGAGAGTTCTTGCAGCCCATTCTGTCCGGTGATCAGGAGGCGATCACAGATATCTGGTCAGGCATCTATTCCTGACGCTCAGGCGTGGTGGGTCAGTTTCAGGAAGACGTCTTCGAGATCCGCCTGCTCGGTCTTCACATCGCGAATCACGATCCCCGCGTCATGAACTGCGTGCAGCACACGGTCTGCGGTGATCTGCTTGCTGTGATACCGGATGACCAAAGCGCCGTCGTGGCGGGTCGACACGTCCAGACCCTCGCCCTCGGGCAGGCGGTCAGGCGTGGTTTCGGGCTGGATCACCATCGCCTTGGCATCCAAGCGCCCCAGCAGATTGGCAGTCGTATCGCGGGCGACCAGAGAGCCTTCGTTGATGATGGCGATTTCGTCGCACATCTCTTCGGCCTCTTCCAGATAGTGCGTGGTCAGGATGATGGTCATGCCCTCTTCCTGATTGAGCTTGCGGACGTTGTTCCACAGCATCTGGCGCAGTTGGATGTCGACGCCCGCGGTCGGTTCGTCCAGCACCAGAATATGGGGGCGGTGGACCAGTGCTTTGCCCAGCAGAAGGCGGCGGCGCATGCCCCCGGATAGGGTGCGGGCATAGGCCTCTGCTTTGTCTTCAAGGCCAACAAACTTCAGGATTTCATCGCTACGGCGTTGGCTGCGAGGAACGCCATAGAGGCCTGCCTGCACTTCGAGCGATCCGCGCGGGGTAAAGAATGGGTCTAGGTTCAGTTCTTGCGGCATGATCCCGATCGAGGCGCGGGATTGGCGCGGGTTCTTGTCCTGATCCCACCCCCAGATGCGCACGGCCCCTTCGGTTTTCACCACGAGGCCCGCCAGAATATTGATCAGCGTCGATTTGCCCGCGCCGTTTGGGCCCAACAGGCCGAACACCGATCCGCGGGGAATGGACAGGTCGATGCCCTTCAGAGCCTCTTTGTGCGCGGATTTTCCGCTGCCGCTGTAGATTTTCCGAAGCCCTTCGATTTCGATCGCGTTGCTCACCGCTCTTGCCCCTTGCCAATGTGCCGATAGTATCGCACCTAACGCGCTAAGCGCCCTGCGACAACTGTGAGGACAGATATGACCACCAAAGCACCGGAAACCAAGATCGTAGATACCTATCGTGTTGCCTGTGATGGCGGCGAGGGCGCTCTGGGCCATCCGCGCGTGTGGCTGCAGGTCGACGAGGTCAACGGCTATGTCGAGTGCGGTTATTGCGATGCAAAGTATGTGCACAAAGACTTTGCAGACAAGCTCAGCGAAGCCTGATTGGCTGCGCGTGTGGAGGCGGCATTTCCGCCTCCGGCGGGGGTATTTTGTCCCAAGTTGAAGATCAGAGGGCGTTCAGGATCTGGAAGCCCTTTTCCACCATTTTCGCGCCGTCAGCGCGGATTATGGGTACGTGCTGAGCGTTCAGGATGGAGGCATAGGCCTCGGTGATCGGTGTCGTGCCGATCAGGGCGACCTCTTGACCCAGCCAGTAGGGGCGGGTCGCAGCGATTTCAGCACCCAAGAGATGACCGAGTAGAGCGTTTGCGTTCTGGCTGACCTGCGCAGTGTGGATTTGCGCGGCAAGGTTTGCAGGGCGAGACATGGTTTGTTCTGCGGCCTCGGTGTCCGGGGTCGTACCTGCGTTCAGGGTACGGGCCAGATGCGGGGTTGCGCAGCCTTGGAAGCTTACGATCTCTTTGGCCGACAGATGGACCCAGTAGGTGGTGTCGTCGCCCGGCAGGCAGAGGATGCCGTCCCATTCGTGGTTCAGGCTCTGGAAACCGATGGCGGCCACGCGGGCCCATGTCAGGCGGTCGCGCGGGCTGGCTTGGGTCGCTGTGGGCAGGACGCGCTGCGAGCCGTTTGAGGGCAGCGCATCGGGCGTCACAGGGCAGGGCACAGCTATGGTGTAGCTGCTGTCGCCTGCGATGATTGTATTGTCGGGTAGGGTCTCTGTCTGAGTGGGCCCTGTCGTGCGGCCCGCGTCAAAGGTCCAGAGGGTGGCGGTTGCGCCTTCGATCAGGGCGCCGTGCCATAAGGTGTTTTTCGCGGATGAGGTCATGCCCGCGCGCCTAGCGGAAAAAAGGCGCGCGGGTCAATGTTTTTAGGCGACAGCGGGGCGCGAGGCTTCGGGCCAGAGGGCCACCACAGCATCGTACTGCGCGAGGAAGACCTTGCCGGTCAGTTCATGCAGGAAGTGGCTGCGCTGCAGGCGGTCCATCACAGGGCCTTTGACCTCGGACAGGTGCAGTTTGATGCCCATTTCCGACAACCGAGTGTTGATCGTCTCGAGGCTTTCGAGGGCACTCATGTCGATCTCGTTCACGGCGCTGCACATCAGGACGACGTTCTTGATCGGCTGATCGCAGACCACACGGTCGATCACGTAATCCTCGAGGTAGCGGGCATTCGCGAAGTATAGGCTTTCATCGATGCGGATGGTCAGCAGGCTGGGATGTGTTTTTACGTCGTGGCGACGGATGTTGCGGAAGTGCTGGGTGCCGGGAACAAGGCCGACCTCTGCAATGTGTGGACGCGAGGTTTTGTAGAGGAACAGGCCGATGGACAGCAGAACGCCCGCCGACACGCCCTTTTCCACTCCGAATGCCAGAGTAACCACAATAGTGACGAAGACAGCAGCGAAATCGACGCGCGAGTAGGCCCATGTCTTTTTCAGGATGGAGAAATCTACGAGGCTGAGCACAGCAACGATAATGGTCGCGGCCAGTGTCGCTTTGGGCAGGAAGAACAGGGCAGGGGTCAGGAACAGGGTCGCAAGACCAATGCCGACTGCGGTGAACGCACCTGCAGCGGGGGTCTGCGCGCCTGCGTCAAAGTTCACGACCGAGCGCGAGAAGCCACCTGTGACAGGAAAGCCGCCGGACAGGGCCGAGCCAAGGTTCGCGGTGCCCAGACCGATAAGCTCTTGGTCAGGGTCGATGCGCTGTCGGCGTTTGGCGGCCAGAGTTTGCGCGACCGAGATCGTCTCGACATACCCGACGATTGAGATCAGGAGGGCAGGGATAGCGATCTGGCTCCAGAGGCCTAGGTCGAAGCTGGGAACGGCGAGGCCGGGCAGGCCGGTGGGGATGTCGCCCACAACTTTGACACCTGCTTGATCCAGCGAGAGACCGTAGGTGACCAGTGTGGTCGCGACAACGGCAGCGACGGGGCCAGTACGTGCCAGAGCAGCGCCGAGCTGTCCGGTCAGACCGATCTTGGCGAGCAGAGGCTTCAGATTGCCGCGTACCCAGAACAGGAAGGCTGTGGTCGCCACGCCGATGATGATCGTGGGCAGGTTCGCTTGGCCGATGTTCTCAAAGATGCGGTGGACGATCTCGATGAGGTTGTCGCCGCCGCCTTGGATCCCGAGGATGTGGCGCACCTGACTGGCCGCAATGATCACGCCGGATGCGGTGATGAAGCCCGAAATCACGGGGTGCGAGAGGAAGTTCGCCAGAAAGCCCAAACGCAGCAGGCCCATCACGGTCAGCATCAAGCCGGACAAGAACGCCAGCAGGATCGCAGCTGTGTAGTATTCAGGAGTGCCGTTCGCGGCCAACTGACCCGCAGCGGCAGCAGTCATCAGAGAGGCGACAGCCACAGGGCCCACCGCCAGAGCACGAGAGGTGCCGAACACGGCATAGATCACCAGAGGGGCGATAGAGGCATAGAGGCCAACTTCGGCTGGCAGACCCGCTAGCAGCGCATAGGCCAGCGACTGTGGGATCAGCATGATCGTAACGATGACGGCGGCCACGAGGTCGCTGGTCAGGGTCTCTTTGTTGTAGCTGGTCAGCCAGTCAAAGATCGGGAAGTAGCGTTTAAGCGAGGTGGTGCGTCGTGCCATAACTTGGCCTCTCGGGAAGGTAGGAATTGGCGGGCACCGGAGGGTGCGCCCACCCGTAGGGATCAGCTTGCGCTGACTTTTTCAGGGGTCGCCATCCATTCTTTACCGCGCAGCATGGCTTTCCAGTAAACGGGCGGCAGGATCTGCTCTTTGAGCAGCCACGCCAAACGGGTCGGCTTGGTGCCGTCCAAAATCCACGTGGGGAAGCTGGGCAGCAGGCTGCCGCCGTAGCCGAACTCGGCTAGGACAATCTTGCCGCGTTCGACGGTCAGCGGGCAGGAGCCGTAGCCGTTGTAGACCGCGCGGGGCGACTTGCCTTCGATGTCGGCGCTGACGTTTTCGGCAACGATGGGCGCTTGGATGCGGGCCGCCGCAGCGGTCTTTGCGTTGGGCGCATTCATCACGTCCCCAAGCGACCAGACGTTCTCGTAGGTTTTGTGGCGCAGCGTGGCTTGATCCACATCGACCCAGCCAGCAGAGTCTGCCAAGGGCGACACGCGGATGAAATCAGGAGCACACTGGGGCGGAACCACGTGGATCATGTCGAACTCGGTTGTGACCTCGGTCGGCTCGGTGTCGGGTTTCGACACCTTGAAAGTCGCGGTTTTCGCATCACCGTCGATCGACACGAGGTTGTGGAAGAAGTTCAGGGTTGCGTCGTAACGCTTCACATATTCTTCCAGCGCGGGGACATAGTCTTTGACACCGAACAAAACACCGCCAGCGTTCATGAATTGGATGTCAATGTTGGGCAGAACCCCATTGCGCTGCCAGTTGTCGCCGGACAGGTACATCGCCTTTTGCGGGGCGCCTGCGCATTTGATCGGCATCGGCGGCTGGGTAAAGATCGCGCGGCCCCTCTTCATGCCCTTCACCAATTCGTAGGTGTAGGGGGCAAGGTCGTAGCGGTAGTTCGAGGTCACGCCATTGCGGCCCAAGGTGTCGACCAGACCGGGGATCGCGTTCCAGTTCAGCTTCAGTCCGGGGCAGACGATCAGGCGGTCGTATTTCACGACGCGGCAGCCATCCAGGACGACAGCGTTGTTCTGAGGCTCGAACGCTGCAACGGCCGATTTGATCCAGTGGACGCCGTGGGGGATGAGCGATCCCATGGTTTTCGAGGTGGTTTCAGGGTCGAAAACGCCGCCGCCCACCATCGTCCAGCCGGGCTGATAGTAGTGGATGTCCGCAGGATCGATCAGCGCGATTTCAAGATTGGGTTGGCGGGCGCGCAGGCTTGATGCGACCGAGATGCCAGCAGCACCAGCGCCCACGATCACCACGTCGAACTTTGCGTCGCCTTCGCTGGTGGGGGTTTTGCCGCCATTCACGATGCGGCGGACCACGCCGGCCATGTCGTAGCCCGCGCCCTTGGTGGCAGCTAGAATGTCCGATGAGGATTTCTTGTCGGCTTGCGACAGTGACCACAGGGTGGCCGAGCGGGTGCCAGTGCGGCAGTAGGCCAGCACGGGACCGGGCAGTTCAACCAGCGCTTCGCCAAACTTGGCAGCTTCTTCGTCGGTCACCATGCCCGATGTTACGGGCATGTAGCAGGCCTCCAGCCCGACCTCTTTTGCGGCGCGTTCGATTTCCTCGAACGTTGGCTGGTCAGCCCCTTCGCCATCGGGACGGTTGCAGATGATGGCGCGGAATCCGGCGGCCTTGATGGCGGCCAGATCAGCGGACTCAATCTGTGGGCTGACTGAAACGGTCTTGTCGATCTGACGCAGATCCATGGGGCACTCCTCCGAAAAACTGTCACCTCTAAATATTCAATTTTATGAATAACACAAGACTGGAATGTGTGTTTAAGCTCGGACCCGTGCACTTTGGCGTGTGCTCGAAGACGAGAGAGGGCGCGATCCGGATGGATCGCGCCCTGACTAAGACAGCAGTTCTGCCCTATAAATTAACGGTGGCCCTTCATGCCGCCCGAGATTTCTTCGGTCGATTCGTCGGCCAGTTCTTCGGGAAGTACCAGGTTCAGCACGATCGCGATCAGCGCTGCGGGTAGGATGCCGCTCGTTGCCAGTACCTTTATCGACTGGGGAAGGTGCTGCAGGGCACCGGGCTCCAACTGCAGACCCAAGCCAAGGCTTAGGGCAATCGCAAAGATCACCATGTTGCGGCGGTTCCAGTCCACATCAGATAGCATTGAGACACCCGCGGCGACGACCATGCCGAACATGACAATCACACCGCCACCAAGGACTTCGATCGGGCAGGTGGAAATGATCGCGCCGACTTTGGGGATCAGGCCGCAGACGATCAGGAAGATCGCGCCGATGGTGACCACGTGGCGGCTCATGACGCCGGTCATGGCGATCAGGCCGACGTTCTGGCTGAAAGATGTGTTGGGCAGGGCGCCGAAAAGGCCCGAAACAGCAGTGCCTAAACCGTCAGCAAAGGTCGCGCCTTGGATCTCTTTGTCGGTGGCTTCGCGGCCAGCGCCACCTTTGGTGATGCCCGACACGTCGCCCACGGTTTCAACAGCCGAAACGAACGCCATCAGGCAGAAACCGACAACACCAGCGACTGTGAATTCGAGGCCAAAGTGCAGCGGGTTTGGCAGCGCCAAAGTGGCCGCATTGCTTACGTTTCCATAGCTGACCATGCCCATGAGGTAGGCAACGACGTAGCCCGCAAGTAAGCCGACCAGCACTGCAGATACCGACAGCATCCCACGCGTGAAAAACTTGAGCGCCAGCGTTACGATGATCACGACAAAGGCGACGAACCAGTTCTGCGCGCTGCCGTATTCTTCGGTGCCGATGGCGGGTACACCGCCGGCGGCGTATTGGATGCCGACTTTGACCAGCGCCAGACCGATCATCGTGACCACAAGGCCGGTGACCAGAGGCGGCAGGGCGAACCGGATTTTCCCGATGAAAAGGCCCAGAATAAAGTGGAAGATACCGCCAAGGAATACGCCGCCCATAAGGACCGCCATAGCATCCACGCCTTTGCCCGCGACGAGCGGGATCATGATCGGGATAAACGCAAAACTGGTGCCCTGTACGATGGGCAGTTTGGCGCCCACGGGACCTATGCCAATCGTCTGGAACAGAGTCGCGATGCCAGCAAAGAACATCGACATCTGGATCATGTAGATCATCTGCGGAAAGTCAGGCGAGTTCGAGCCGAACCCGAAACCCGCAGCGCCAGCGATGATAATCGCAGGTGTCACGTTAGAAACAAACATCGCCAAAACGTGCTGAATTCCCAGCGGCACGGCCTTGGCGAGTGGGGGCGTGTAATTCGGGTCTTTTAGTTCGGCTGGAGTGCCGATGGATGCGTCAGACATTACTTTGTTCCCTTCCTGATGGGGGTGATGGCGGCCTTGTGGCCGCTCTTTTGTTTTGGTGCGTCGCGCTTAGGCGCGATCGACAGTGACGGGTGCGTCCAACCAGAATTCTTCGAGGTTCACGGTGGTGCCGATGCGGTCGACGACGGCAAACAGGCCCGGCCCGTGCAGCGGGGTCAGCACTCCGTGCCACGTGCCGCGGTGCAGATTGACGGCGGTGTGGGGCGGCACGATGAAGGCATGGATCGGGCCCGGGATATCGTCCTGCCCTTCGGCCACGATGATAAGCCATTCATTCTCATGCATCGGAATGAATGCCTGTGATCCTTCGGGATGGCGTTCGATCAGATCGCAAGTGTAGGGCATTTCACGTGGAACAGCGTTGAACAGGCTAATGCCTGCGCGTCCCTCGGGGCCGAAATCCATATCGGCGCGGTCGTGGTAGCGTCCGCAGAAGCCTGCGTTGATGATTTTGTCCGGTTCGCCTGCGGTGGTCAGGACGTCTCCGAACGGGGCGAAAGCTTCGGCAGTGAGGGGGAGCGCGGTGATTTTAGTCATAGTAGGGCCTTTGAGCGGGGGAGGGGGCTGTCTGCCCCCCGGCGCATCTGCGCCTCCCCCCGAGAGTATTTTGGCAAAGATGAAGCATTAGAGCGTGAGGTCCGGATGGCGGTTCACGTCCTTGTAGAGGAGGTAGCGGAACGGGGTGTGGCCGCGGGCGATGCAAGCTTGGGGGCAGAAGGCGCGGAGCCACATGAAATCGCCGGGACCGACGCGGACCCATTGGTCGTTCAGCAGGTAGTCTGCTTCGCCCTCTAGCACGTAGAGACCGTGTTCCATGATGTGGGTTTCGGCAAAGGGGATGCGGCCACCCGGCTGGAAGGTCACGATGTTGACGTGCATGTCGTGGCGGATGTCGTTGGGATCGGCAAAGCGCGTGGTGGCCCATTTGTCCGTGTTGGGCATGGGGGTCGGCGTGCGTTCCAGATCGCTGGTGATGAAGGCGTCTGGGCGCGAGAGGCCGGGGACGCTTTGGTATTTCTTGCGGACCCAGTGGAATTGCAGAGGCTCGTCGGCAGGGTTGTGGACGGCCCAGGCGCTGTGGGGCGGGATGTAGGCATAGCCGCCCGCCGTCAGGGTGTGGGTCTGGCTGTCCAGCGTCAGGGTCATGGTGCCGCTGGCGACAAAGAGCACGGCTTGGGCATCGGGGTTCGGCTCGGGGCGAGTGGAGCCGCCGTTCGGGGCGACCTCCACCGCGTATTGGGCGAAGGTTTCGGCAAAGCCCGACAAGGGGCGGGCCAGAATCCAGACGCGGGTGTCGGTCCAGTCCGGCAGCAGGCTGGTGACAATATCGCGGTGGGTGCAGGCGGGCAGGACCGCGTAGGCGGTTGTGAAGATGGCGGTTCCGACGGGATCGCCGTCTTGTTTGGGCAGGCCACCGGGGGGGAAGGCGTATTGGGTCATAGCAGATCCTCGAGGCGCAGTCGGGCGATACGTTCGACCTGTTTGCAGGCCTCGGTGAATTCGGTTGCGGTGTCGTTGGCGATCCGGCGCTGGAAGGCGGACAGGATCGAGGCTTTGTCATGGTCGCGGACGGCGATGATGAACGGGAAGCCGTGTTTTTCGGTATAGGCGGTGTTCAGTTCGGTGAACTGGGCGCGCTCGGCGTCTGTCAGGGCGTCGAGGCCCGCGCTGGACTGTTCTGAGGTGCTTTCGGCAGTCAGGCGTTTGGCCGCGGCCAGTTTTCCGGCCAGATCGGGGTGGGCGCGCAGCACGCCAAGGCGCTCGTCATAGCTGGCACTGCGGAACATGCGGGCCAGAGCACTGTGGACCCCAGCGGCACGGTCGTGGGCTGGGCCGAGTTCCAGATCATAGGCGCGCTCGGCGATCCACGGGGAATGCTCGAAGATGCCGCCGAAGGTGCCGACAAAGGTGTCGCGGTCCATCTGGCTGGGGCGCGTTTTGCGGGTGTGAGGATGGGTTTTTGCCCAATGCACTGCGATGTCTAGGCGGGTTGGGGTCCAAACACCTTCGAAGCCCGCGATATAGTCGATGAACCGCTTCAGGCCTGCCATTTTGCCCGGTCGGCCGATCAGGCGGCAGTGCAGGCCGATCGACATCATGGCGGGGCGGCCATCAGATCCTTCGGCGTACAGGGTGTCGAACGCGTCTTTCAGGTACTGATAGAACTGCTCGCCCGTGATATAGCCCGGCGCGGTGGCGAAGCGCATGTCGTTGGCTTCTAAGGTGTAGGGGATGATCAGCTGGTCGCGATCCCCGACCTCAAGCCAGTATGGCAGGTCGTCGTCATAGGTGTCGCTGACATAGGCAAATCCGCCTTCTTCGGCGACCAGACGTACGGTGTTTTCGCTGCAGCGGCCGGTGTACCAGCCAAGGGGGCGCTCGCCGACCACTTCGGTGTGCAGACGGATCGCTTCGGCGATGGCAGCGCGCTCTTCGTCCTCGGGCATGTCTTTGTGTTCGACCCATTTCAGGCCGTGGCTGGCGATTTCCCAACCGGCGTTCTTCATCGCTTCGACCTGTTCGGGGCTACGTGCCAAAGCGCTGGCCACGCCGTAGATCGTCACGGGGATCGCCGCGCTGGTGAACAGGCGATGAAGGCGCCAGAAACCCGCCCGTGCGCCGTATTCGTAGATCGACTCCATGTTCCAGTGGCGTTTGCCCTGCCACATAGCGGCGCCTGCGATGTCGGACAGGAACGCCTCGGATGCCTGATCCCCGTGCAACACGCAGTTTTCGCCGCCTTCTTCGTAGTTCAGGACGAACTGCACGGCGATTTTTGCGCCACCCGGCCATTGCGGGTCTGGAGCATCGGGGCCGTATCCGATCATATTACGAGCGTAGCGGGTCATCTTTGGGGAAGTCCTTTCTTTGCGACAGCAGTATGACAGCCGATGGGCAACTGATTATCAAAAATTATTTGAAACAGTTTTTATGGCGGGTCGATATGCAAAGAGTGCCCATGTTCGCGGCAACCCCCTAGGATCACTGCCAGCAAAAGGAGCAAACCATGGCTGACGGATATCTGACCACCCACGTTCTGGACACGGCAAAGGGCGTTCCGGCCCAAGGGTTGACCATTGACCTCTATCGGATCGAGGGCGAGGCGCGGGTGCATCTGGCGACCAAAGTGACAAATGACGATGGCCGCACCGATGGGCCGATCCTGCCTGCAGGGGAATTTGCGATTGGCGTCTATGAACTGGTGTTTCAGGCGGGCGCCTATCTGGACGCCAGCGGTGTGCCGCAAGAAGAGCCGCGTTTTCTGGACGTTGTGCCGATCCGCTTTGGTATCAGCGATGCGGAGTCGCACTATCACGTGCCGCTTCTGATCTCGCCCTTTGGCATGTCGACCTATCGCGGCAGCTGAGTGTCCAGCGCCTCTTTGCAGCGGGCGACCATGAAGTCGCGGAAGAGCTGCACCTTGGGGTCGCGAAAGCGGCGGCTGGGGGATAGGCACGCCAATTGAGTCGCCATAGGCGGCGTGCGTTCGGCTACGGGTATGAGCGCGCCGCTGTTCAGGTGCTCGGCGACCTCGTAGACGGGTTTCATGATAATCCCGCAGCCGTCGAGTGCCCAATTCGTTAGCACATCACCGTCGTCGGATTCGAGCGTGCCTGTGACTTCGAACCGGCGTGGGCCCTTTTCGGTTTGCAGGGTCCACTGGAATTCCTTGGCCCCCGGAAAGCGCAGATTCAGGCAGTCGTGCCGATCCTCGACGAGGGCTTTGCCGTCCTCTGGCATCCCGCGTTCCGCGATATAGGACGGCGCAGCGCACAGCAGGCGCGGGATGTCGGCGATCACGCGGACCTTCAGGTCGCTGTCCGCAAGGGGGCCGATGTGGAAGGCCAGATCCAGCCCCTCGGTTGTGACATCGATCACGCGGTCTGACAGACGCAGGCGCACGTCGATATCCGGATATTCCCGTTTAAACGCAGGGACATGAGGCGCAATCAGTCGACGCCCCAAGCCCAACGGCGCCGCCACAAAGACCGTCCCGCGGGGAGACTGGCTGCGCTCCATCACGGCGGCTTCGGCGCGGTCGATCGCCTCGATAATCTCGCAGGCGCCGGTGTAGAAAACCTGCCCATGTTCGGTGGCATGAAGCGCCCGCGTGGTCCGGTTGAACAGGCGCACCCCCAGATGCTTTTCCAGTTCGGCAATGCGGGCCGAGGCCACGGCGGCAGACACCCGTTGATCTCGCGCGGCCGCCGACATGCTGCCCAATTCGTAGACACGCACGAACATCCGGATGTTGTTCACATAGCTCATGGGGCCTTCCTGCGATTATCAGGCTTGATTTGAAAGTCCTGCACCGACTTTCCTGATTATCAAGGGAATAGCCCCTTGGCTATGATCACCTCGATAACAGGAGGTTTGCCTATGTATGATCTCGCCGCTATGGGCGCGTGGTTGGAATTTGCCGTTCGCTGGTTGCATGTGATCACCGCGATCGCGTGGATCGGATCGTCGTTCTATTTCATCGCGTTGGACCTTGGCCTGCACCGTGACCGCAATCTGGCCAGCGGCGCAGATGGCGAGGAATGGCAGGTCCACGGGGGCGGATTTTACCATATCCAGAAGTACCTTGTGGCCCCCGACCAGATGCCCGGAGACCTGATCTGGTTCAAATGGGAGAGCTACGCGACCTGGCTGTCCGGCTTTGCCATGCTGTGGCTGGTCTACTATCTGGGTGCGGAATTCTATCTGATCGACCCGAATATCGCGGACCTTGCGCCGTGGCAGGCGATCCTGATTTCCATGGGCTCTTTGGGCTTTGGTTGGCTGGCCTACGACCGCATCTGCAAGACCAAATTCGGCGACAACAACACCCGCCTCATGGTTCTGCTGTTCGTCATTCTGGTGGGGATGGCGTGGTTCTATACCCAAGTCTTCACCGGCCGCGCGGCGATGCTGCATCTGGGGGCGTTCACCGCGACGATCATGTCGGGCAACGTGTTCTTTATCATCATGCCGAACCAGCGGATCGTGGTGGCAGACCTGATCGCGGGCCGCATTCCCGACGCGAAATACGGCAAGATTGCCAAGCAGCGCAGCACGCACAACAACTACCTGACCCTGCCGGTCGTGTTCCTGATGCTGTCGAACCACTACCCGCTGGCCTTTGGCACCGAATATACGTGGCTGATCGCCAGCCTCGTGTTCCTGATGGGTGTCACCATTCGCCACTTCTTCAACACGATGCATGCCCGCACAGGGACGCCGTATTGGACGTGGGCCGTGACCGCGATCCTGTTCATCATTATTATGTGGCTGTCCACCGCGCCCATGTTCCGTGCCGATGAGGCCGAGCAAGAGGTTCAAGTTGGCTTAGTGCAGTTCGCGCAGGCCGAGGGCTGGGAGGATGTGCATGATATCGTGATGGGGCGGTGTTCCATGTGCCACGCCGCAGAGCCCTTTTACGAGGGCGTCCTTTGGGCCCCCAAAGGTGTACGGCTGGACACCGAAACAGAGATCATCCGCAACGCCCGCGCTGTGTATTTGCAGGCGGGCCTGAGCCACGCCATGCCGCCTGCAAACCTGTCCTACATCGAAGACGAAGAGCGTGCGGCCATCGTGAAATGGTACGAGGCCGCGACGAGTGGTTAACTCTCTTGGCAGGTGGCGATTGCGGTCGCCATCTGGCTGATCAAAGCAGGGTAAAGGTCTGCCCCCAGCGCGAGCTCTGACCCCATTGGGTCGAGCATCCCGACCGAAAGGCCAAGTTCTTCTGCAATCTGTTCCGCCATGGCTGCGTTGTGCTGTGGCTCCGCAAAGATGCACTTCGCGCCCTCTTCTTCGACTTGGTGTCGGAGCTCGGACAGATGCGCGGCACCCGGTGCTGCGGCATCCCCAAAAGCAATGCTCCCGGCAATATGTACATCGAAGCGGCCTGCAAAGTGGCCGTAGGCCTCGTGGAAGACAACAATCGGCGTATCGTGGCTTTGTGCCAGCGTCTCGCGGGTCTCTGCGATCAGGTTTTCCAAGTCAATCGACGCGCGCATCGCATTTTGCGCATAGATCTCGGAACCCTCGGGGTCGAGATCAGTCAGATGCGCGGCGATGGCCGACACCCAGATATTTGCATTCTCGGGGTCAAGCCATGCATGGGGATCGTCGCCCGAGTGATCGTGACCGTCATGATCGCCGTGCGCCTCGTCATCATGGGCGTCATGGGCTTCTTCTTCGTGGGCATGGTCATCGTCATCGTCGTGATGCGCGTCTTCTTCGTGCAGGTGGCCTTCGTGATCCTCGGCGTATCCTCGGTGCACGGTCCCTTCGATATCCAGCAAAGCCATCGTCGCGCCATCGCCGCGCAGAGACTCCAGTGCATCATCCAGCCATAGGGTCAGTTCGGGCCCCATCCAGATCACGCTATCCGCGTTCGCCACGCTGCGGGCTTGGCTTGGGCGGAGCTGGAAATCGTGTGCGTCCGCGCCTTGGTCCATCAAAAGAACCGCTTCGCCGCGGTCTCCCATCACCATAGAGACCAGAGAGTGCACCGGAGGGATGTCGGTCGCAACGCTGAGCGGTGCAGCATTTGCGGTGCCCGCCATAAAAAGCGCGAGGGTCGTGAGTGTATTGCGCATGAGGTCTCCTTGAGGTCGTTCGGAGGTTCTCATATACTGTAACGTGATAATATAACAATAGGCAGCTTGAAAATGTCCGAGACGTCGCCAGCATTCCATGCCCACAACCATGACAGCTGCACGCATGATGTGCTGGAACATGCGGAAAATATGGTCCGCCGTGAAGGATTGCGCCTGACGCCGGTTCGGCGCCGCACCTTGGAAATCTTGGTGTCAGAGCACCGCGCGATGGGCGCTTACGAAGTGCTGGACCGCTTGGCCGCCGATGGATTCGGGAATCAGCCGCCCGTTGCGTATCGCGCGTTGGAATTTCTGGTCGAGCATGGGCTGGCCCACCGGATCAACCGTCTGAACGCCTTTGCCGCTTGTATGCACCCGGGCGAAGCGCATAGCCCCCTGTTCCTGATCTGTCAGAGCTGCGAGGCCGTCGCCGAAGCGCCTGCCGACGCCGTTCGGACGGCCGTCGAGGACTCTGCGCGGGGTCACGACTTCGCCGTAGAGCGTGTGAATATCGAGGTTCTGGGCACGTGTCCCAGCTGTGCCGGAGCTGAGTAATGCTGATTGCGGCTACAAATATGTCAGTGACTCACGGATCGACGCCCGTCCTGCGAGATGTGGATTTCCAGATCGAGAAAGGCGAGATCGTCACGGTGATCGGCCCCAACGGGTCTGGGAAATCGACCCTGATCCGGGCTCTTTTGGGGGTGTTGACGCCGTCGAGTGGGCAAATCGCGCGGGCCAAAGGCCTTCGCATTGGCTACATCCCACAGAAGCTGGCGATCGATGCGAGTTTTCCCATGACGGTTCGCCGGTTTTTATCTCTGCCGCGTCGGATCAGTGATAACCTTGCTTTGCGCGCCTTAGAGCGCACGGGCGTCGCAGGGTTGGAACAGCGGCAAATGTCTGACCTCTCGGGCGGACAATTCCAAAGGGTCCTCTTGGCCCGCGCACTTTTGTCTGAGCCAGATATTTTGATTTTGGACGAACCGACCCAAGGATTGGACCATCCGGGCATTGTCGCATTCTATGAATTGATCGAAGAAGTGCGTCGCGACCTCGGTTGTGCGGTTTTATTGGTGAGCCATGATCTTCATGTGGTGATGCGTGCCTCTGACCGCGTCATTTGTTTGAACGGTCATATTTGTTGCCAAGGCACACCAAGCGTTGTGCAAAACGCGCCCGAGTATCAAGCATTATTCGGGATCAGCGACTCGAGCACTTTGGCAATTTACGAACACCACCACGACCACAGCCACGATGAAAACGGGTGCTGCCATGATTGATGATTTTCTTTTACGCGCCCTTCTGGCTGGCATCGGCTTGGCAATTGCGACCGGTCCTCTGGGCTGTTTCGTTGTTTGGCGGCGTATGGCGTATTTTGGTGATGCGACAGCGCACGCCGCGGTTTTGGGGGTCGCATTCGCCTTGATTTTAGGGCTGCCTTTGACTTTCGGAACGCTTCTCATTGCTCTTGCAATGGGTCTTGCCGTTTCCGCTTTGTCTGCTCGGGGTCATGCGATGGACACCACGCTCGGAGTTTTGGCCCATTCGGCATTGGCCATAGGTTTGGTGGCTATTAGTTTCGTTCAGGGCGTTCGAATAGATGTTTCCAGCTTATTGTTCGGCGATATCCTTGCTGTCGGATCCAACGATTTGATGGTGATATACACTGGTGCCTCTCTGGTTTTGGCATTGCTGGTTTGGCGCTGGCAATCTTTGCTAACTTCGACACTTAATCCGGAGCTTGCGGTCGCGGCGGGAATTTCCCCAAAGCGAGAACAGTTGCTTTTGACGTTGGCGTTGGCCCTGACCGTCGCAATTGCGATCAAGGTCGTGGGTGCACTGCTCATCTCGGCTATGCTGCTGCTGCCTTCTGCAAGCGCACGCTCGCTCTCGCGCACGCCAGAGGCTATGGCGCTCTGGGCTGTGCTCATTGGTGTTCTGGCGGTGTTTGGGGGGCTGATGGGCTCTTATTGGTTCGACACGCCAACAGGGCCGTCAATCGTTGCTGCAGCGGCTCTGATTTTTACCGTTTCACTGCCGCTACGAAAATTGGCGCAATAAAAAAGGCGCCCTCGGGCGCCTTTTTTTAGATTTCCAGATCTTCCATCGGTTTTCCGGCTTCGATGTGCTCGAGAACCCAAGCGGGTTTGCGGCCACGGCCAGTCCAGGTGACGGTCGGATCTTCGGGGTGACGATAGCGCGGCGGAGATTTCGAAGCCGTCGCCTTTTTCTTTCCGTCTAGCAGTTCCGCCAGCGAAAAGCCCATTGCGCGGGCCTCGGCTTCGACTTTTGCGCGTGCTTCGCTTAGTCGGCGATCCTGATATTCGTTGATTGCTTTATCAACATCTTTCTGAAGTTTCTTCAGCTCGGTGAGGTCGAGTGAGTCCAGGTCGATATCCATTGCCATTCCCATCCGTTGTTTACCAACGCTTCTTCGTGTGAGTGATTGACTTGTAATAAGAACCATCATGACATTTTTCCAGCGTAAATAAACATTTTTTTCAAGGCGCAAAGAAAGTCGGAACGAATTGGCCGATCTGAAAGGGTATTCAATTGAAATTGTTGGGGTTTGCGCCTGTGACGGATCACTCTTAATGGATTGAGAAAATTGTTGGCTCACGGATGAGGGAGGTGAGAAAAACGTGACTCCCCCATAAGTTGAAAGGCTGAATACGATAGTAACCCCGCGCAATTTATTGACGCTGGGTTAACAAATGAAATCTTCTTTTGGCATTCGCAAAGCGTGAAGCCAACAAAAACAAAAATAATGAGGTTCGAGGGTGCGCGCAAAAGCGGGCGTGCAAAAACTGAAAACAAAAAGCGAAACGAACCGATCCTTAATCGGTAAAACTTTTGTCAGTTTTAAGAAGAAATTGGTGGAGCCAAGGGGGATCGAACCCCTGACCTCTTGCATGCCATGCAAGCGCTCTCCCAGCTGAGCTATGGCCCCATCAGGTGCACCGTTGGTGCGTGTCGCGCTAATTAGATAAGCGAACGGGGGAGTGCAAGCGCAAAACACATCCCCCGTTCGAATTTTTTTAGTTGTCGTCGTCGTCAGCTGCGACGTCAGCCAGCTCGTCGAGCGAGACGTTATCATCGTCATCGTCGTCCAGCAGATCATCGTCCAGATCAACGTCCGAAGAATCGTCATCATCCAGGATGACATCATCCTCTTCTTCAGCCGCTTTGGGCTTCAGCTTGCGGGCGGTATCCTCTGCGACAAAGGAATTACGCTTGCCGGTATCGATGTTGACGATCTCGCCGGTGTAGGGGCTGACGATCGGATTCTTGTTCAGGTCGTAGAAGCGTTTGCCGGTGGTCGGGCATACGCGTTTGACGCCCCATTCTTCTTTGGGCATGGGTGATCCCTTTCGCTTTCTGGTGCTTGCAGGCGGTCGAAGACCCCTGCCATAAGGTCGGACGGGTGTCAAAGGCTAATAAAGACACCACTTGGAGCGCGCATATGGGACAACATATCCTTTCTGGCAACCCCCCAGTGCCCGTCGTTCTGCGAAGATCGGCGCGCGCACGGCGATTCACCTTGCGTGTGTCGCGTTTGGATGGACGTGTCACCCTGACTTTGCCAACGGCCGCGTCCGAACGTGAGGGGCTCGCTTTTGTCCGTGAAAAAGAGGGCTGGATTCGAAGCCAGTTAGAGCAGCACGTCCCTACGCAGACTTTGGCGGTGGGTGGTGTGGTCCCGTTCGAGGGACGTCCAAGACGGATTTCAGTCACGGATGGCGCGAGGGTGGTTCTGACAGATAACGAGATCGCGTTGCCCCGTGGCGGCCAAAACGCTGGTGCACGGATCAAGGGCTTTTTCCGTGAGCGGGCACGCTCCCGTTTTGCCGAGGCCGCGCACCACTACGCGGGCCGTCTTGATCGCGCCTACAGCGCTATTTTGCTAAAGGATACGCGGTCGCGATGGGGCTCTTGTACCCACGACGGTAAACTCATGTTTTCATGGCGCCTGATTATGGCGCCGCCGGATGTGCTGAACTACGTGGCCGCGCACGAGGTCGCTCATTTGCAACATATGGATCACTCTGCAGCCTTTTGGGGCGCGGTCGAAAAAATCTACGGTCCCTGCGCAAAACAGCGCGAATGGCTGCGACGCGATGGCGCAAAGCTGCACGCTTTCCGTTTTGAAGATTGATTTCCTCTGAGTTTGTGATCACATCCTAAGTCATGTTGATGTCCTCTCAGAAAGCGGCCGAGTCGGGGACACCGATGGCGGCCCACGATCGCACCTATCGCCAGTTGCGGACCCGAATCATGCACGGCGAATTGCGACCGGGCGAAGCGCTCACATTGCGCGGCATCGGCAAAGAGTTCGGAGTATCGATGACACCGGCCCGAGAGGCGCTACGCCGTCTGGTGGCCGAGGGCGCCCTCACGCTCAGCGCGTCTGGCCGAGTGGCCACGCCAGAGCTGTCAAACGACCGGATCGAGGAGTTGGCCGCCCTGCGCGCGCTCTTGGAGGTAGAGCTCGCGTCCCGTGCCCTGCCGCGTGCGCACATGGCGCTGATTGACCGGCTCGAGAGCATTCACGCCAACATCAGCATGAACGTCAAAAAGCATGACGCGGTCGGCTATATTCGGACCAACCTAGAATTCCACCGCACGCTCTACCTGCGTGCTCAGGCCCCCGCGATGCTCGCGATGACTGAGACCGTCTGGCTGCAGCTCGGGCCCACCATGCGCGCGCTATATGGGCGTTTAAACCGGACCGAGCCGCCTATTCACCACCGCCATATTATCGCTGCACTCAAGGCAGGGGACGAGCCGGGCCTGCGCTTGGCTGTGCGGTCCGATGTGACCCACGGCCTGCGCCTTTTGGCCAGCTGAACGAGAAAAGCGGAGACGATGTCTCCGCTTTTGCTTGAGTATTTTTTGTAAAAAGAAGCTTAGGCTGCGAGCCCTTTGGACCCCATGTCCAAGAACTTCTTGCGGCGCTGTGCGACCAACTCGTTTGCGCTCAGGCCAGAAACATCGGCCAGCATCTGTTCGAGCATGCGGCCGACCGAGGCCAGAGTGTGCTCGCGGTCGCGGTGGGCGCCGCCCATCGGCTCGGAGATAATCCGGTCGCAGATGCCCAGCTTGTGTAGATCCTGAGCAGTCAGACGCAACGCTTCAGCAGCTTCGCGCATCTTTTCGGCGTCTTTCCACAGGATCGAGGCGCAGCCCTCGGGGGAGATGACCGAATACACTGAGTGCTCGAGCATCGCGACGCGATCTGCGGTCGCAAAGGCCACTGCGCCGCCCGAGCCACCTTCGCCAATCACAACAGAAACCAGCGGCACACCGATTTGCAGACACTTCTCGGTCGAGCGGGCGATGGCCTCGGATTGGCCGCGCTCTTCTGCGCCCTTGCCAGGGTAGGCACCGGGCGTGTCCACCAGCGTCACGACAGGCATGTTGAACTTATCGGCCAGTTCCATCAGGCGAATCGCCTTGCGGTAGCCCTCGGGGCGGGCCATGCCGAAATTGCGTTCGATGCGGGTCTTGGTGTCGTGGCCCTTTTCTTGACCAATGACGACCACAGGCGTTCCGTTCAAACGCGCCATACCGCCCATAACCGCGTGATCATCGGCAAAGTTCCGGTCACCCGCCAACGGGGTATACTCGGTGAACAGAGCGTCGATATAGTCCTGACAATGCGGACGGTTGGGGTGGCGTGCCACTTGGCATTTTCGCCAAGGGGTCAGGCTTGAGTACAGCTCTTTCAGCAGGGTATCGGCCTTACGGTCCAATGCCTTTGCTTCGTCTTCGACATCCATCTCTTCGCTTTGACGGGCAATCGCGCGCAGCTCTTCGGCTTTGCCTTCGATTTCGGCTAGCGGTTTTTCGAAGTCGAGATAATGGGTCATCCAACGCTCCTTTGCTTGACCGCTATATGGCGTCAGTCTGCCGCAGATGCAATCGGGATGACACAAACAAGCCCTTGGCCCTCATTCAGGGTGCGGCATTCGGAAAAGCACGCGTATCGTGCCCCTAGTCGTATTTCATTGAGCGGAGGAATCTTTATGAGCGATGTGATCATTACTGAAAAACCCGCGATGACCTTGGTTGGGATGCACCATCGCGGCCCCTATCCAGAAATGGGCGTGGTCTATCAAAAAGTGGCTGGGATTATTTCACAGCACGGCCTTTGGCCCCAAATCCAAGGCGCCATCGGCGCGGCGTGGGATAACCCCGATCTGGTGGCGGTGGCCGACCTGCGCAGCTTCGCCGGGTTTCACGTGGCGGACGATTTCAATGCGCCGGAGGGGTTGGACCTCCTACATCTCCAAGGCGGAGAGCATGCGGAGCTGCTTCATATCGGTCCTTACGAGGGCCTGCGGTCTGTGTACGGATATTTGATGGGGGACTGGTTTCCCAAGTCGGGCCGACAACATGCCGACGCCCCCACTTATGAAATTTACCTGAATGATCCCACAACGACTGCGCCAGTTGATCTCAAGACACTGATCTGCGCGCCTCTCGCCGCATAAACGAAAAGGGCCGCGTTACCCGCAGCCCTTTCATCTTGGTCCAAATACCCCGGGGGTGCGGGGGCAGAGCCCCCGTTGTCTCTTAGCTGCCCGCAATCATCTCGGATTGGCGTACGATAACTTCGGCCTGCTTGATCGATGCGATGTCGACCAGACGGCCTTTGTAGACAGTTGCGCCTTCGCCCTTGGCTTTGGCCTCTTCCATCGCAGCCAGAATTTCGCGGGCTTCGGTAACAGCCTCTTCAGAGGGGGTGAAGACCTCGTTGGCCAGCGCAATCTGCTTGGGGTGGATCGCCCATTTGCCGACCATGCCGAGTGTCGCGGAGCGCAGGGCCTGCGCACGATAGCCCTCGTCATCGCTGAAATCACCAAACGGACCGTCTACGGGCAGAACACCGTGGGTGCGGCACGCGGCGACGATGGCTGCCTGAGCCCAGTGCCACGGATCAGACCAGTACTTCGCACCTTCGCGCAGCATGTAGTAGTTCTCTTGCGTGCCGCCGATGCCGGTGGTCGCCATCCCCATCGAGGCCGCAAAGTCCGCAGCGCCCAAGCTCATGGCCACCAGACGGGGCGACGCTGCTGCGATCTCCTCGACATGGGCGATCCCTGCGGCCGATTCGATGATGACTTCGAAGTCGATCTTCTTGGTGCGGCCTTTGGCGGTCTCAATCGCGGTGACGAGTGCGTCCACAGCATAGATGTCCGCAGCGCAGCCCACTTTGGGGATCATGATCTGGTCCAGACGATCGCCTGCTTGCTCCAGCAGATCGACCACGTCGCGGTACCAGTAGGGTGTGTCGAGGCCGTTGATGCGCACGGACAGGGTCTTGGTGCCCCAATCGACGTCGCTGATCGCATTGATGATGTTCTCGCGGGCCGCGTCCTTGTCGGTGGGGGCGACCGAATCCTCGAGATCGAGGTTGATCACGTCCGCCGCGCTGGCGGCCATTTTCTCGAACAATGCGGGGCGCGAGCCGGGGCCGAACAGCTGGCAGCGGTTCGGGCGGGCGGGCGCTTGGGGCTGGATGCGAAAGCTCATCGGCTCTGCCTTTCGGTAATGATGTTTCAAATTTCTCGATGGAACGGGTATTAAATTACCCAGCCGTTCGCAAGTCTCTTTTCGCAGATGCGGCATGACGCGGCAGTGCGGCGAGGATTGCTTCTGTCACTCTGGCACCTGCCGAGAAAAAATTCGGCAAATGTCACATTTTTACGAAGGAACTTCGTCACGGGGTCGAAATTACCGCAAATTTCGTATGAAATCTTATCCCAGACCGACCATCCTGATCACAAGTAAAAGGATGACCTGTGATGATTAAGACCCCCTATCTCCTGTTTCTGGGCGATGCGCCCGACCAGCTTGCTGCTAAAGTCGCACAAGGTATCAAAGACTGGCGCCCCGACAATGCCGTAGGCCAGTTCCGCATGGAAGGCTGCAAGGCCGATCTGGGCTTGACCGACATGACTCTCGAAGAGGCCAAGGCCGCAGGTGCCAAAACCTTGGTCGTTGGCGTGGCGAACCGTGGTGGCGTCATCAGCCCTGCGTGGAAGAAAGTTCTGGTCGCTGCTTTGGAAGAAGGCTTTGATCTGGCGTCTGGCCTGCATAACCTGCTGCGCGAAGAGCCCGATCTGGTCGCCGTTGCCGAAGCTTGTGGCCGCGAGTTGCACGATGTGCGCGTCCCCGAGGTAGAATACCCTATTGCGAACGGCAAAAAACGCCGCGGCAAGCGCGTGCTGGCCGTCGGCACCGATTGCTCGGTCGGCAAGATGTATACCGCGCTGGCGCTGGACGAATCCATGCGAAAGAAGGGCCTGAAAAGCACCTTCCGCGCCACCGGGCAGACCGGCATTCTGATCACTGGCAACGGTGTGCCGCTGGACGCGGTCGTCGCGGACTTTATGGCTGGCTCGATTGAATGGCTGACGCCCGACAACGATGACGACCACTGGGACATCATCGAAGGGCAGGGCAGCCTGTTCCACGTGTCCTATTCCGGTGTGACGATGGCGCTCGTTCATGGCGGTCAGGCGGACGCCCTGATCCTGTGTCACGAGCCCACCCGCACTCATCTGCGCGGTCTGCCCGAGTACTCGGTCCCGTCCCTGCAAGAGTTATGGGACACCGCCCTGCCGCTGGCGCGCATCGCGAACCCTGCCTGTCAGGTGGTTGGCGTTTCGGTGAACACCCAGCACATGGGCGCGGACGAGGCGGATGCCTATCTGGCGAAGATCGAAGAAGAGCTGGGTCTGCCCGCGGTCGATCCCTATCGCCACAGCGCGGACAAGCTGGCAGACGCCCTTGCGGCGCTGTAAGTGATGACCTTTGACGGGCGCGCCCAGTGGGTGCGCCCGGACTTTTGAGTATTTGAAGCAAAAAGAAGGAGCGGACATGTCCTTGATCGTTCGCCGCGAGAGTTTCCGGTTGGCCCAAGCGTTCACAATTTCACGCGGGAGCCGGACCGAGGCGCATGTGCTGTCGGTTGCCATCACCCGAGACGGCGTGACAGGGCGGGGCGAATGCGTCCCTTACGCGCGGTATGGCGAGAGCATGGACAGTGTGGCCGAGCAGATAGCTGGCCTGCCGCAGGACATCGACCGCAAGGCGCTGCAGTATGCCTTGCCCGCCGGGGCGGCGCGGAATGCCGTGGATTGTGCCCTATGGGATTGGGAGGCAAAGAAGGCGCGTCGCCGTGTTTGGGATCTGGCTGGGGTCCCTGCACCTGTGGCTGAAATCACGGCGTATACGTTGTCCCTTGCGTCTCCTGAGGAGATGGAAGCGCAGGCGCGCGAGAATGCGTTTCGGCCCCTGCTGAAGATCAAGCTGGGAACGCCCGAAGATATGCCGCGACTGGAAGCCGTCCGCCGTGGTGCCCCCGAGGCGCGGATCATCGTCGACGCCAATGAAGGTTGGAGCGCCGAGGTTTACGGCGAACTCGCGCCGCATCTGGTGCGTCTAGGGGTCGAGATGGTCGAGCAGCCTTTGCCCGCGGGCGAAGATGACGCGCTGATCGGGATGGATCGCCCTGTGCCCCTTTGTGCCGACGAGAGCTGCCATGACCGTGCGAGCCTGGACAAGCTGAAGGACAAGTACGACATCATCAACATCAAATTGGATAAGACCGGCGGCCTGACTGAGGCTTTGGCCCTGCGCAAGGCGGCCGAGGACATGCGCTTTGGCATCATGGTCGGCTGCATGATCGGCAGCTCGCTGGCGATGGCCCCTGCGACCGTTGTCGCCAAGGGCGCGAAGGTTGTGGACCTTGACGCGCCGCTGCTTCTGGCCGAAGACCGTGACAACCCGCTGCACTACGATGCCGATGGTGTGCATCCGCCTGTGGCCGCACTTTGGGGCTAAGGCCCTGCGACTGACTTTAGGAGAAGACCCGACATGACCCGCACCGTCTATGTAAACGGCGAATACCTGCCGGAAACCGAAGCCACGGTTTCGATCTTTGACCGCGGCTTCCTGATGGCGGACGGCGTGTACGAGGTGACCACCGTTCTGGATGGCAAGCTGATCGACTTTGACGGCCACGCCAAGCGTCTGTCCCGTTCGCTGACCGAACTGGAGATGAAAGAGCCCTGCACCCAAGATGAGCTGCTGGAAATCCACCGCAAGCTGGTCGAGGCCAACAACGTGACCGAAGGCCTAGTGTACCTGCAGGTGACCCGCGGTGCAGCAGATCGTGATTTTGCCTACCCCAAGGATGCCGAGCCCACTCTGGTGATGTTCACGCAGGAAAAGGTTCTGGCCAAGAGCCCCGTTGCCAAGGCTGGCATCAGCGTCATTTCGATCCCTGACATCCGCTGGGGCCGCCGCGACATCAAAACCGTGCAGCTGCTCTACCCCTCGATGGGCAAGATGGCGGCCAAAGCGGCTGGTGCTGATGATGCATGGATGGTCGAAGATGGCAGCGTGACCGAGGGCACCTCGAACAACGCCTATATCGTTAAGGACGGCGTGATCATCACCCGTAACCTCAGCAACGACATTCTGCACGGCATCACCCGCGCCGCGGTTCTGCGTTTCGCCCAAGAAGCGCAGATGCAAGTCGAAGAGCGCCCCTTCACCATCGAAGAGGCCAAAGCAGCGGACGAGGCGTTTGTGACCTCGGCGACCACCTTTGTCATGCCCGTCGTGAAAATCGACGACGCGGCGATTGGCACCGGCGAAGTTGGCCCGATCGCCAGCCGTCTGCGTGAAATCTACATCGAAGAAAGCCGCAAAGCCGCGCTGTAATTGCACGTCTATACCGCTGGTTTACCGCCCGCGCCCTAGTGGTGCGGGCGTTTGCCGTTTGTAGGGTTGCCTTGGCGTGCGCATGAGGCCACTACTGCGCGCGTAAATTGATTTGTGGAGGGTATGATGCGCACGATTGCAGGTGCGGTCATTGTATTGGCAGGTTTGGGCGGATTGGGCTGGTGGGCCACCGTCCGTCAGGCAGACGTGATTGAGCAGCAGATTTTGCAGGCCGCCACGGCGCTCGAGGTCCCCTCGGTGCACGGTGTGGATATTGCTGTGTCTGGGCGCGACATCACGTTGACTGGCATTGCCAATGGACCCGACAAAGCCGAAGCTTTGCTTGCAGCTTATGCCGCTGTCCCTGGTCAGCGCGAGGTTCGGGCGGATTGGACCGTGTTGCCCGTGGTTTCGCCTTATGTCATGGCCGCCCGCTGGCAGGATGGCACCTTTGCCGCCGAAGGGCATTTGCCGACCGAAGCTGTGCGCGCCGAACTGGAGCCCATACTGGGCGCGACCCAATCGCTGGCTCTGGGGGCTGGTGCCCCCACGGATTGGAGTGCGGCGGCCAAAGTCGGTTTGACCGCGACGCGCCTGCTAGAGGAGGGAGAGATGCGGCTCGAAGATCAGACTCTGATCCTGAACGGCATCGCACGCACCCCGTCCGAGGGTGCTGCAATCGAGCGCACCCTAGGCTCCTTGCCCGATGAGTACCGCAGCGAGCTGGTGCTGGACTATCTGGATGATGGCACACCGCCGGAATACAGCATCACCTATGACGCGAGCACCGGCCTGCGGATTGATGGGAAATTGCCAGCAGGTTTGACCGCAGATGACGTGTCAGGCGCGCTGAATTTTGTCGCCCATGGCGGGAATGCGCAGACCGGCCTTTTGGGGGATCCGGCGGGTCATATCGACCGGCTGAAACCGCTTGCAGAGTGGCTTCCCGAATTGGAACGTCTGACCATCGTGCGGACCGGTGATGATCTGTCCGTCGTGGGCACCGTCGGGGCAGGGGTGGACGCCGAACTGGTCGCCGAAGCCCTGCCCGAGGCTGTGGGCAATCCGGTGAACCTCGCTGTCGGGGCGGCGCAGCAGCCCGATGGCAGCCTGCGTACCAATGCAGCCACGGGTGCCACCGAGGTCGCGCGCGCCGGATATTGGCTGCCTCACGTGCAGTTCAATCCCGACATCGACACATGTGCGGACCGCATGAACACTGAACTTCAGCGGAACCCGATCCAGTTTCTGACCGGCTCGGCCCGCCTCGATGCCAAGGCCTCTCGGGTTATTAACGCAATGGCATCTGTTGCTGCGCTATGCGTGACAGATGGCAACCTGCGCGCGGAAATCGGCGGGCACACGGATTCTGTCGGTGACCCCGCCAGCAACCGCGCCCTGAGCGAAGCCCGCGCCAATGCCGTGCGTGCCGCTTTGATCGCGCGCGGTGTCGCGTCGCGTGCGCTGGTGGCCAACGGCTACGGGGAAAGCGACCCGATTGAAACGAATGATACCGAAGAGGGCCGTGCGGCGAACCGCCGGACGACTGTGATCTGGTCCCCCTCTGATGATGGAGTGAACTGAGTATGTTCCAGAACTGGAATTTTCTGATTGCCGAGATGTGGGTGCTGCTGGCGCTGGCCGCGCTGGTGGGTCTGATCGCTGGCTTCTTTTTCTTTGGTGGCAAATCCAAGGGCGAGGGTAACTTCTCGCTCGATCAATCGCTGGCGGCGGCCAAGAGTGAACTGCTGAGCCTGCGCAAACAGTTGGATGCCGCGCAGGAACAGATGTTCGCCCAAGAGGCCGAACTGTCAGATCTGCGCCAAATTGCTGCGGCCTCTGGTGTCGGTCTTGGGACCGATGGGGCAGGCGCGGGCGAGGATACGCTGGCAGAACTCCCCGAAGAGATGCCCGAAGAATTTGCGCAACTCATGCTGCAACGGGACGAACGGATCGCCCTGCTCGAAGCCGATCTCGAAGACTTGCGGGCCGAACTGGAAACCGACGCGAGCAAGATCGAAGCCCGCTTCGAAGAAATGATCGTCGAGGCTGACGCCCGCGAAGCCGAGATTGAGCGCCTGACCGAACTCGTGGCCGCGTACGAGGCTGCAACCGGCACCGACGATATGCCGAAACAAGCCAACGGCTAACCAACACAAGGAAAAAGGCGCCGCAGGAAACTCCGCGGCGCCTTTTTTACGTCTCGAATAAATTTTTAGCCCGCATCGGCAGGCTTATTGACCTCGAACGATGCCAGCTGCTCGGCATTCGCTTCGGTCTGGTACTTATCCTTCCACTCGGAATAGGGCATGCCATAGACCGCCTCACGGCCTTCGTCCTTGGTCATCTCGATCCCGCGCTCGGTTGCGGCCTCTTGGTACCAGCGAGACAGGCAGTTCCGGCAAAACCCTGTCAGGTTCATCATGTCGATGTTCTGCACATCCGTGCGCTCGTTCAGATGCGCCAGCAGGCGGCGAAAGGCGGCAGCTTCAAGTTCGGTGCGCGTCTGTTCATCAATCTGTGACATTGCTTTGCTCCTCTTCCGGCAAGTACAGTCCTAGCTGAGGCCCCTGCGCCAAAGCGTCAAGGGGCATCTGTACCGGCGATTGTGCATATTGAAGCAGCAACCTGTTGCCCCAGAGGCCATGTTAGGGCATAACGCGGCTGACGTTAGCGATAACATGAGATGCGCCGGTTTATACCGTGAAGGAGGAGGGCCGAATTATGAGACGCCACCGTAAAGTGAAAATCGTGGCCACCCTTGGGCCGGCTTCGAACGATTACGCCATGATCCGCAAGCTGCACGAGGCTGGTGCAGACGTATTCCGTCTGAACATGAGCCACGGCAGCCACGAAGAAATTGCAGAACGCCACAAGATCATTCGCCAAGTCGAAGAAGATCTGGGTAGCCCCATCGCCATCCTTGCTGACCTTCAGGGTCCGAAGCTGCGTGTGGGCGTGTTCGCGAACGGGTCCGAGAATCTGGAAGAAGGCGCAAAGTTCCGCCTCGATCTGGACGAGACCGAAGGCACCATCGACCGCGTGTGCCTGCCGCACCCCGAAATTTTCGCCGCGCTCGAGCCCGGCGCGCACCTCTTGGTCAACGACGGCAAAATCCGTCTGAAGGTCGAAAGCTGCGACCGCGAATCGGCCGATTGCGAAGTCATCGCCGGCGGCACCATCTCGAACCGCAAGGGCGTGAACGTCCCTGACGTGGTTCTGCCGCTGGCCGCTCTGTCGGACAAGGATCGCGGCGATCTGGAACTCGCGTGTTCGCTGGGTGTGGACTGGATCGCTCTGTCCTTCGTTCAGCGCGCCAAAGATGTGTGGGAAGCCCGCGAACTGGTGCAGGGCCGCGCCGCCGTCCTGTCCAAGATCGAGAAGCCCTCGGCTGTCTCGTCCTTCGAGGAAATCCTCGACGCGTCGGACGGCATCATGGTTGCCCGCGGTGACCTTGGCGTCGAACTGCCTGTCCAGAACGTGCCCCCGATCCAGAAGCGTCTGGTCCGCAAGTGCCGCGCGGCAGCCAAGCCCGTGATCGTTGCGACCCAGATGCTGGAATCGATGATCGACAGCCCCATGCCCACCCGCGCCGAAGTGTCGGACGTGGCGACCGCCATCTACGAAGGCGCCGACGCGATCATGCTCTCGGCCGAATCGGCAGCGGGCCAGTACCCCGAGCAAGCGGTCAAAACCATGGATAACGTGGCCCGCGAAGTCGAAGGCGACGACACCTGGCGCGAAGTCATCACCGCATCGCGTGGCGGCACCGCCCCCATGCGCGGCACCGGCATCGCCCACGGCATCGTGGCTGCGGCCCGCGAAATCGCGGAAACCGCGCAGATCAAAGCGATCTCATGCTTCACCCAGACCGGTACCACCGCGCTGCTCACCTCGCGCGAGCGTCCGATGGTTCCGATCATCGCGCTGACCCCGCTGCTGCGGACTGCGCGCCGTCTGGCCCTGTCGTGGGGTGTGCAGCCGATCAACACCAAAGAAGTCGACCGTTTCAAAATGGCGGTGGTCTCTGCGGTACGTGCGGCCCGCGCCGAAGGATACGCGACCGAGCAGGACCATATTGTTGTCACAGCAGGCGTTCCCTTTAATGTGACCGGTTCCACGAACATCTTGCGCGTCGCTCCCTGCGAAGAGCGTTTGATTTTTAACACCGATCCCGAATAAACCATTTAGCAACTGTTACAGTTGCGAGTGGGTAAATGGGAATCGACACAGATCTGGCATTGGTTGTAGGCCTCGTTATCGGGGCCTTCGCCGTTCCGAGCATCGTTTCCGCGTATATCGACGGACGCACCCCGCGGGTGGCGATGATCGCCATCGTGCTCTCGGGGGTGTCCTTGGTCTACGCGCTCAAGACTCATCCGAACGGATATGACGTCGGAGATGTCCCCGCAGCCTTCGCCTCTGTGATTGGGCGATACCTGCACTGATTTAGCCTTGTGCTAAAGATGATGCCCTTGTATAGGGCGCGCTCTAACCGCGCGACCGGCCTCAGTGGCATGCCGAGTCGCGTTCGGACCGAACCTGCATTGAAGGAGACGGAAATGCCCAAGATGAAGACAAAATCGAGCGCCAAGAAGCGCTTCAAAGTGACCGCGAATGGTCGCGTGATTGCTGGCCAGGCTGGCAAGCGTCACGGCATGATCAAGCGTACCACCAAATTCATCCGTACCGCCCGTGGTACCACGACTCTGTCGGCTCCCGACGAGAAGATCGTGAAAAAATACATGCCCTACGCGCGCTAAGGAGAGAACGGAATGTCCCGAGTCAAAGGTGGTACCGTCACCCACGCCCGTCACAAGAAGATCATCAAGCAGGCCAAAGGTTACTACGGCCGCCGCAAGAACACCTTCAAGGTTGCAGCACAGGCCGTCGACAAGGCGAACCAGTACGCAACCCGTGACCGTAAGGCCCGTAAGCGTAATTTCCGCGCTCTGTGGATCCAGCGTATCAACGCAGCCGTCCGTGCACACGATGAGAGCCTGACCTACTCGGCCTTCATCAACGGCCTGAACAAAGCTGGCATCGCAGTTGACCGTAAGGTCCTGGCAGATCTGGCCGTTCACGAGCCCGCAGCCTTCGGCGCGATCGTTGATCAGGCAAAAGGCGCTCTGGCAGCTTAATCTCGTTCCACGAGACACCAGAATGGAAACGCGGGTCCCATCGGGCCCGCGTTGTTCGTTTGTCGAGGGAAAACGCGTTATTGACCCCGTTGGTTCTTTTGGCGCGCATTGGATTTTTTGAGTATTTTTTCAAAGCAGAAAGACAACGAAGTTTTAAGATGTTCAGGCGCATCATAACGCTACGGTACAGGCTGGAGAGCCGATGGCCGTCAAAGCTGAAAGCGCTCTGCCTGTCGTCTGATTTCCTTGGAACAGCTGGCGGGCAGAGCGTGACTTGCCTTTCTGCTTTGTCAAAATACTCACGTCTCCCAACCGCGAAGCCGCCGCTATCCTCTCCAAACTCTTGCGTCCCGCCCCGCTTGTGGTAGCAAGCGCCCAAAGCCAAGGAGGGTGTCATGGACGATCTGCGCGCGAAATATATCGAGGCCATCGCGGCCGCTGGTGATGAAGCCACCATCGAAGAGGTGCGTCTGGCTGCCGTCGGCAAGAAGGGCGAGATCAGCCTGAAAATGCGCGAGCTTGGCAAAATGACCCCCGAAGAGCGTCAGGTCGCGGGCCCCGCTTTGAATGCCTTGAAGGACGAGATCAACGCAGCGCTGGCCGCGAAGAAGGCTGCTTTGGCAGATGCAGCGCTGGACGCCCGTCTGAAAGCCGAGTGGCTGGATGTGACCCTTCCGGTTCGTCCGCAGCGTCAGGGATCAATCCACCCGATCAGCCAGGTCACCGAAGAGGTCACCGCGATTTTTGCTGACATGGGTTTCTCGGTGGCCGAAGGGCCTCAGATCGAGAGCGACTGGTATAACTTCGATGCGTTGAACATCCCCGGCCACCATCCCGCGCGGGCCGAGATGGACACCTTCTACACCCACCGTGCCGAAGGCGACGATCGTCCGCCCCACGTTCTGCGCACCCACACCAGCCCCGTGCAAATCCGCCACATGGAAAAGCATGGCGCGCCCTGCCGCATCATCGCGCCCGGACGTGTGTACCGCTCGGACTACGACCAGACTCACACCCCCATGTTCCACCAGATCGAAGGTCTGGCGATCGACAAGGACATCTCGATGGCCAACCTCAAGTGGGTGCTCGAGCAGTTCGCCGCCGCCTTCTTCGAGGTGGACGAGGTCGAGGTCCGCTTCCGCGCGTCGCACTTCCCCTTCACCGAACCTTCGGCCGAGATCGACTTCCGGTGCTCGTGGGTTGATGGCCAGTTGAAGCTGGGAGAGGGCGATGATTGGCTCGAGGCTGGCGGCTCGGGTATGGTTCACCCCAAGGTTCTGGAAAACGCGGGCATCGACTCGACCCAGTGGCAGGGCTTCGCCTTTGGCCTTGGGATCGACCGTCTGGCCATGCTGAAATACGGCATCCCCGATCTGCGCGCCTTCTTTGACGCGGATCTGCGTTGGCTGCGCCACTACGGATTCTCGGCGCTGGATGTGCCGACGCTGCACGGCGGCCTCAGCCGCTAAGGCGATTGAAACAGCAGGGCAGGGCACTAAGCTCTGCCCTGTTTTTGTTTCCAAGGATTGCCAATGCACCTTTTTCACAGTCAGAACCGCACCCGTAGCCCCGAGTCCGAACGCCTGTATGCGCGGTATGAATTGCTGCATACGCTGGTGGATTTCGCGGCGGCGATCCTGTTTCTGGTCGGCTCTGTTCTGTTCTTCTGGAAATCGCTGGAAACGGCGGCGATCTGGCTCTTCGTCCTTGGATCGCTGTGTTTCTGCGCCAAACCGACGATCCGATTGGTCCGCGAAATCCAGCTCTATCGCATGGGCAAATTCGAAAAACTGGCCCACGGCGAAACGGACACCTGATGCTGCAATCCATCCATCACGTCGCGATCATCGCCAACGACTACGCGCGGTCCAAATCCTTCTACGTCGATATCCTTGGTGGGCAGATCATCGCGGAAACCTACCGCCAGGCGCGTGATAGCTGGAAACTGGATATCGCGCTGGCGGGTGCGCAGATCGAACTTTTCAGCTTTCCGGATGCCCCCGCGCGCCCCAGCTACCCCGAAGCGCAGGGCCTGCGGCATCTGGCGTTCACTGTCGCGGATGTCGCCAAAACCAAACAGCAGCTCGAAGCCCAAGGCGTCGCGGTCGAAGAAATCCGCACCGATTCTCTGACCGGCAAGCGGTTTACCTTCTTTGCTGATCCAGATGGCCTGCCGCTCGAACTATACGAGGCCTAACCCCTCTTTCCCCCTGCCGCCCTATGGGCTATGCCGTGCCTCGAATGAAACCTGACAAATAAAGGCGCGCGGCGATGAAGTTCACCCTGTCCTGGCTCAAGTCACACCTCGATACCTCGGCCACTCTGGACGAGATCCTCTATGCCCTGACCGATCTGGGCCTCGAGGTCGAAGGCGTTGAAAACCCTGCCGAGAAACTGGGTGCCTTTACCATCGGCAAGGTGCTGACCGCCGAGAAGCACCCCGATGCGGACAAGCTGAACGTCTGCACCGTCGCCACCGACGAGGGCGAGCTGCAAATCATCTGTGGCGCCCCGAACGCCCGCGCTGGCATCACCGTCGTGGTCGCCAAGCCCGGCACCTATGTTCCCGGCATCGACATCACCATCAACGTCGGCAAAATCCGTGGCATCGAAAGCTATGGCATGATGTGCTCCGAGCGCGAGATGGAGCTGTCGGATGAACACAATGGCATCATCGAACTGCCCTCGGGCGAAGTTGGTCAGAAGTTTACCGACTGGCTGGCGGAAAACGACCCCGCCAAGGTTGATCCCGTGATCGAGATCGCGATCACCCCCAACCGTCCCGACGCCCTTGGCGTGCGTGGCATCGCGCTGGATCTGGCGGCCCGCGGCCTTGGTACGCTGAAGCCCGCGCCCGTGACCCCCGTGGCTGGCACCTTCCCGTGCCCGATCAGCGTCAGCATCGACGATGACGCGCTGGCGGGCTGCCCCGTCTTCTACGGCCGCGTCATCAAGGGCGTGAAAAACGGCCCGTCGCCCGCATGGCTGCAGGACTACCTGCGTGCCATCGGCCTGCGCCCGATCTCGGCGCTGGTCGATATCACCAACTTCTTCACCTATGACCGCAACCGCCCGCTGCACGTGTTCGACGCGGACAAGGTCGCTGGCAACCTGCGCGTTCACGCGGCACAGGGCGGCGAGACGCTGGTGGCGCTGGATGAAAAAGAATACACGCTGCAGGCTGGCATGACCGTGATCAGCGATGACAACGGCGTTGAATCCATCGCGGGTGTCATGGGCGGCCTGCCCTCTGGCTGCACCGACGAGACGACCAATGTCTTCCTCGAAGCTGCGTTCTTTGACACCGTCCGCACCGCGCTGACGGGCCGCGCGCTCAAGATCAACTCTGACGCCCGCTACCGTTTCGAACGTGGCATCGACCCCGCTTGGACTCCCGAAGGCCTAGAGGCCGCGACCCAGATGATCCTCGATCTCTGCGGCGGCGAGGCGTCCGAAGTGGTCATGGCGGGCGAACTGCCCGACCATTCCCGCGCCTACAAGCTGGACACTGACCGCTGCCAGAGCCTCGTTGGCATGGAAATCCCCGCCGAAACCCAGCGCGCGACCCTCGAAGCGCTCGGCTTCGTCATGGAAGGCGACATGGCCCACGTTCCCAGCTGGCGTCCCGACGTTCTGGGAGAGGCCGATCTGGTCGAAGAAGTCGCCCGCATCGCCTCGCTGACCAAGCTGGTCGGCAAGCCCCTGCGCCGCACTTCGGACGCGCTGCCCAAGCAAATCCTGACCCCGATGCAAAAGCGCGAGAGCATCGGTCGCCGCACCGCTGCCAGCCTCGGCTACAACGAATGCGTGACCTATAGCTTCATCGACGGCAAACAGGCGGCTCTGTTCGGCGGCGGCACCGATGCCACCCGTCTGGAAAACCCGATCTCTTCGGAAATGAGCCACATGCGTCCCGACCTGCTGCCCGGCCTCTTGGCTGCGGCCAGCCGGAACCAAGCACGCGGGTTCAACGATCTGGCGCTGTTCGAATGCGGCCCTGCCTTCCACGGCGGCGAGCCCGGTGAACAGCACACCCAGATCACCGGCGTTCTGATCGGCCGCACGGGCCCCAAAGACACCCACGGCGCCTCGCGCCCCGTCGACGTCTACGACGCCAAAGCAGACGTCGAGGCGATCCTGTCGGCCATCGGCGCCCCCGCCAAGGTCCAGATCATGCGCGACACCGCTGAATGGTTCCACCCGGGCCGTTCGGGCCGCATCTGCCTTGGCCCGAAAAAGACCCTCGCGGTGTTCGGCGAGCTGCACCCCAAGGTGCTGGACGCGATGGATGTCAAAGGGCCCGCCGTGGCCTTCACCATCTGGCCCGCCGAAATCCCGCTGCCGCGCAAGGCTGCGACCACCCGCGCCGCGCTCAAGGTCAGCGACCTGCAGGCGGTCGAGCGTGACTTCGCCTTTGTCGTGGACGCGAATGTCGAGGCGCTGACGCTGGTGAACGCCGCTGCAGGTGCCGACAAGGCCCTGATCGAAGAGGTCCGCTTGTTCGACGAATTCATCGGCGGCAGCCTCGGAGAGGGTAAGAAGAGCCTCGCCATCACCGTGCGCATCCAGCCGACTGAGACCACGCTCAAGGAAAAAGACCTCGAGGCGATCAGTACCAAGATCGTGGAAAAGGTTCAGAAGGCGACCGGAGCCACCCTGCGCGGCTAACCGGACGCGACATTTCCCAGAAAAGCGAAAAGCGCCGCCCTGCAAAGGGTGGCGCTTTTTAGTTGGGTCCAAAAACTCTCAAATAGTCACAGGTCGCAACTAATCTGGCTTGCGAATGCGCGCAAGCAAAGCTGACACTTAAACTACCTATTGGGGAGGGGCGTTGAAGGTAATAACTGGGGCTCCTAATTCCGACCACCACTCACGAAGTCCGAGGAGCCCCAGCAAAACATGCTAAAAAGTACTTCAACTATACGAAAGACGATACGCTATCGAAAGTCTAATGGCAACTATTAATCGCGAGTATTGATCGAAATATTTAATGAGAGGTTAAGATTTTTCGTTTATAAAACAGCGCCATATACCGAAGTGATAGTTTCAGGTTCGTTTTATACACAGTGTTTCCGACCTGCTCACATCTCGATCATGCATATTTGATAGGCTGACACTCTATGGTTGATTCGCCTTTGTGACATTTGGTTGCAGCCAAACTCCACCTTCAGGACGCAAGGTGAGAATCATAACTGGTTTCGGGTCGCGACCGGCTACAGGATCAAACCGATAGCGCGATAGTAACGTCGCTAAAATGATCACAGCCTCCGTCAGAGCGAAGCTTGCGCCTATACAGATCCTCGGACCGTCCCCGAACGGCAGATAGGCGTAGCGCCGAATCGCCTTGCGGTCGGCAAACCGTTCGGGCCGGAAGGCATCAGGATCGTCCCAGAGCAGGTTGTTACGGTGCAATGCATAAATCGGGATCATTACCGTATCTCCGGGCCGCACCTCGCGCCCACAGAGCCGATCCGCCTTGCGCGCCGTCCGCGACACCAACGCTGCCGGCGGATACATCCGTAGCGCCTCGTCCACGATCTGCCGGATGTAGGGCAGGTTGGGCACGTCCTCGGCCCCCGCCACACGGTCCCCGAGCACCGACTGCGCCTCGGCCCGCGCCAACTCCTGCACGCGCGGATCACCTGCCACCAGATACAGCGCCCAAGACAGCGACAGCGCCGTCGTCTCGTGCCCCGCCACGATAAAGGTCAGCAGGTTGTCCCGCAGTTCCTCGGTCGACATCTGCCGACCAGATTCGGGGTCCGCCCCAGCCAGCAGCAGGTCCAGCAAATCGGGCGCCGCATTCGGTTGCCCCGAGGCACGGCGTCGCTGGATCGCCTCGTCTGCCACGCGCTGCATATCGGTCAGCGCCCCGCCACTGCGAATCCGGCTCAGGCGTGGCACCCAACTGGGCAGCCCCAGCATATCCCCCAGCGAAATCTTGGCCGTGCTCTGGATATACGCCTCGATCGCGTGATGGACCCCGTCGCGGTCGAACCCTTCGTCCCCCGAAAAGGTCACATCCGAGATCACCTCGAACGTGGTCTGCACCATCTCGTCGAACATGTTCACCGCGCGCTTGCCTGCCGCAGCCTCGAGCCGCCGCACCGTCCGCTCGGCCGCCGCTGACATCACGGGGGCCAAGGCCATCACATGCCGGTGCGAGAAAGACGGCGCCGCCGTCCGCCGCTGCCACATCCATTCCTGCCCCTCGGCGATAAACAGGCTCTCGCCGATGGCGGGCCGCAGCAGGTCCTTGGTCACCGTGGATTTCGGGTAATCCGCCAGCTTGTCACGCAGAATCGTGTTCAGCGCCTCTGGGTCCATCACCATATGCCAGCGTTTGCCCGTGCGGCCTGACACCATCGGCTGACGTGTCGCGATTTCGGGCAGAATCTCCAAGACATTGCGTCGCGCGGTCTGCAAACTCTTCAACACACCCATGGGTTCTGTCACCAAGGGGACGCGAACTGGAAAGTCGGACTGGACCATTTTGAACCTCTCCTCTTCCGGCTAGGATGTAGCCGAGGCGGTCCCTCTGGCAATGACGAAAGGTGTTTTCATGCTGCCCTATCTGGCGTTGGCCACGGCGATTGTCTGCGAGGTCATCGGCACCTCCGCGCTCAAACGCACCGAAGAATTTACCAAGCTCGGCCCGACCCTGTTGACCGCAGTGTCCTACCTGATGGCCTTTTATCTGTTGACGATTGCCCTGCGTGTGCTGCCCGTCGGAATTGTCTATGCCGTCTGGAGCGGGCTTGGCGTCGTGCTCATCTCGCTTGTGGGCTGGGTGGTGTTCCACGACCGTCTGGATCTGCCCGCCCTCTTGGGGATCGGGATGATTCTGGCAGGGGTGATGACGATCTTCATCTTCTCGAATTCGGCGGGCCACTGACCCGCGCCGGTGCCGCCATAGATGTAAGCAGGGCATCAAGCGTTGCTACTGTGGCGGTATTCGGGCTATCCCCCTCTGCGAACACGCGACCGGAGCCCATATGACCCGTTTCTTTGCCATCGCCATGCTTTGCATCCTTGCCGCTTGCGGCAGCAAATCCGATCTCGAAGAGCCGCCGGTCCCTCTGGGGCATTTCCGTCTGGGGCATAATGTGGTCGTCGCGCCCCATCCTGTGCAGGGACCGCTGTCCCGTGATGTCGCCCCCGAAGAGTGGGTGGACACCATGCGCGCTGCCATCTCTGACCGCTTTGACCGCTACGAGGGCGACAAGCTCTACCACCTCGGGATCAGCGTCGATGGCTACGTGGTCGCGCAGACCGGCATCCCGCTGGTGCTGGCGCCGAAATCGGTCGTCATCCTGAACGTCACCCTCTGGGACGACGAAAAGGGCGAAAAGGTTAACGACGAGCCAGAGCGCATCATGGCGCTCGAATCGCTGAACGGCAAAAACATCGTGGGGTCCGGCCTGACCCAGACCCGCGAAGAGCAGATGGCAAATCTGTCTTACAACGCGGCCAAGCGCATCGAGAACTGGCTGAAAAACAACATTGAGGAGTTCGGCCTCGATGTCCCGCCGGTCGAACCCTATGTCGATGACCGCGAAGAGAGCGCCGAAACCGCCGAAGCGCCAGAGGCAGAGGGCGAAGATACCGCCGAAACCCCGGTGATCGAAGACCCAGAGATCGCGCCTGCAGAAATCGCCGCCGAATAGGCCAACCCAAGGGCGGATCATCGAAAATTCCCGCCTGCGACCGGTGCGACAACGACACAACCCCGCTTCTCGCGTTCTCTATGTCATCTGACGCTTGATTTTCTTCTGTGCGTCCAATACATCGCCCGCGATGCTGAACCGGGGCAGGCTGCCCCCCCAACTACGAGGCGCCATCGATGGCAAAGGAAAAGTTTGAGCGTAGCAAACCGCACGTCAACATCGGCACCATTGGTCACGTTGACCACGGTAAGACCACTCTGACCGCAGCGATCACCAAGTACTTCGGTGACTTCAAAGCGTACGACCAGATCGACGGC
>NZ_JAOARZ010000036.1:0-7815 GCF_025210255.1 Donghicola sp. | reverse complement strand
TAACGAACATCGGTTTTTTTGAGAATGAAGCTACCTAAAACGGCGAAGAGCCAGGATCTACCGGCGACGCGACGGAGGATGCGTTTCGGTAGAGGGTTGCTGGAGCAATTAAGGGCATTCGCCGCCCGCTGTGCGAGTGCGTTTGATTTGTTGAAGCGATTCCGGGGTGCGCAGGAGTGACAAAATGGAGGAGAGTAAATGCCAATTATCAGATCAACTACGGCCCTTGCAGCAATCGCGAGCGGTTTCTTCTTGACGGGTGTGGATCATGCCGATGCCGCTGTCGCCGGAGATTTTCCCAATCAGTTTCTATCTTGCTTTGACGCGGCGAATCTCACGGAGATTGAGCTTCCAGCGGATGTCCAAGGTTTTCGCCTGATCGAAATTGCAGAGCATGCCGGAGATAAGGGTATGCCGGCGCATTGTGAAATTGTCGGTGCGATCAATGATCGGATCAGCCCTGTGGACGGGCAACATTATTCGATCAAGTTTCGACTCAGGTTGCCGCAGGACTGGAATGGCCGCTTCTACATGGAGGGGGGCGGCGGCTCGAACGGCGCATTGAAAGACGCCATGGGGCCGACGGGGCTCAACCAAGAGGATTCTGCTCTTGAGCGTGGCTTTGCGGTCGTGACAACAGATTCAGGCCATGACAATGACACCAACTCCGACAGCAATGCCTCGGGGCGCTCCGCATTCGGCATGGATCCGCAGGCGCGGCTTGATTTCGGCTACATGTCCTATGATATTGTGACACGTGTAGGGAAGGCAATTGTCGAGAAATATTATGGTGCTGCACCTGAAAAGTCCTATTTCATCGGTTGTTCGGAAGGCGGACGCGAAGCTGCGCTGATGACGCAGCGCTATCCCGATCTGTATGATGGTATTGCGGCCGGTGCACCGGGGATCCACTTCTCATACTCGGCAGCCTATGCGCCGTTTCTGCTCAGAATCTTTGGGAACCTGGCGGAAACGCGGAACCAGTCGGGGCCTGACGGAATCCCGCTGCTGAACAAGCTTTATTCGGACAACGACGTTCAACTGATCGCTGACGCGGTTGTTGGTGCCTGCGATGCGCTGGACGGGTTGGAGGACCGGATGTCCAATAATATTGAGGCCTGTACGACTGTTACAGTGCTTCCGCGACTGAGAGCACTTACTTGTTCTGGTGCAAAGGAAGAAGGTTGCCTGCTGGAGGATCAGATCGACGCCTTTGTCGCCGGGATGGCCGGACCCGTGACATCAGACGGGACAAGGCTGTATCCCGGCCATCCCTGGGATCCCGGTATCGGCGGGCGGATCGGCGACAGCGTGAATGACGGATTCCGGTCGTGGTGGTTCGGTTCCTATGACAGCGACCAAAACAATGCCCGCAAAGTGACCCTCAGCACTCCGCAACACGCAATGCTCTGGCAGACCCCACCGGTGCCTCTGCGCCCGGATGAATATGTGCGGTTCGAGATGAACTTCAACATAGACGAGACGCCGGCGCTCGCCTATGCGACTACCGATCTTTACCCCGTCTCGTCGGCCGAACTTGGTAACGCGGATTCGCCGGACCTTTCCGATTTCGCATCCCGCGGCGGAAAGCTCGTGATCTATCACGGAGCGGCAGACGCAGCATTTTCCGCACTTGATACGATCAAGTACTGGAATGCCGTCAACGAGACAGCCGATGGTCAGGCAGCGGACTTTGCGCGGCTATTTATTATCCCCGGGATGAACCATTGCCAGGGAGGTCCGGCAACAGACGATGTCGACCTGCTGACCCCGCTGATGGCTTGGGTCGAGGACGATCTTCCCATCGAACGGCTTGAAGCCACGGTGTCCAACCCGGACTATTTTGGCGGCAAGAATCTTTCGCGTCCTCTGTGTCCGTACCCGCTCTATGCCGAGTACGATGGGGAAGGAGATCCGTCGAGCGCAGAGAGCTTCACCTGCGTCGCCAACTGACAAGCAACGAGAGGTGGGCGGCACAGCATATGCCGCCCACCGTGTCCTTGAGCCATCCGATGGCGGCCGACGGGGTGAACTGCCATCCCGCCAAATAACAGCAGCTATCGTTGCTGGCATTGGGGTCAGGATTCATAACCAATAGATGACGACAGCCGCGAGGGCGATGGCTGAGAGGAGCACCTTTGGGCATCGGTCATAGCGGGTCGCGACGCGCCTCCAGTCCTTTAGCCTGCCGAACATGATCTCGATCCGGTTGCGCCGCTTGTGGCGTCGCTTATCGTATTTGACCGGCGTCTTCCGCTGTTTTCGACCGGGGATGCAGGCGCGTATGCCCTTGTCCTGCAATGCTTTTCGGAGCCAGTCGGCATCATAGCCGCGATCACCGAGCAGCCATTTGAAGTTTGGCAGGCCGCTGAGCAGGGCCCGTGCGCCGATGTAATCGCTCACCTGTCCCGCAGTGACGAACAGGTCGATCGGTCGTCCCTGACTGTCACAGATGGCGTGAAGTTTAGTGTTCATGCCGCCTTTGGTTCGCCCGATCAGGCGGCCACGCCCCCATTTTTGACGGCCATGCTGGTCGCCGTTCGGTGGGCCTTCAGCAATGTCGCATCGATCATCACGGTCGTCTCTTCGCCGTGTGCCGCCGCTAGCCCGACCATCATCCGCGCGAAGATCCCCTTTTCGCTCCATCGCTTCCAGCGGCTGTAAAGCGTCTTGTGTGGATCATAGGCGGAAGGCGCATCTCGCCAGCGTAAGCCATTGCGGTTGATGAAGATAATCCCACTCAGCACGCGTCTGTCGTCGACCCGAGGCTTACCGTGAGACTTGGGAAAGAAACGGGCCAGACGTGCCATCTGCGCGTCGGTCAGCCAGAAGAGATCGCTCATTTCAACGCTCCGTTTTCGGAGCCGTGAATCATGCTGTGCAACCGAAATCAATGCATCCTGACCCTAGAGAACGATTGCAGGGCCGCTCGGCGGACGGATCGCGCGAGCCGGTGCGGATCATCGAGCATCCCGACGTGCGCAAGATGCTGTTGACTGGCCAGGCTCTCACCAAGGCCGGGCGGGCGCTGGCGGTCTTCACAGCCTTGCAGATGGATGTCGCCGAGCGCCACCCGGACCAGGACCGGAGGCGGAAGGCCGAGGGGCTTGTGGCGCTTCTGACGCCGGTGGTAAAGGCGGCCTTCACGGATTTCGGCTTCGAGATCACGGTACAATCCCAGCACGTGTTCGGCGGTCACGGATACATTCGCGAGTGGGGAATGGAGCAGTATGTGCGCGACGCCCGGATCGCTCAGATCTACGAAGGGACCAACGGGGTTCAGGCGATGGATCTGGTTTCCCGCAAACTGCCGCTGGAAGATGGCGCGGTCGCCCGCGGTTTTTTTGACCTGATGCGCGCAGATATCGTGAGAGCGAAGGGGGTGCCGCAGTTCGACAGCACCATACAGGCCGTCGAGGGAGCGCTCGGCAGGCTGGAGAAGCTGACCGACGAGCTTGTTGCCAAACGGGGCGACGCTGTGGAACTGGGTGCAAGCGCGACCGATTACCTGGGGTTCGTCGCGCTGGTGAGCTTCGCCTGGATGTGGGTCCGCATGGCGGCAAGCTGCGACCGGGATACTTCGGCGAAGCCACATTGCCGCAGCATATCCGCTTTAGCTCGGTTTTTCGCTGCAAGAGTCCTTCCTCAGACCCAGGCTTTGGACGCTGCAATCCACTCCGGCGCCACCGAAACAATGGCGCTGGCGGACGAACTACTCCGAGCGGACCAAAGCCGTCGATAAAGCCAAACCCCTGGGCAGGTCCGCTTAGTCGAGCCGCTTAACCCACTAGCGAACTCCATCCGAAGGCCGTGCCGTAAGGCAAATTTCACTTCCCTTGAAGCAAGACTTTTCGGGACTTTCATCGTTCAACTCTGCATCCGCGAAGTTGACATCACGCCTCAAAATGCACAAAAATAGGGAAAATGTAAATTTTTCACGGTGGCAGAATATGGGGGAAACTAAGAAATCCGTGAGCAGGACGGCGCAGACCTATGAACGTATCCGGTACGCGATCATCAGTGCGGAGATCTTTCCTGGCGAGCGGTTGAAGATCGACGAGTTGTGCAAGAGATTCGACGCGAGTTCCGGTGCCATTCGTGAGGCCCTGTCTCGCTTGTCTTCCGACGGATTGGTGCTAGCAGAGCCTCAAAAGGGGTTCGTGGTCGCGCCTATCGCGCGCCGGGATCTGATCGAACTGTCGGAGGTCCGCTCCGTAATCGAAATGCGATGTCTCGAGCAATCGATCCGCAACGGGGGGGTCGCCTGGGAGGTTGCCGTGCTCTCCGCTCGACATGAGTTGAACGCGGTGTCGCACGCTAGAATTCTGCCGGAGACAGGGGAGTACAAGGATTACTACCTTCGGCATCAGAAGTTCCATGACGCGCTCGTCTCGGCTTGCCCAAATGCGTGCTGGTTGGAAATTCGCAGCTTGCTTTATCTCCGGTCCGAGCGCTACCGCCGCATCGCGATGCCAGTGGACGAGACCGGGCGCTCGGTTGAGAAGGAGCACAACGAGATAGCCGATCTAGCGCTCGCCCATGATGTCGATGGCGCTGTCGCCGCCATAGAACGCCACATCCAAAATACCACAGATATGATGCTTCGTGCGAACCTGCCGGAACTTGCCTCTGAGTGATCTGCTTGGGCATTGTGCCCCCGAACGAGACACCGCAACCGACTGGTCTTGCCCCCGTTTCAGCGGACACTCAGGCGGTTGCGGTTTGAGCTGCGATGAACTCGCGCGGTGAGCGCATCTTCAGCCCCGCGACCGAGGTGATTTTCTACTCCATGTGGCACGAGCGAGCTGGTGACAATGTCTACGGCACTTGACCGTCTTGGCATGTAATTACCCCGCCAAGGTCGGGCCGTTGCAGATGCAGCATGGAGGCTTCAACATGGCGGACATCGGCCTCCTGCAGCTTATCTTATTGTTAATTAATAGTTAATTGTACTTCACGCGGATTGCATCGTCTCCGCCAGCCATCGATTGACTTTACTAAAAATACATTTTAGTTAAGATAATGCGTAATTTGCCGCATCCTGATTGGACAGTTGAACGGCGAGACGTGAGGGAGGAAGCGCGCAACACCGGGTCAACTACCTCAGTCTGGTTCGGGCCAGGTGCAGGCATCTGCTGTGCATGTGAGGGCGCCGGTGGACAAGGCGCGTGGTGAAGCGGTCAGCTCTGCGACAGAAGATCATTAATGGGAGGAAAATATGAACAACACTAGAACACTAGCCGCGACAATCATGGCGATTGCGATGACGACCAGCGCGGTAGGAGCGGAGACGCTGCGACTTCTCACGTCTTGGCCCTCAAGCGACACACTGACATACGCGCAGGTCGAGGGGTTCAAGGACGCGGTCGAAGCGGGCAACGCGGACTTGCAGGTGGAGTTGAACGGCCCGGAAGTGGTGCCCGCCTTCGAGCAACTCCAACCGGTGAAATCCGGGGTCTTCGACCTGCTCTACACTCACGGCGCTTATCACGCTGGATCGAGGGGGCTAGGATTGGTGACCGACGTGATCGCTCCAGACGTGGATTTGCGACGGTCCTCTGGCGTGTTCGCCGCTTTAGATGCGTTCTACCAGGAGACTCATGGGCTGAAACTCATCGCCATCTCGCCGCTGGCCCCGCAGGGGTATCATTGCTACTTCCGTATGCCGATTGACCCGGAAAACGATTGGTCCGGCCTAAAAGTACGCGGTATCTCGAGCTTTCAGGGTGTGATCGCGGCCATGGGGGCCCAGCCCGTCGCGATGCCGTTTTCCGAAACCTATACCGCGCTCGACCGCGGTGTCGTCGATGGGGCGTGTGGGCCGAGTAGTGGCATGGTCGCCACTAAACATTACGAGGTTGCGCCCTACCGCGTGATGCCGTCATTCGGCAATGTCGATGGCTTGTTCCTGATGAACCTCAATCGCTGGAACGGACTGAGCGACGCGCAGAAGGCCCTCATCGAAAAGGTCGCTGTGACACTCGAGCACGACAATCTAGAAGCCGGCCACGCTTACGTCGAAAACGAACAGAGCCAGCTGGAGAACCTCGGTGTGCAAGTTGTCAAGCTTTCCCCCGAGAACGCAGACATAGTTCAAGATGGCTGGGTGTCGCACAACTGGCAGTTGGCCGAGACCTGCTGCGGCGAGGCGGCCACAGCCCTGCGCGAACTTGCCGAGAACGCTGGTCTCACGAAGTGACATCGCTGCGCTCGTTGAAGCTGCAATTCCTCTTCAACGGGCGCAGTGAGGAGACTGTCAAATGGAAAGCCCAAGCAGTATGTCAAATCAGTTCGGAACCCTTCGAGATGCGATCACGAGCGTGTTCTACGTGATCGCCAAGTTGTGCCTTCTGGCCATCGTAGGCAGTTATTTACTCGAGATCGTGGCAAGATATTTCTTCAGCAAGCCGCAGTGGTGGGTCGAAGAGACCGTATCCTACCTGCTTCTCGCCTCGGTGATGATGTCGATGCCAAAGATCACACAAGACAAGGCTCACGTTGCTCTGTCCGCAGTGCTCGAATATCTCGGCGAGCGGGCGCGGGATCGTTGGGTGGTTGCACTGAACCTTGTATCGGGCATCGTTTGCCTGCTTATCACGGTACTTTCGCTCGTTGAGAACCATCGCCAGTTCGTCGACGGCATTCTCCTAATCAAGGTCGGCTCAATCCAAAAGGTCTTCATCTCGATCTGGATCACATACGGGTTTCTCTGGTCTGCTCTATACTTTTTCCGCGACGCATATGCCGGGCTTCATACGGCGCTACGCTGCCGCCAGGAGGTCCTGTGATGGCGTGGTGGATTCTCATTCCGTGCGGGTTCGCGTTCCTGATCATCGTCTTCGCCTCCGGCGTTCCGATGTTCGTCGGCTTTCTCCTCGCCAATATCGGCGGACTACTTCTGCTAGTGGGGTCGAAGGGATTTCCGCTAATCGTCAATTCGATCTTCGACACGCTAACCGGGACCGTCCTAGCCGCCGTGCCCCTCTTTATCCTAATGGGCGAGATACTGTTCAGGTCAGGTTCCGTAAACCGACTGCTAGACTCAGTGGACACGCTCATCCGCGGGATCCACGGTCGGCTCTACATCGTGACGCTAGTGCTCTCGGTGATCTTCGGAGCCCTATCGGGATCCACCATGGGTGTGTCCGCGATGATGGCGCGGCTGCTCTACCCTGAGATGATGCGCCGGGGTTACGACAGCCGACTCACGATTGGCGCAATACTGTCGGGTGCCTCGCTGGCCCCGATCATTCCGCCGAGCATCGCCATTGTTATCACCGCCATGCTGACGAACGTTTCCGTCGCCAAGCTCCTGATCGCTGGCATCCTGCCCGGCATTTTACTTGCCGCCATGTTCATTGCCTACATCGCCCTCCGGCTGGTCTTGACGCCGTCAGTGGCGCCACGCAAAGGCGACGAACTGCTCAACCCTATTTCTCTCAGGGACGTGGCCAAAGCCATCGCGGGGATCCTTCCATTCAGCATCATCATCTTCTGCGTAATCGGGACGATCCTGCTGGGTATCGCTACGCCGACGGAAGCGGCGGCCGCCGGCGTATTCGGAGCCACATTACTGTCGGTCGCGCAAGGCACTTTCAAGCCTAGCGTACTGTCTGAGTCCGTCGCCTCCACGCTGCAGGTGTCGCGTAGCCCTTAATTGTGAGATGAGAAATTCAATGAATTCAACGACTGTGTTTTGCCCTTAAATATGAGATTTTGCCTTTAATTCCGATATTTTTGCCCTTAAACCTGAGACAGGGTTCACAGGCTTGTGCGGCAGATATCGATGGAAAATGATGGCGAAGACTCAGTTGC
>NZ_JAOARZ010000035.1:0-199671 GCF_025210255.1 Donghicola sp. | reverse complement strand
TGCGGCGATTGCCTATGCCAAGGGCAAGAAGCGCACGCGGGCGATGGCCGTGACCTCGTCCATTGGGCCGGGGTCCACGAACGTGGTGACGGCTGCGGCGCTCGCGCATGTGAACCGGTTGCCGCTCTTGATTGTGGCGGGGGATGTGTTTGCGAACCGCAAGCCAGACCCTGTGTTGCAGCAGGTCGAGGATTTTGACGACGGCACCATCAGTGCTAATGACTGCTTCAAGCCGGTGAGCCGGTATTTTGACCGCATCACGCGGCCCGAGCATCTGCTGTCGGCGCTGCCCCGCGCCCTGCGGGTCATGACCGATCCGGCGAACTGTGGTCCGGCGACCATCGCATTCTGTCAGGACGTGCAGGCCGAGGCCTATGACTGGCCCGAAGAATTCTTTGAGCCCCGCGTGTGGTACATCCGCCGTCCGGCCCCCGATGCCGGCGAGCTGGCCCGTGTGGCCGAGGCGATCAAGGGCGCCAAGAACCCCGTGATCATCGCCGGCGGCGGTGTGATCTATAGTCAAGCCGAAGAGGTGCTGGCGGACTTCGCCGCCAAGCACAACATCCCCGTGGCCGAGACTCAGGCCGGTAAATCGGCGCTGCCCCAGAGCCATCCCATGAGCTTTGGGGCCAGTGGCGTGGACGGGTCGGCGGCGGCGAACGCTGTGTCGGCATCGGCCGATGTGGTGATCGGGGTTGGCACCCGGTTCCAGGACTTTACCACCGGCTCGCGGACCATGTTTGCAGAGGGCGCCAAGCTGGTCTCGGTGAACATCCACGGCTATGACGCGGCCAAGCACGGGGCAGAGGCCCTTGTGGCGGACGCGAAGGTCGCGCTGGAGCTGCTGACCGACCTGCTGGGGGAGTACCGCGCCGAAGCCTGTGATCCGGCGGCCCGCGAGGACTGGCTGCGGGCGGTGGATGCCTACTGTGCCCGTCCCGAGGATCAGGACGCGCTGCCCACCGACGGTCAGGTGATCGGTGCGGTTCAACGCGCCACCGGCGAAAGCGCGATTGCCATGTGTGCCGCGGGCACCATGCCCGGCGCGCTGAAGCTGCTGTGGCAGCCGAGCCAAGGCGGCTACCACATGGAATACGGCTATTCCTGCATGGGTTACGAGGTGGCGGGTGCCATGGGGCTGAAGCTGGCGCGTCCCGAGCGGGAAGTGATTTGCTTCGTGGGCGACGGTTCGTACATGATGGCGAACGCGGAACTGGCAAGCGCCGTGATGCGCCGCATTCCCTTCACCGTGGTGCTGACCGACAACCGCGGCTACGGCTGCATCAACCGCCTGCAGACCATGGGCTGCGGCGGCGAGCCCTTCAACAACATGTACGTGGATTGCAACATCGAGGTTCAGCCCGAGATCGATTACGTGGCCCACGCGGCCTCTATGGGCGTTCATGCGGTCAAAGCATCAGGCACTGACTCGCTGGAAGCCGAAATCAAAGCCGCCCGCGCGCGGAACATCCCCACAGTGATCGTCATCGACACCATCGCCAAGGACTTCCCCGGCACCGGCCTCGAAACCTCTGCAGGTGAGCACGGGTCCTTCTGGGATGTCGCCGTGCCAGAGGTCAGCGACCGCGAGAAACAGCGCAACCGCTATGCCCAGTACATCACCCAGATCGCAAAACAGACCGGAATGAACTGACGCGAACAAGGCGAAGGGGCAAGGACACCCCCCTTTTTGGCCCTCTAGCGGCTCTTGCTCCCCACAATTTTCTCGGGCGCACCTTAGCCCGAAGGAAGGATATCGAAATGGCTGATCTTTTGAAGAAACCCTTTGGCGACCACGGCAAGGTCCACCAGATTACACCGGAGTCGGCGGGCTGGCGGTATGTGGGCTTCTCACTGTATCGCCTGCGTGAGGGTGAAAGCGTGTCCGAGGTCACGGGTGATCGTGAGGTTATTCTAGTGATGGTCGAGGGCAAAGCGACCCTCTCTGCAGCAGGCAAAGACTGGGGCGAACTTGGCGAGCGTATGAGCGTGTTTGAAAAGACACCGCCCCATTGCCTTTATGTTCCCAACGACGATACATGGGCAGCGACAGCGACGACAGACTGTACTATCGCAGTCTGCTCGGCCCCCGGCATAGGCGCCCACGAAGCGCGTCGGATCGGGCCGGATGGGATAGAACTGACCCAGCGCGGCGAAGGCGTGAACACCCGCTACATCAACAACATCGCGATGGAAAACGAGGACTACTGCGACAGCCTCTTGGTGACCGAAGTGTTCACCCCAGCGGGTCACTGGTCATCTTTCCCCAGCCACCGCCATGACGAAGACGACTTCCCCCGCATCACCTACTTGGAAGAAACCTACTATCACCGCCTGAACCCTGCGGATGGCTTCGGCATCCAGCGCGTTTACACCGATGACGGGCAGCTGGATGAAACCATGGCCGTCAAAGATGGCGATGTGGTCTGCGTCCCTCGTGGCCACCACCCTTGCGGCGCGCCCTATGGGTTCGAGATGTATTACCTGAACGTCATGGCAGGCCCCCTGCGCAAATGGCGCTTTGTCCCAGCCCCCGAAGTCGAGCACATGTTTTGATACGACGCGCTCTGAACCAAAAAACGTGCCATGGGTTATCATTCGAGGCTTTCCTTGACGCGGCGCAAGCGCTTGGATGCGTTGGAGTGGAGCCTCGAAATGATTTAGGTCGCCCGTTCTTTGATGGGATCGGTGCTGCTGAGGCAGCCCGAATGGCTCAGGATCGCGGTCTGCGGCTTTTGGGACTTTCTGAAATCTATGGGTTTAACGTTTGGGACGATCATCGCGCTGCGCAAGTCATGTCCTTGGCAGATGTTGCAGAAGCAAGTGGTGCGGAAACGGTTAGCTTGATCCCCTGCGTTGATGATCGCTCAGTTACGCCTCTTCGGGATGTGCTGCGTGAGTTGGTTCCCCTATTCAAAGGGCGCAGTGTCATCCCCTTGCTTGAGCCGATCGGTTTCACGAGCTCTTCGATTCCGCATAAAGCCGAACTCGTTCGCGCCATTGACGCGTTGGATCCCGATCTGTTCCGAATGGTGCACGATACATTCCAGCATTGCATTTCCGGCGAAACGGAGCTGTTTCCAGAACTGACCGGCATGGTGCATATCTCCGGGATTTCCGCGGCTGATGCGAAGTTGGATCAAATACAGGATGCGCATCGTGTTTGGGTTGATGCCGATGATCGCTGCGGGAACGTCGATCAACTTCGGGATCTGTTGGGCGGCGGCTATCTTGGATCCATCTCGTTCGAGTGCACCGAAGATGGATTATGGGAAACTGATGGCCTGAACAAAGCACGTAGGTCATTCGAGTATATCGAGCGCGCTCTAGGCTGAATTCTTTTGGCTTTTCGTGCCTAGGACCTGCACTGACCGAGGCCAGTGACGGCAAACCGGCGGGTACGAGCCAAGGACTGATATACGCATGGTGGGGCACTGGGCCGCCTGATCGGCCGACATCTCAGTAGGCTGTATCAGGCTTCGCGCAAATTATACCCATCAAGCATCCGCACATTAATGGCTTTCAACAACGCCAATTAGACGAGGCCCGACGTGTAAAAGTAATCTGCGTCCGCTTTTTGATACACTAACGCTTTCCCCAAGATCGACGTTGCCCAAGTAAACAACATCACGCCTTTCCACACCCTGTGTTGGAGCCGCCAACTCTGCAATCTGGGAAAACGTAGGGAAGTACAGCAGTCCAACGGCATTGAAATCAAGCGTCGGGTTTGGAGTGTAGTCAAAGATTGGCGCGGCTCTTAGCTCAGCGCGCGCATCGCGAGCGATTTTTCTGGAAGCTTCGCTGAAAGCAAAAAATGTCTGAGGCGGTTTCGGTAGATCCTCCAAACCACGCAAGTTACTGCGCAAAAGCGAACGGTTTGACCCGCGTTCGTCGTGACGCAAGAAGCAGGTGATCATCTGAACGGTGGCTAGGACCCCATTTGCCCCGATCACCGTATGTGTTGATCCAACGCGTTGGGGTGCCACCTGAAAGATCGCTGAGGTCGTCAACGCTGTTTCACCCAGAACGGCAATGCCTTGGAAGCGAACAGAAGTCGCGCAAAAAGCTGCATAAACTGGATGCCCGTCATCGTCACGGAAGGCCATTGAACTACCGATAGCATCAGCGATCAGGCTCCAGTGCCTGTCACCACAGTGTCGCAACAGCCATTGTTCCGACACCCCAAAAGGCGTAAGCTGCGCCATGCCAAGGATGATCTGCTCCGAACAGGTCGGAGCAGAGCTTGCGCGGTCCAGTCTTACAACGTTCATGCAGAAACCTTGGTCATTTGAGCGGCAATCTGATCGGCCAAGTAGCGGCTGTCTTCCTCGATTCCCAAGAAGCGGCCAGAACCCCACGTGTTCAGCCACCCAAGACCGATAAAGTGCAAACCCGTTTGGGCCGTGACGCCGCGATCAAAGACGGGTTTGCCACGGTCGTCGAACACGTCTGCCTCGATCCAGCTGTAGTCCGGACGGAAGCCAATGGCCCACAGGACCGATGTGATCCCAGCATCCGCCAGATCCAGATCGGTGCGTTCGGCCTCCGGTTGCCAGACCTTTTCAAAGGGGGGCTCGGTTGGGGCATCGATCCCAATCTTCTCGATATAAGCGTCGATTTGGTTGCGGATGCCGACATAGGATTTGTCAGCGTCATCCAGATTTTTCGCCAGATCGGGCAGGAAAGACACCTGCGTCCCATTCATATTTGCCAGTGACCCGTACAGCTCGACCCCGTCGTCCAGATGCCAACGGCGCAAATCGATCTCTTTGCCGCCATCGCGCCCTGACATGTAGTGGTTCGTCTGGGTCATGGCTTTGTGCGGGTCGGGGTGGGTGTCGATCGTGATTGCGTAGTGCCCTGCGTCATAAAGCCAATCGGTCGCGTCACGCCCACGGTATTTACGGGGGCTGCGGGGTGCGGGGCCAACGGCCAAATGCACGTCGCGGCCGGCGCGGGTAAAGTCCTCCATCAACTGCACACCGGACTGACCGGTGCCGACGATCAGCACGCCGCCTTCGGGGAACTGGTCCACGTTGCGGTAGTCCACGGAGTGCATCTGGAAAATCTCGGGCGACAGGTTTTTTGCGTAATCCGGCTCGATCGGGGTGTCGTAGCCGCCCGTCGCGATCACTATCTGCTCGCACCGCCATGTCCCGACCGAGGTTTCGACAACATAGCCGTTATCCGCGGGGGTGACGCGGGTGACCTCGACACCTTCGCGCAGGTCGGGCTGGGTCATCTCGGCGAAGGCGTCCAGATAGTCGGTGATCTGATCTTTTAGCATGTAGCCGTCAGGGTCGGTGCCGCCGTACTCTCCGGAATAGTGAAAATCGGGCAGGCGACACTGCCAGTTCGGGGTCACAAGGCAAAAACTGTCCCAGCGGTTTTCGCGCCACGAATGGAACCGGGCGTGCCGTTCGAACACGACACTGCTGATGCCCTTTTGCTTCAGGCACCACGCTACGGACAGACCTGCCTGTCCGCCGCCCACAATCACCACAGGAACTTCGTTTGTTTGCGTATCTTTCATCGGGGGCCTCATTGGGTGATTTTCAAGCAAGTGACTTCGGGGGCCGCGTCCATGTCGAATTGGGCGACGCGGGCTTCGATCCGGTCCAGTTGCGCCATCGCGGACGAGCAGGCGAAGCCGTATTTTGCCGCGACGCGATTTGACGCCCGCTCCATCGCGATACGGGATCGGTGTAGGAAGTCCGGCAGCGGATAGGCGGTGCCGGGTGTGAACAGTTCGGCCACAACCGAGGAAGGGGAATAGAGCGCCTCTTCGGTGCCGTCAGGCCAGCGGACGGTCCAGTGGGTTTCAGGCATTTTGGCCTCCGAGATTGAGGTATGGGGTGACCGCGTGATCCCAGAACAGCGCAGCCTCTGACCCTTGGGTCAGGGTGAGAGCAGAGCCATTTGTGACCCGCCCAATGGGCGCTGCATGGATATCGCGATCGGTAAAGTGGGCGCAGACTTTAGCCACATCATCAGGGCGCACGCAGAGCAGATACCCAAAGCTGGGAAAGCTGTGCAGCCAGCGTTCTTTGGGGATGCCAACGGGCGGCGTGATGGCGGCGAGGTCAATGTCGATCCCCACGCCCGAGCATTCGGCCAGCATGAGCGCTGTGCCGACAATGCCCCCTTGGCTGATGTCTTTGCCCGCTTTGGTCAGGCCGTTTTCAGCGAGGGTTGGCAGGATCTCCAGATCACCGCGCAGGCACTCGGGCGGCGCCTCTAATGCCGCACAAAAGTTGTCAAAATTCCGATAAGCCCCGCGATGATCAATGGCGGTGATCAGAATGTCATCCGGCGCTGCGTCAAAGCTGGTGATCAAAGCGTTGGCGCGCCCAAAAACCGATGCAGACAGGCCCAGTTCTGCGGCGTCCAGATTAGTATGCCCCCCGACCAGCGGCACACCGTACGCTTCGGACGCGTCGCGCAGACCCTTTAACAAGGGCGCGGCGGCGTCGGCATTCGGGGCCCAGATATGATCGACCATCGCAACCGATCGCCCACCCATGGCGGCGATATCCGACAGGTTCACCATCATCGCGCACCAGCCTGCAAACCACGGATCGTCCTTGACGAACGCAGGGATAAAGCCTTCGCCCGCAAGCAAGTCATAACCGCCTGCGCGCGGCAACGGTGCAGCATCATCCCCAGGGCGCCCCAACGATTGAGCATTCAGGCCCAAAGCCAATGTCGCCTCAGCAATACCGGTTTTCGACCGGATTGCAGGATGTGTGTTCAGGCGCTGCGCGAGGTCTTGGAGGCTCATTTTCGGACCTGACGAAAGGATGGTCGGTGATACCAGCCCGCCACAGGATCGGCGCACGGCGGGTAGTGGTTCAGGTCAGCCTCCATTTTCATATGGGGCGTGCCGTGGATCATGACTTCGCCAAGGGGCTTCCAACGCAGGCGGCGGAACAGGATCACGTTTTGCATCTGGACATGCGCCAGAAACCGGTCGCATCCGCGGGCATTGGCGGTGCAAACGGCGAGCCGGATCAACTCGGCCCCTAGGCGTCCCACGTTGCGAAAGGTCTGATCAACGGCCAAACGTGACCCCCACCAAAGGCGCGGCGTCTCTTCGTGGATGCGTACGGTCCCGACAACCTGATCGGCTTCATGGGCATAGGTGGACAGTGCAACCAGATGGGTCGCGATTAGATCCGTTTCGTCGCGGTCGTGGTCGGGGAAAATACCTTGTTCCTCGACGAACACGCGATGGCGCAGGGATGCGGCGCCTGCGGCCTCGAACGGTTTGCTGGCCGCCCGAATGTAATAGCCGGGGCATTGAAACTGACGCGGTTCAAGCTCGATCATGCACTGGCCCTCGCGGGAACTTTCAGCTTTTCGTAGGTCGACAGGGCCGAACATGCCCCGCAGCGTCCGCAGCCTGCCTTCATGTCCGATGACAGGATGCCTGCCTCTGCGATCATCTGGCCAAGGGGTCTCAGGATAGAGGCCATGAATTCTGCACTCGGGGCAGGGTGGCTCTCCAGCGGCGTGCCCGAGATCGGCACGAAGGGCACAACAAAGGGATAGACCCCCATGCGGCACAGTTTCTCGCTCATCTCCAGAATGGCTTCGGGTGTATCGCCAAGACCCGCGAGGATGTAGGTCGAAACCTGACCGCGCCCGAACACCTTCACGGCAGCTTCGAAGCTCGAGAAGTACTTTTCCAACGACACGCTGGCTTTACCCGGCATGATCCGTTGACGGACCTCGGGGGTGACCGCCTCCAGGTGCATGCCCAAGGCGTCAATACCAGCGTCGAACATGCGCTGATGCCATGCGTCGTCTTCTGGCGGTTCGCACTGACCCTGCAGCGGCAGATCGACCACCGCCTTGATGGCACGGGCGCTGTCACACAGAACTTTCGCGCCGCGATCCTTGCCCGCAGGGGTGCCTGTGGTGAGGATCATGTGTTGCACGCCGTCCAGAACGACGGCGGCCTTGGCGACCTCGGCTAGTTGTTCGGGGGTTTTGTGCGCGATCGTGCGACCCGCCGCCAAACTTTGCCCGATGGAACAGAACTGGCAGGTCTTCTTGCGGCTCTCGTAGCGGATACAGGTTTGCAGGACAGTCGTGGCCAAAACGTCTTTGGAGTGCAGGGCAGCAATGTGGCTATAGGGAATGCCGTCTGCGGTGGACAGCTCATAGAACCGAGCCCGTTCGGGGAAACGGATATGCGCCACCTCGGCCCCGTCGCGCAGCAAGCGGGATGTGCCCGCGCTATCGGGTTGTTCCGCCAAAAACGGGCTGTCAAAGGACGGCGCGGTGTGGACGGGGATCATCACGGTGCGGTCGGCAATCATCACCGCCTTGTGGTCCGAGGGGCCCGCCCCGCCGCGGCGGCTTTGCTGCCCCGCGCGAGGATCGACAAGGCGCATCCCGTGGGTTTGCAGTTCGTTGATCAGGGTAGCGGTGTCATACATCTTCGTCTGCCTCCTCTGGGGTGGATAGGTCATCTGTCACGTGGCGTGTCAGCGCGGGCCTCATGTCGTGGTTCAGGCTCAGAAGTTCGGGGCGGGCATAGTGGCCGACGCTATCCATCATGCGTTTGCGCTTGGCGATCAGACGCATATCCAGATCGGCAATGGCGATGCCTTCGCCCTCGGTAATCGGGTCGGTAAGGTGGCGGCCTTCGGGACTTATGATGCAGGTCATACATCCGTCGCGCATGGCCTTTTGCAGTTTGGGATCAGGGTGCAGCGAGGTGATCTGATCCTCGGTTAGCCAACCAGTGGCGTTCACCACAAAACAGCCTGCCTCCAGCGCATGGTGGCGCATAGTCACTTCGATCTGTTCGCCAAATATCGGCCCGACCAGACTGCCGGGGAAATGGCCCGCGTGAATTTCCTCGTGCTGGGTCATCAGGGCGTAGCGGGCCAGTGGGTTATAATGCTCCCAACAGGCCAGTGCGCCCACGCGGCCCACGGCGGTGTCGACGACTTTCAGGCCTGCGCCGTCCCCTTGGCCCCAGACCATGCGTTCGTGATAGGTCGGCGTGATCTTGCGCCGTTTCAGCGCCAACGTACCGTCTGCGTCAAAGATCAGCTGTGTGTTGTAGAGCGAGCCATGATCCCACTCGTTCACCCCCAGAACCACCACAACACCGCGTTTGGCGGCGGCATCCGCCACAGCCTGCGTTTCCGGCGAGGGCACAACGACCGCCTCTTTCATGAGCTCCAGATGGGGGGCGCCCTGCTGCACGGGGGGTAAGACAAAGCTGAAATAGGGGTAGTAGGGCACGAAGGTTTCGGGAAAGACGATGAACTGCGCGCCTTTGTCTGCGGCCTCGGCGATGGCGTTCAACACGCGCTCGATGGTGCCGGCGCGGCCCGTCAGGTCGGGGGCAATCTGCACGGCGGCCGCGCGAATGGTGTCTGTTCTCATGGGCTTGGCTTTCAGGGCTGGGGTCAGCAGGGGCAAAGCGGTCGGAGCCGCTTTGCCGGTTCGCGGATCAGACGGTCCAAGTGTCGAGGATCACTGCGTTCGCCTTTTTGTGCAGCAGGATGCAATCCAGCACGTCTTGCGGCGCGATGGGCGTTATGCCGGGCAGCAGCGAAGGCTCGCCATGGCCATACAGAGCCTGAAGGGCAAAGCGGCAGGCGTAGACCTTGCCGCCTTCGCCCATGAACTTCTTCAGGTTAACAGCAAAGTTCTGATGGCCCGGGAATGCCTCGTCCCCCAAGGTCGGGAAACCGCGCTGGATGCCCAAGGTTACACCGGGGCCGTACAGCAGGATCGAGGTCTCGTACCCTTTGCGGTTCAGGCGGATGGCGTTCAGAATGTTGACCAGCCCGATCGAACCTTCGAAGGCGACGGTATGGAAGGTGACCAACGCCTTCTCGCCTTCGTCGGCTTTGACATCTTCAAAGACCTTTTCCTCGTAGTCGACGAAGAAATCGCCGTCTTTGTGCATTTCTTTGGTGACTTCGGGCATACCCTTGCTCCTGTCCTAGTATTGCGTTCGTAGGGACAGGCTGACGCGTCTGGATTGATGGAATCAAATTGCAGTCTATTTTACATACAATAATTTGGCGCCGATTTCGTAAAGACTCGGCCTATCTGCACATTTTCCCAGCAAAAGCGATCAATCTACATACATTGAAATTCCAACTTTCGAATGCATAAGCACAAATTCGGTCGCTCTCACGATCCAGACAATTTCCGCTTCATTGCCGAATCAATTTGATCTACAGAGAGGCACGTTCCAACCGAAGGGCCATCTGATGCACTGGACTCCGAACACCTTGGAAAGCGGCAAGCCCCGCTACCTCGCTATCGCCGACGCCATCGCGCAGGATATCAAAGAGGGCCGCCTCAAGGACGGGATGCGCTTGCCGCCACAACGCAAACTCGCCGATGCGCTGGGGATCGACTTTACCACTGTGTCGCGCGCCTATGCCGAAGCGCAGGCCCGCGGCCATGTGGAAAGCCACGTGGGGCGGGGCACGTTTGTCCGCGGCAGTGTGGTGTCGAACCGGCCTGATCCGGCGCGGGCCAGCGATGCGGATCTGTCGATGAACATGGCGCCCGAACCGACGGACCCCGAATTGCTGCGCAAGATGGAGGCGGGTTTGGGATATGTCTCGGCCAACCTGATTGACCTGCTGCGCTACCAGTCGCCCGTGGGGGCAGAAAGGGACAAGGTCGCGGCCTCAAGCTGGCTGTCGATGCGCGGCATGGTTCCGTCTTTGGAACGCGTCGCCGTGACGCCCGGCGCTCATGCAACGATGGCGGCGATCTTCTCGATCATCACCAAACCTGGCGATGTCGTCTTGTGCGAAGCGGTCACTTACCCCGGTGTCCGCAACGTCGCAGGCCGGTTCGGAGTGCGGTTGGTCGGGATCGAAATGGATGCGGATGGAGTGATCCCCGAAGCGCTGACTGCGGCCATTGCAGAGCATAAGCCCAAGGCGCTTTACCTGAATCCGACGTTGCAAAACCCGACCACGTTGACCACTCCCGCACAGCGGCGCGAGGCCATTGCGGGCATCATGCTGAAGCATAACCTCTTCCTGATCGAGGACGACGCCTACGGCTTCATCCCGTCCAAGGCGCCTGCGCCGATTGCATTGTCCGCACCGGAATTGACGTGGCATATTGGTGGCTTGGCTAAATGTATTGGGGCAGGTCTCCGGTTGGCGTACACGATCGCGCCGACGGCACGTTGCGCAATGCATCTGTCTCAAGCCATTCGGGCGCTTTCGGTCATGCCGTCGCCTTTGTCGATGGCGCTGACAACGCAGTGGATCGAGGATGGCACAGCGGATAGCATCCGCCGCTTCATCCGTTCCGAAAGCGCAGCACGGCAGGCGATCGCCGCCGAGGTTCTGAGTGGGTTCGAATATCTCTCTGCCGAGAACGCCTTCAATCTGTGGCTTACGCTGCCCGAGGGAGCTTCACGCGCCGATGTGGTTGCGCGTATGGCGCGGCGGCAGATCGGCCTTATGCCGTCTGACGCGTTCACGGTCCTTGGTGCGCCTAAAGAGAAACTTCGCGTTGGGCTTGGTGGCTCGATCACCAGAGATGGGCTAAAAGAGGCGCTGCACGGCCTCTCCAACGCTTTGGTTCCAAATACATTTATGGGTTAATCGGTTGATTTCACCTTTCCAAATCCGTGCATACCCTTTGCCCACTGAACAGCAACAAATCCCCCTTTTACGGGAGGAAGCATCGCCAAAGACAGCGCAATAGCACCCACGCTAATGATCAAAGCAAGCACTAAGGGAGCATCCACAAACGGTTTGTACATCAGGTGCATCTCCACGCCGGCAATGTGGCAAACGAGCAATATCACCACATATGCGGGTCCGTCATCCGCGCGCTGCGGTGTTAGGTCCAACGCGCACGACTCTCAGCTAGCTTTTACCTTCAGGTAGCCTCGAAACAATTTGCCATTCCCACATTTCGGGCAGCGCAAACGAAAGCCGTTCATGAGCGCTGTTCTGGTATCTCTACTTTCACACACGGAGTGTCTCCCTTGACTATGGCACGCAAGTGGCAAGAGCGAATGTCACTCGGACGCGACTTCTCAACACCATTACCTCGGTGAGCAAACCCAATCAATGCGACACATTAGTGCAATCAAACGTGCATACATTTTAATCCACTATTCGTCACCCAATGGAACTTGCTGCACATATCAGTGAAAGAAATTCACCTCGGGAATCCTGATGGCTAGAGCTTCTCGGCTTGAACCTGACTGGTTTAGCTTCCCCTTAGCGATCAGATGTGAGTCATCTCGTTTGGAAAGATGGATCAGGTCAGCGCCCTTTCTTTTATCCCTTCGGTCGCGGCTTCAGAGATACATTGAAGAAGAGTTGAGCGGGGCGCGGCGACGTTGCGCCGGAAATTATCATCATCAACAGGCGCACGGTGGGCGCGGCAGGCGCGGACCAAAGGACATGCGGAACCTACCCGCCAAGGACCGGCGCGCGGGGGGGGGCTCGCTCCGCATCAGGGATTTCTCAAGGGACTGGTCGCACAGGATCCTGACATCACTCTCTATAAGCTTCTCGAAATACTGGCCGATGCAGAGGGTAAGCTGGTGCGCCATTCTTCAATCGCAAAGCTGTTGTCCAGGCTGTTGGTCACTACGTCTGTGATGTTCTCGATATTTACGATGCCCATTGGGTTACCTCCTGCAAATCGGTGCAGTCGCGAACGTCTCCCGTCGTTCGTTGAGGGCGACCTTTGACGAAAACACGGATCAACCCAATGCGCCTGCGGGTATTAGGTGATACCGGAATGAAGCAATGACCCCGCTTCCAGCGGGATTTAGGGCACAGGGTATCAGCTGATACCTGCCAGATCATCGCCCACCCCATCCGCGCTGTGGCACTGCTCGTCCAGCTTATTGAATGGGAGGAAGTCATGCTTGAGAAGTTCACCCTCATGCAGTCCGAAATAGCGCAACGGCCCCATCTGTTGCGTCTGGGGGCCCTGTTTTCAGACACCGTGCTCGTCCAGATCGACGAAGAGGAGTTCTACCTGACCTTCGAAAAAGGGCATCTGTTCGACGTTACCCAAGGGCTCAGCCGAAAAACGCCGCGGACATTTGCGATGCGCACAGACGCCGAAGCGCTCTCCGAATTCTGGACTGCCCGGCCCAAGCCCGGCTTTCACGACATCTTCGGACTTGTGAAACTTGGCCGTGGCCGAATTGACGGCAATATCTTGGCATTAGTCAAAAATTTGCGGTTCTTCAAAGAAGTCATGGCATTGCCACGCGCCAATGAGGAGGCATTGGGATGACAATTGAACCCGTTTGCGGCCGCTACTTGACCGTTGATATCGACGGCACATCACAGCGCATCTATTTCGAAGAGGCAGGGCAAGGAAAACCCGTTCTGTGTCTCCACACAGCCGGAGCTGACACCCGCAGTGGCGTCATTTGATGAATACTTCGCAGGTGACGGACACGCACCGTCTCATCGCGTTCGACATGCCATGGCATGGAAAATCCCTGCCGCCCGAGGGCTACCAGACCCAAGAGTATCTGCTCGAGACCGACACATACATCAAAACTTTTCTGGCCGTCATCGAAGGGCTAGGGCGAGACAAACCGATTTTGGCTGGCTGCTCGATGGGGGGACGCATCGCTTTGCAGCTTGCCGCACTTCACGCAGAAAAATTCAGCGGCTTCATCGCGATTGAGGCGTCTGATTTCCAACCTGCGTAGTACGATATCGATTGGTTTCATCGCCCCGATGCGCACGGCGGGGAAATGGGTGCGGCCTTGGTCAGCGCGAATATTTCCCCGTTCGCGCCAGAGATCGAACGCTGGAATACCCTATGGATGTTCATGCAAGCGGGCCGGGCGTGTTCCGCGGTGACCTGAACTTCTATACCAAGGACGACAGTCTAATCGCGCGCCTGCCGATGATAGACACGGGTAAAACGCCCGTTCACATCATCGTCGGTGCCTACGATCTGACCTGCACTCCCGAAGATGCTCGACGCACGGCTGAACAGATCCAAGGGGCCACTTTGGCAGTCATGGACGAGTTGGGGCATTTCCCAATGAGCGAACATCCCGATGGCTTCTTGCCGTTCTTTCTGGAGGCTTTGGAGAAAGTTCACGAAGCGGCCTCATCGATCCCAGAAGTTGCTTGAGCGGAACAAAACTGAATGAGCGCCGCCATTATTTTGGCGGCCTCACTTTAGATGCGTGTCTCGGGTCGCGAGAAACCAAGGGACCGTAAACGCCGCAGCCCAGAACCAATCACCCCATGCGTTCGCCTAAGAAATCTATAAACACGCGCACCTTACTGGCGAGGTTTCTCCCGCTGGCATAGACGGCACTAATAGGGGTCTTTGACGGCAAAAGGGCATACTCAGTCAAAATCGGGACCAAGGCACCGTTCCCAAGGTCTTCCTCCATCATCCAGCGCGGCAACATCGCGATCCCCATGCCTGCCTTGGCCGCATTCTTCAAAACGAGCAGACTCGGCGCTTGGAGCCTAGGGGAGATGCCTATCTCCGCCTGCTCTCCAGCCGCCTCAAACCGCCAAACGGTCTGATCCACATCTGCCCGAAACGACAGACAGGCGTGACTTCTCAGGTCATCTGGCCTTTGGGGAACACCGCGCCGCTCTAAGTAGCTTGGGCTCGCAACGAGCACGGATCGGCTGGTTGTCAAACGCCGAGCGATCATAGTGGAGCTTTGTAGATGGCCCATGCGAATAGCCACGTCGATATTCCGGTCGACAAGATCCTCCATCGAGGCAGAGGGCAGAAGGCGCAATTTCAAATCCGGATATCGCTCTAGGAATTCCGGCAAAAGAGGCGCCAGAAACGTTGCGGCCAGATCCGCCTCTGCCGTAATCCTCAGGATCCCTCGTGGAGCGCTGTTCAAATTCGAAACGGCAAGCCGCGCAGCTTCCAGATCCTCGACAACCTGTCTGGCATGGACCAGCAGCACCTCTCCGGCTTCTGTCAGGTTTTGCCGCCGTGTTGACCGTTGAAGCAGCCGCGCCCCCAGATCCTGTTCCAAACGTGAAATCTGGCGCGATACTGCCGAGGGCGTGGTGTTCGTTACGCGTGCTGCGGCAGAAAAGCTCCCTACTTCGGCAACCAGAACGAACAGTTTCAGCAGGCTCAAGTCATCCATTCGTTCTTTCACGGCACATATCCTGTTCCAGTTGAGCGACTACCGCACCTATCCGCACAAATCATATCAGGGTCCAAGGCGAAAGATACGCCAGAAGATTACAAATCCAGAAAGGACCTCTTATGACCAAGACAATTCTCGTAACCGGCGCGTCTAGCGGCTTTGGGCGACGGATCAGTGAAACACTTGCGGCCTCTGACCACACTGTGGTCGCGACGATGCGCGCCACAGAAACCAAGAACCTTGAACACGCAAGATCCCTGCGCGATGCGGGCCTGTATGTGGTTGACCTAGACGTGACTGATACCAGATCGGTTGAGGCAGCAGTTGCCCACGTGATCGAAAACATCGGAAAAATTGACGTCGTCGTGAATAACGCGGGTGTAGCATCGGCGGGTGTGTCCGAAGCTTTTTCTGACGCGCAAATGGCCAAACTCTTTGATGTCAATGTGCTAGGACTGCAGCGCGTCACACGTGCGGTTTTGCCGTCCATGCGCGCTCAGGGCTCTGGGCTGATTGTGAACATCGGCTCCATTTTGGGTCGCGTAACCTTTCCGTTTTTTGGGATTTACGGGGCCAGCAAATTCGCAGTCGAAGCACTGAGCGAGAGCTATCGCTACGAGTTATCGCAACTTGGCATTGATGTGACTCTTGTTCAGCCCAGCGCCTATCCGACGCAGATGTATGCCAGCGCCGATCAACCGACGGATTTGGCGCGCGTGGAGTCTTATGGCGCGGTCGGCCAGATCCCTGCCGCCATGTTTGAGCAATTTATGTCAATGCTCTCGGGCGACGATGCCCCAAATCCGCAGGATATCGCAGATGCTGTCGCCAGCCTTGTCGACCAACCTGCAGGGCAAAGGGCCGCGCGTTTAGTGGTCGGCAACGGCTTTGGCGCGGATCAGATCAATGCCACAACCGAGCCGGTGCAGGCGCAAACGCTAGAGGCGCTTGGGCTATCTCACTTGGCCTTGGTCAAGGCCGCCTAAGGCGCCGGGTCGGGGCGTCTGCCCCGACCTGTGTCCACGCATCGCGCGCACAGTTCGAATTTCGGCATTGAAGGTGGGCGGTATTTCGGAGCGGTCTACAACCGTCTCCGCAGACCTTTTCGTGGGGCCATGTCAGCGGCCCCCAAAGCGTATAATTTTCTGTTTATAGACGTCGTTACAGTCGGACATGGTGGGCATACACACACATCACACGGGTTGCGCGTCAAAGACGCGCAAGAAGCTCGGTCTTTTTGGTAGAGAACTCTTCGTCCGTTAGAACACCCATCTCTTTCAACTGCCCTAGTTTTTCTAGCGCAGAGAAGATGGCCTCAACATCCTGCAGAGAGCCATGTACCGTTTGCGCCGAACTTGGCGCGGATTGGACAGGCTCTGCCTCCGCTCGCATAGAAGGTTCAGCCAAAACCTGCTCCGAAGTTGGCTGATCAAACTCCGACGAATGTGGCTCAACTCCGACCGGCTTTACCACGGGCAGATCCGCCAAACGCACCGTTCCGTACTGGCTCGTGAAAGTCCAACTCGCATCGCCCGATTGCTGCTGGCCCACACCGCCAATGCTGTGGTCAAGCGTGTCATAGACAGTGATCCGACCCTCTAAATTTGTCGCCAATCGGCGGCACGTAGGGAAGATCGCATAGCTTAGACCATTCTGACTCCCCGAAGAGGAGGGTTGCCCCAACTCAGCCGGCCACCAATTTCCGCCGGACCATGTCAGAGAGGCCCCGTTCCCTTGGGCCTGCCAGCTGCCAGTGTGTTGCAGACGTTCATATAGCGGCGATTGGGCATGCGCGTTCGAAATCTCGCCGCAGAGGTTGGACACTGTCGCTTGCAGGCCAGTGTTGAACATATCGCCTACCATGGTCATGCCGCCCAAGGACCATTGCCCCATGCCACCCAATTCGGGGATCGAAAATTGAGCCTGTGTCCCTCCGCCGCGGACAACTGCGTCGATCATCGCACGCACTGCTTGCTCCGAGAGGCCGTACCGATGGCTCAGATCGGTCAGAAGTGTAGTGCCCGCTGGTGTCAGTTGATCCATAAAACCTCGCCGATCACGCGGCGCCCCCAATAAAATATGGACCCGAGTAACATGCGCCGTGTCCCGCGAACACCCCGCGCGCACGTTATGTGAGCAGGCCGCCTCGGCGCACTCGACCAAAGGCTGCAAGGAGCGGAAAGTGCTCAGATCAATCCAAAAATATTTCAATTATCAAAATGCGATCAGCGCCAGACAGTCCGCACGCAATCCGCTGACTATTTGATCGAGAAATTCAGGCTTCCAGCCGTTGCTGTATCGGCACTCTCATCGCGTTCGCCAGTAGAGATCATCTCGCAATTTGCAACTAAATTTTGAACGTCTCGCAGCATGCCATGGCAACCTCTGCGAGAAATGCACAAAATTAATATACCTAAGCGAAATTAATCATTAGGATGGCTGACGTAACGAGTTTCGGGAAGTCAAATCATGCTCCAGCCAGTGCCATTGCGCCTTAGCCAGAGAAATCGGGCCAGCGAAGCTCAGATGCTTCGTACTCTCAACACTTTTGCGGTTGATCTGATGTCGATCCCCTCTGTGGATGACCTGTTTTGGTATGTCGCGCAGAATGTGGTGGGTAAGTTGGGGTTCGTCGACTGTGTGATCTATCAATCGAACGAGATGCAAACAGAGTTGACTCAAGTCGCGGCATGGGGCGAGAAGAATCCCTATGGCCGGAACATCATCAATCCACTGATTATCCCTTTTGGCCGTGGCATCACAGGGCAGGTAGCGCAAAGCCGCCAGCCTATTATCGTCGATGATCTGTTGAGCGATGTAGACTACATCGCAGACACCGAACCGGCCCGATCCGAAATTTGCGTCCCCTTGATTAGTGCAGGCCGCATAGCGGGCGTGATCGACAGCGAGCATCCCGATATCGCCGCCTTTGACGAGCGCGAGCTGGAAATCCTGAGCACTGTGGCCGCGATGACGAGCGCCAAGTTAGAGTTGCTGGCCGAAACCGAGCGCTCGCAGCGACGCTACGAAGATCTGGTGATCACTCACACCCAGCTAACCCGCGAGACGAAGAACAGGAAATCGCTGGAAGCCAAGCTGTTTGAGGCGCGCAAGCAAGAGGCAATTGGACGACTGGCGGGCCGGTTCGCTCACGAATTCAACAACTTGCTCACCGTGATTTCTGGGAACATCGAACTGCTCCAGTTGGATGCGCCAGAGGTGGGCGGGCACAACACCCTACATGATGCACGGATGGCGTCGGCGCGGGGCGAACAGTTGATTCGGGACATGCTCGCCTTTGCCCAGAAAACGCGGCTTGTGCCCGAAACCGCAGACTTGAACGCCTTGGTCTCGGCGTTCTGTTTCGAATGCGAGGACTCATTGGGGCGTCAGGTCGATCAAAATTTAGCGGCTGGCCTGTGGCCCGTATCCGTGGATCGATCAGCACTCGAGAACATGCTCCTCGCCCTTATTTTAAACGGGATCGAGGCGATGCCAGACGATGGTATTTTCGAGATAAAAACAGAGAACATTTTTTATACCCTGACAGAAGGGCGGAATAGCCCAGCCGATCTGACGCCGGGACGCTATGTGCGCCTTAGCGTTACAGATCAAGGTGTCGGAATTTCTCCCGACCTGTTAACTCAAATTTTTGATCCATTTTTTACAACCAAAACAGTTGGAGAAGGCACCGGTCTCGGTCTTTCGATGGTTTTAGGAGTCATGCGTCAGTCCGGCGGCACCGTCGCAGTACGCAGTGAGGTCGGCCAAGGCACGACCTTTGACCTCTACTTTCCAGCAGCCAGCGGTGTGAATGAATTTGTTACCTAGTATATTACATTGGAGGTTCGTTGCTTGTGGGAACTATAGTCGAAAAAAGGAATGCGAGCAGCGCAGGTACGGTTGGGGACCTGCCACTAATTGACATCAGCGGTATCAGAAGCGCGGACAACAGGCGGCTTCGGGAAATCGCAGATGAAATCGGGAATGCCGCACGGGAAATCGGCTTCTTCAGAATTATCGGACATGGGATCGATCTCGATCTGGTCGAAAGGACATACCAGCAGGCCCAGCAGTTCTTTGCCCTGCCAGAGGCATTCAAACGCCGCTATTACATCGGCCTGAGCACAAACCACCGTGGGTATGTCCCCTTTACCGAGAAAGGCGATTATCCAGATGAAGTGAACCGCAGCTACGAGGCGTTCGACCTTGGGGTAGATCTGCCCCATGACGATCCTGACTATTTGGCAGGAAACCGCTTGCTGGGTCCGAACGTGTGGCCAGGTGTCGTTGGCTTCAAGCAGACTGTGTCAGCTTATTACGCGCAAATTTCGGCGCTGGGTCGGATCATCAGCACCGCGCTGGAGCTGCACTTGGGACTGCCACCCGGTTCGATGACCGATCAGATGAGCAAACCCATCTCGCAGTTGCGTCTACTGCATTATGTGCGCCGCAACGCCGAGGTTGACACCAAGTCGGTCAACATGGGGGCGCACACCGATTATGAATGTCTCACCCTGCTACACACCCGGAACGCGGGCCTGCAGGTGATGACAGCCGAAGATGAATGGATCGATGTACCCGTCGATCGCCGTGTCTATGTCGTCAATATTGGTGATATGATGGAGGCATGGACCAACGGGCTCCTGCGCTCCACCCCGCACCGTGTTCTGAACCAAAGCCCAGAGCGGTTCTCGATGCCATATTTCGTTGCAGCAAACCATGGCACCGTGATCAGCCCTTTCCCCGAATTGGTCGGGCGAGGGGAAAAACCAAAGTACGCGCCCTTCAGGGCCGGAGATCATTTGGAGCGGATGCTGATCCGCGATTTTCCGTATTTAAGAAATCAAGTTCAGAAGGGTTCCACAGAAGGCAACCAGAGCGTCGAAAATCCCTTCGAAAAGAGAATGAACGGGAGTTCAGATTAAAATATGCCAAGTTTGGATGCGATGATTGCTGTAGCCCTAGCGGGCTTGGCCCTAAGTGCGACTCCGGGTCCATCAATGCTCTATGTCTTGTCTCGCACGGTCGGCCAAAGCCGTGCCGCGGGTCTGGCCTCTGCGCTTGGCCTGTGTTTGGGCGGAATTGTTCTGGCGATCGCGTCGGCCCTTGGGCTCGCGGCGGTGTTCCAACAGTCCGATTGGCTGGTCGTGGCCCTGCGCTACATCGGTTCGGCCTATCTGATCTGGTTGGGCTTGGACATGATCCGCAGCGCCAAAGCAGAGTCCCAAGTGACACTTGATGTCGACAGCGTTCAGAAAAGAAGCCTAGGCTCCATCATCTGGCAAGGTGTCGTCGTTGAGGTTCTAAACCCAAAAACGGTCTTGTTCTTTGCTCTATTCTTGCCCCCGTTCATCCATGCGGGGGATGCTCAGGGCGCCGTGTCCAGCGTGACATTGCAGTTGCTGGTCTTGGGGGCATTGGTCCCACTCACCGCCATCCCTTCGGATTTGGTGGTGGCTTACATGGGCGGCACGATGACACGTGTGCTGAACCGGCAAAAAGCGATGCGCGAACGGACCGCGTGGGCAGGGGGTCTGATCCTGATCGGGATCGCTCTGAACTTGCATCTACAACTTCTCTGACGCGATGAAACCGAACGCAGCGCTATAACCCCGCATGGCAATAGCGCTGCGTTTTTCTTCGTTTAAACCGACAGCTCTCCAGACCCGAAGGGCACGGCCTTTGCCCAATGCTCTGCAATCTCGCCAGCGCGGGTGAGCCAGATATTTTCCCGATTGTCGGCGATATGTGCCAAAGCGCGCCGCAGGTGACGCAGACGGAAAGGCTGCCCGACAATGTAGGGATGCAAAGCGATCCCCATCACGAGGCTCTGACCTTCCGACTGCTCCAACATCTCGTCGAACGTGTCGATAATCATGTCGGCAAAGTCGCTGCCCGACTCCTTGCGCGCCACGATGGCGGGGATATCGTTTACTTCTTGCGGGTAGGGCACGCTCAGCAGCGGGCCAGCGCGCGTGGTCATCCACATGGGCTGATCATCCATACACCAATTGAGCGTATAACGATATCCGGCCTCGACTAAGAGATCTGGGGTAACATTGCTTTCGGCGATCCATGGACTGAGCCAGCCCGATGGCACCACCCCTTCGGCCGCGCTCAGAATCTCGGTCGCTTGAGCAATCATCGCACGCTCTTCGTCCTCTGACATCGTGCTTTGGCGTTCGGAATTCGTGCGTCCGTGCCCCGCAATTTCATCCCCCCGTGCGCGAAATGCCTCCATCAATGCAGGCGCATATCCATACATCGCGCTGTTGGCCAAAACCGTTGTCGGTATCCCGAGGTTGTCCAACAGCTCCAGCATCCGCCAGGCCCCGACGCGATTGCCATAATCCCGCCATGCGTAATTCAGAACATCGGGCTGCGGACCACCTGGCGCCAGCTCTGCGCCAAGTCCTTCGCCAAACGCGAAATGTTCCAGATTGAGCCCGATATAGACCGCCAACCGCTTGTCCCCTGGCCATCGAACATCTGGCCTGTGCGTGATGGGCACATATCCAAATCGCCCGTGTCCAGCCAAGTTCATAGAGGCGCCTCTGCCAAGCCAGCACCGTCTAACAAAATCTCTGCGCTGTCGTTCCAGATCTGAGTTTCCAAAATGAGCCCATCGCGGACAGTGAAAATGTCGATGTAGCGATTGGTCTCGAAGGGTGTGCCGTCTGGCCATTCGCCGTAGAGATAGCCCGTGTTGAAGACCCGCACTTCTCCAGTCTCAGCATCCAATGCGGCATCTGTGCGCAAAAACCGCTTTTTCACCCACTTATACCGCTTTGCGTTAAAGGCCGCAGACTCCGCCGGTGACGTAAAATGTCGGCCACCTGTGAAAATCATCTGAAAGTCAGGCGCTATGAATCGCGAGGCGCCTTCAGGATCAGGCACCATAGAAAGCTCAAGGTAGCGTTCGACGATGGCTTTCGCCGCACTTACCGGATCACTGGACACAATTGGCCTCCCATCGATTGCTCTGAAACTCCTCACCACATGTAAGAGAGCATTCAAAACCGCGACCAGCGCATGTGATCAGAATACGCCAAAAGCGTCGCTATTTTTTCCAAACTGCCTTCGAAGTAGACGCTGCCCAACTGGCAACGCAGGACCACAGCCGAAGTTACCAGCTGCCAAAAATCGGCAGCCATCGCGAACAACTTGTGATGGGATGCACAAAGCAAAGGTACTTATTTACAAAGTATTAGCCTGCCATCCACAAGCATCGCTTTAACTCAACTGCAAGTATGGAGGGAAATCCGTCGGTGGCGGCAAAATTGCAGTGATCTTGAGCTGCGCGACAGTGCGGTGGCATGCCTTTTCCAGATGCATGGTGAGCATACTCGTCGCTGCAGGCAAAGAGCCAGACAGCGCGAGTTCGACGACCCTGCCTAGTTCGACAATTGATTGGGTGTCTGGCGGCAAACCCAGCGAAAACAGTGCCGATTGGCAGGCTTCTAACGCGACTCGGTTGGTAGCAGCATACTCGGTCAGATCCTCGTTCGCCGAGGTAAGAACCGTCATTTCAAAGAAACGGCGTTCAAGGGCAAACCAACGTTCCGGCGTCAGGGGCGCGCCAGCTGGCAGATCACGAACCTCTTGCGAAAATGCATTCAGCTTGTCCACCGGCAGCTTGGCCGAAGTCAGGGCCGCGACTTCGAGGATACTGCGCAGTTCGTACTTATCCTTGATCCGCTGTGACGTCAGCGGTGCAACGATCCAGCGGGATGTGCGGCTCTTTTGTACAAGCCCGCGTTCTTGCAGACGACCCAATACGTCGCGAATGATTGTGCGTGACACGCCATACTCTTCGGCCATTTGGGCCTCTAGCACGCGATAGCGCCCGAACACGGGGCAGCGAGTCACATGATACGCGACTTCGTCATACACACGCAGCCAGTTGGGCTTGCCCGACGACGCATCTAGGATTGAGGTATCAAGCTCCAGACTGCGCAGATCATCTCGCTTCACCTCTGCCGCAGGTCCCGCCACTAAAAATCCGCGGCCGCTGAACTTTCGGATCAATCCCTCGGCCTCGATCATTTCAAGAGCGCGCTTCACTGTGGCGCGCGACATTTCCAGCCGCTCGGACAGGGCACTCTCTTGCAGAACGAGCCCCTCATACAGATGCCCCTCAGCAATATTGTGACGGATGAAATCGGCCGCCACTTCGAACAGAGCAGCGCGCTTGTCCTGTTCATCTGCTTGGGGCGCTTTCTCTTTCACTGCGGTCATTTCGTGTCGTCCTACTGCTCTGTCGACAGCATACGCGGCGGCCACTGGCAGTGGAAGGTACTTTTAACAGCATGCAAAAATCATTTCCAACGGCCTTAAATTCAAGCGCACAGAAATAGCGCAAAACCACTTTTATCTTCATATAAACAGTTACTTAGAAGTCCTTGCCGCCTGCAAGCCGTGGATATTTTATGATTTTTGCATCATAAAAATCATTTTTTACTTTACGGCGAAGCGTGAATCGATGTTTGTATTTAAAAAATCGTTCAATGATAAAGCAGGGGATAGATGTGCTGACGTTAACGCGGGTTGGCCGCAGGTATGGCGACACGGTCGCGCTGGATGGCGTAGATTTCACAGTGCCCGAAAACACCTACATGTCGCTGCTTGGTGCATCGGGATCGGGCAAGACGACGCTCCTTAGGCTAATCGCCGGTTTCGAGGAGCCGGACGAAGGCGAGATCGCAATCCACGGCGAGCGGATCGACGGCAAACCCCCGCACCTGCGCGACATTGGATTTGTGTTCCAAAACTTTGCGCTGTTCCCACATTTGTCAGTTTCCGAAAACGTGGCCTTTGGCCTGCGCCACCGTGCACACGCGCCGCTGACCAACGAGACAGAGATCCGCGACCGGACAGAGGCCGCTCTGAAACTGGTTGGGCTAGATGGCTTTGGCCATCGTGGTGTTTCGGCGATATCTGGCGGGCAACGGCAACGCGTCGCCTTGGCACGGACACTGGTTTGCGAGCCCCGCATCGTGCTGCTGGACGAACCCCTTGGGGCGCTGGATGCCAATCTGCGCGCGCGGATGTGTGACGAACTCAAAGCCATCCGAGAACGTCTTGGCGTCAGCTTCCTGCACGTCACAGGCTCGGAAACCGAGGCTTTAACCATGGGCGACGAAGTTGCTGTGCTGGCGCAAGGGCGGATCATGCAGGCTGACGCGCCTGACACGCTCTTTGGTGCGCCGCGCAATGCCGAGTCTGCGCGTCACCTGAATGCTTGGAACATCTTCGACGCCGCCCTCTGCGGCAATGCGTTCGGTCACGGCCAGATCGCGGTGCGCTTTGATCAGATGGATGTGACTGCGATCGGCACTGCTCCGGACACCCGTCCTGCGCTGACGGCCACCTACCTAACCGGTGAATTCAATGGCCCAACGGCGCTGTCTTTCTTCCGCGCCGACGACGGCACTCTGCTGCAGATTGTAGATCACCTAAGCCAGCCACGCCTTCCCGATCTGGTCGAGGGCACGCGCTATGACCTTCATTTTGCATCCGATGCGGTGCGCCAATTCCACGGAGCCGCCTGATGTCCGCCATCTCGACGGAAACCGCCGTCCATTCCGCCCCATCCCCCGCTGAACTGCGAGAGAAGAAAGACCGCCGCCGCGCGATCACCTTGCTGACACCAGGCTTGCTTTGGATGACCCTTTTCATGGTCCTGCCGATGGCGATGGTCATCTATGTGTCGTTCTGGACGCAAACTACGTTTTCGGTGAACTCCACACTGACCACCGCCAGTTGGGAGCGGTTCCTGAGCTCATCGACCTACCTCGGGGCGATCTGGACCACCCTGCGGATCTGGCTGATCGTTCTGGTCGCGACCATTGTGGTTGGCTATCCGGTGGCGCTGTTCATCGGGCTCTTCGTTCGGAACAAGACGCTACAGACCGCGCTTCTGGTCGCCTGCGTCATCCCGTTCTGGACGTCTTTCCTGATCCGCGTGATTGCGTGGCGCCCGATGCTGGGGACCGAAGGCGCGATCAACATGATCCTGATGAAGCTTGGGATCATCTCGGAACCGCTGACGTTCCTGCTGTTCTCCGAATTCTCGGTGCTGGTCGGCATGACCCAGATTTACTGCGTGTTCATGGTCGGACCGATCACTTTCATGCTCGGGCGGATCGACGTCTCGGTGATCGAAGCGGCCCGTGACTTGGGCGCGTCCTTTGGCACCATTTTCCGCCGGATCATCCTGCCGCTGTCGATGCCGGGGGTCATGGTCGGATCGATCTTTGTCTCGGTCATGGTTCTAGGGGAGTTCGCGACCGCCGCATCCCTGTCGGGCCGCAAAACCAACCTCTTGGGCAACATTATCGTCAGCCAGGTTGGCTCCTTGAAATGGGCTTTTGCCGCTGTCGCTGGCGTCGTCCTCACCATCATCATCACCGCCGTGATCGCCCTCGCACTGCGTCTGGTCGATCTGCGAAAGGAAATGTGAGCCATGGAATCCCGTCTCCTGCGCCCAACTCTCGCCGCGTATACCGCCATCTTCCTGCTGTTCCTCTACGGTCCGATGATCGTGCTCGCGATCCTGTCGTTCCAGAGCATCGACGGCGGCCCGCAATTCCCGATCCGTGACTGGTCCATCTACTGGTACGAGCATCTTCTGGGGCTGGCCGAAACATCGCGCGTCTCGCAACTGCCCGTGGGCGATAGCCTGCTGCGCTCGATCGCACTGGCCTTTATGACCACGGTCGTCTCCACCACTCTTGGCGTCATGAGCGCCGAAGCCTTCCGCACACGGTTCAAAGGCTCGGGCCCTGCGTTCTACCTGATCATTCTTGGCATGATGGTGCCCGGTGTTCTGGTTGGCCTTGGCATGGCGCTCTTGTCGAACACGCTGGGGATCGCGCGGGCTTGGTGGGGCACATCCTTTGTCCTGCACGTGGTCTACACGTACCCCTTCGCCTTCCTCGTCATGCTGGCCGTCTTCAACCGCTTTGATCGCACCGTCGAAGAAGCCTCGCTGTCCCTTGGCGTCAGCCCGGCGCAAACGTTCCGCCGCGTGACCTTTCCAATCATCTTTCCGGGGGTGCTGTCGGCAATGCTCTTCAGTTTCACGCTCAGCTATGACGAATTCGCCCGAACCCTGTTCACGGCTGGCCGCGACCTGACCCTGCCGCTGGCGATCTACGGCACCTTCTCGGTCGAGATTTACCCCAACATCTTTGCCTTTGGCGTGCTCACCACGCTGTTTAGCTTCACCCTCTTGGTGATTTACGGCCTGCTGATGAAGCGCTTCACCGCCAAGGCATCCCGCTTTAGTGGACAGGAGGACGCATAATGATCGCGCTCGTCACAGGAGCTGGCAGCGGCATCGGAGCCGCCATCGCAGAACGCCTCGCCACTGATGGACATGTGGTTGCCGTGAACGATCTGTCACAGAAGGCCGCACAAGCGACAGTGGACCGGATCACCGCAGCGGGCGGCACGGCCACTCCATACGCCGCCGACGTCAGTGACGAGACCGCCGTGACCGACATGGTCGCCGCCATCACTGCAGACCACGGCGCGCCGGAAATCTTGGTGAACAATGCAGGCTTCGGCCATCAGGCGCTGTTCACCGACATCGAACCCGCCATGTTCGACAAGATTTTCGCGGTGCACGTGCGCGGCAACTATCTGTGCACACGGGCGTGCTTGCCTGCGATGTTAGAGGCAGGGCAGGGGCACATCGTCAACATCGCCTCGCAACTTGGGCAGATCGGCGGGGTAGAGCTGGTCCACTATGCAGGGGCCAAGGCTGCCATCATCGGCATGACGAAATCACTGGCACGCGAAGTTTCAGCCAAAGGGGTGCGCGTCAACGCGGTCGCTCCTGGCCCGATCAACACCCCGCTGGTCGAAGCCCTGTCCGAAGAGTGGAAAACCGCGAAACGCGCCGAACTGCCCTTGGGCCGGTTTGGCAGTCCGGCCGAGGTCGGCGGCGTCGTGTCCTTTCTCGTCTCTGACGATGCTGCGTTGTTCGTCGGGCAAACGCTCGGGCCGAACTCCGGCGACGTCATGCTCTGACCCCAGAAAATGAAAGTTTCCCAGATGGATAAACGTATTGTTTTGATCACCGGCGCTGGCATCGGCATTGGCCGCGCTGCCGCACTGACCTTTGGCGCGCAAGGGGATTATGTGATCGTCACCGACGTGCTAGACGACAAAGGCGCAGAGGTTGTCACCGAAATCGAAGCTGCTGGCGGGAGCGCCGAGTTTCACCACCTAGACGTCACCTCTACCGAGGCTGCAGACGCTCTGGTTGGCGATCTGAACACCCGCTTCGGCGGCGTCGATGTGATCGTCGCGAATGCGGGCATCGCCCTGCGCGTCCCCATGTCGGAAATGACCGACGAGACGTGGCACAAGACGATGGACGTCGATCTCTACGGTATGCTCCGCGTCATTCGTCCCGCCTTGCCCGCGATGAAAGAGGGCGCGTCGATCATCTGCCTGTCTTCGATCATGGGCACGAATTACGGCTGGGATGAACACGTCCACTACTCGACCGCCAAGTCCGGCGTCATCGGCCTGATCCGTGGTCTGGCCGTGGAATTCGCGGACAAAGGTATCCGCGTGAATGGTGTTGCGCCTGGTTACATCCGCACCGCGCAACTGCTGAACCCGGGCCACAGCCTTGGTCCGGACGCGGCAGAAATCGCATCACCTTACATCCCGATGAAGCGGCTGGGTGAACCCGCCGAGATCGCAAATGTCATCAAATTTCTCGCCTCGGACGATGCCTCTTACCTCACGGGTCAGGTCATCACCGTGGATGGGGGCCTGACTCCCGGCCGCTACTGAGAATGCAGCGGGCGAGGGGCGCCAAACGTCCCCGCCCATCCCAACCTCAACGTCAATTTCCATCAACAGGGAACGAGTAAATGACTTTGACTTCCAACCGACGCACCTTCTTGAAATACGGTGCCGCCGCTGGGGCAGCTGCCCTCGGCTCGGGTCTGCATCCGTGGACCCGCATGGCCTATGCCCAGAACCTGAGCGAACAGGAACTGCGCACCACTGGCCTTTCCACCACCGTGCAGGACCGCATCCTTGAGATGTTCAAAGCCCAGACCGGCGTTGCGTCCACCTCTGGCACCCCGTCGACCTATCCCGACGCACAGACCAAGATCCTGTCGGGCTCTTCGGATTATGACTGCTGGGAAATCATTGGCGAACGCCTCCCCGCCCTGATCGCAACCGATAACGTCGAAACCATCCCCGCCGCCGATCTGCCCAACTGGGCCTCGATCCGCGACACTTTTACCCAAACCAACCCCAAGTGGGACGCCCGCGCACAAATCTCGGGTCAAATCTGGGCTGATGAGGCGAAAACGCAGCTCTACATGGTGCCTGCCGTCTACAACTACGACTCGATCGGCTATAACCCCGAGGTTCTGTCCGACGAAGAGGCGAACACTTGGACTGCGCTCTTTGACGAGAAGTGGAAGGGCAAATCCGGCCTGAACGTCGACCCGCTGATCGCGATCGGCCAGGCGGTTCTGGCGATGAATTCGCTGGGTCTGCTAGAAGCTAAGAACCCCGGAAACCCGACCATGGCCGAGATCGACGAGGCCGCCAAGTTCCTGATCTCCAAGAAGAAAGACGGCCAGTTCCGTGCGCTCTGGGGTGATTTCGGCGAGCTCGTGAACCTGATGGCGTCGGGCGAAATGGTGGTGTGTGATGCGTGGCAGCCCGCTGTCATGGCAGTCAAAGCGCAGGGCAAGCCCGCGAAATACGCCAACCCCAAAGAGGGCTACCGTGGTTGGGCCATCGGCCCGTCGATGCTCAAGGGTACGCCAAACCGCGAAGCCGTGATCGCCTATGCCAATTTCTGGCTGTCGGGCGAGCCGGGTATCGCCGTGACCGAGCAGGGTTACTATTCGCCCTCCACCAACATCAAAGCGGCCATGGATCCCGACAAATACGCCTTCTGGTACGAAGGACAGCCGTGGAAAGGCGAGCCCGAGCGCGGCATCAATCCGGGCGACCTACGCGACGGCGGCTCGCTCGAAGAGCGCGCGTCGAACGTGGCCTACTGGCACCAGTGGCCGGACGAATACGACCACCTCATCATGCGCTGGGACGAGTTCCTGAACGCCTGATCCGGCGGCGGGCGCCTATACCTCATCCGGGCGCCCGCCCAACCCCCACGAATAACCTGAAAGTCGCGCGCCATGGTCTATGACCTCGAGCTGATTTCTGTCGGCAAAACCTATTCTGATGGCACTGTCGCCGTCTCTGACTTCGACCTCAAAGTGGAAAAGGGCGAGTTTGTCGCCTTTCTCGGGCCGTCGGGCTGCGGCAAGTCCACCACCCTGCGGATGATTGCGGGTTTCGAGAATATTACCAACGGCGAAGTCATGATGATGGGTCGCAACGTGACCCACGTGCCTCCTGAAAAGCGCCCGACCTCGATGATCTTTCAAAACTACGCGCTGTTCCCGCACATGAGCGTACGTGAGAACGTGGCTTTTGGTCTGGATGTCAAAGGCACGCCCAAGGCCGAACGCGACCGGAAAGTCGACCGCATCCTTGATATGTTCGACCTTGAGCCCTTTGCCGATCGCAAGGCCGATAAGCTGTCTGGCGGCCAGCGCCAGCGCATCGCCTTGGCGCGCGGCTTGGTGGTCGAGCCCGAAATTCTGCTGCTGGATGAACCCCTTGGCGCACTGGATGCAAACCTGCGACGCATCATCCAGAACGAACTCAAACTGCTCCAGCGCGAGCTTGGCATCACCTTTGTCTTTGTGACCCACGCGCAGTCAGAAGCGTTGGGCCTGTCGGACCGCGTGGTCGTCATGTCGAACGGCGTGGTCGAGCAAATCTCTCCGCCGCGCGAACTGTATCGACGCCCTGCCACCCCCTTTGTCGCGGACTTCATCGGCTCGAACACCGTGTTCGAAGGCACGCCCAAGGGCGCCGCTGGCACAGGATTTGGGCAGATCGACACGCCTTACGGCATAATGACGGGCTTGGGGCAAGGGAACGAGACGCTCGCCGTTGTTCCGGCCGAGGCTTTCCGTATCGTCCCAACGGGGACCCCGAACGAAATCCTGCTCCACGGCACGCTGGCAGAGCGACAGCTGGTGGGCGCTGTCGGCCATTTGAAAATCCGTCTGCCCGATGATCGCGACATCGCTGTCGAGGTTAGCGCAGACCGTCCAGAGGTGCGGACTTTGACACCCGGAGCACCTGTCACGCTCGGCGTTGATCCGGCGTCTGTCACCCTCATTCACGCTTAATACCCCAACAGGAGACTACCCCAATGGCAAAAGAAATTCTCGTCGGTTTCGGGATTGATGTGGACGCCGTCGCCGGCTGGCTCGGCTCGTACGGCGGCGAGGACAGCCCGGACGACATCTCGCGCGGCATGTTCGCAGGCGAGGTTGGGTCCATGCGTCTGCTGGACCTGTTCGACAAGCTGGACATCAAGACAACTTGGTTTATCCCCGGCCACTCGGCAGAGACCTTCCCAGAGCAGATGAAAGAGGTGGCCAAGCGCGGCCACGAGATCGGCATCCACGGCTACAGCCACGAAAACCCGATCGCCATGACCCCCGAGCAGGAAGAAGCTGTTCTGGACAAGTGTATCGACCTGATCACCGATATCTCGGGCAAGCGTCCGACCGGCTACGTGGCGCCTTGGTGGGAGTTCTCGAACGTCACAAACGAGCTGCTGCTGAAAAAGGGCATCAAGTACGACCACTCGCTGATGCACAAGGATTTCGAACCCTACCGCGTGCGTGTCGGCGACAGCTGGACCAAGATCGACTACACCGCCAAGCCCGAAGATTGGATGAAGCCGCTGGTCCGCGGCGAGGAAACCGACCTGATCGAGATCCCCGCGAACTGGTATCTCGATGACCTGCCGCCGATGATGTTCATCAAGAAATCGCCGAACTCTCATGGCTTTGTGAACCCCCGCGACATCGAACAGATGTGGCAGGATCAGTTCGATTGGGTCTACGAGAATATGGACTACGCGGTCTTCCCGATCACCATTCACCCCGACGTATCGGGCCGCCCCCAAGTGCTGATGATGCTGGAGCGTCTTTTCAAGCACATGGCCGCCCACGAAGGCGTAAAGTTTGTCACCATGGACGAGATGGCTGACAACTACGACAAGAAGTTCCCGCGGGGCTAATTATTGTCGTAGGTTTGGCGGGTGGCGGACCCTTCGCCGCCCGCCGTCTTCTGGAGGATAGGAGAGTGTCATGTGTTCACTTTGCGGAATTCTGGGATGTGACGATCACTGGACCAACGCTATCGCGCGACCCGGTGTCTACACGCGCAATCACGACAGTCAGTCGCGCCGCGCCGAAAGCGCGCGACGGATCAAAGCTGCGAACGAAATCCTTTCTTACAGGCGACTGAAACTCGATATCTGGCAGAGCCGGTCTTATGTCGTATCCTCGCCCACGGGGGCGTCCAGCGTGTTCGAAGCCCTGTCGCATCTGTGGCCAGAGGCCGAGGCACTCTCTGGCCGCGGGTTCGATCCTTTGGACGAAGGGCTGTTGTCGTGGATGGAAGAGAGGACCCGCTCATGACGCCGGTTGTTCTGCTGACAGGTTTCCTTGGGTCCGGAAAAACGACCCTGCTGCAACGGCTGCTGACGGATCCCTCGATGGCAGGCGCCGCCGTTCTGATTAATGAATTTGGCGAGGTGGGGCTCGACCACCACCTGCTCGACCGGATCGACGACAACGTCGTGCTGCTGAAATCCGGCTGTATCTGCTGTACCGTCCGAGGCGAAGTGGCCGACGCCTTGTCGAACCTGAATACCATGCGCGCCTCGGGTGAGATTGCTTTTGACCGTGTGGTGATCGAAACCACGGGCTTGGCAGATCCCTATCCTGTACTGCAAACCCTGACCGCCCATCCGGTCCTGCGCTCGCACTTCGTCAATGGCGGTGTCCTGACGACCGTCGATGCGGTAAACGCCAGCCTCCAAGTCGAACACCGCGCCGAGGCTGTGCGCCAGATTGCAGCCGCAGACCGGATCGTGCTGACCAAAACCGATTTGGCGACCCCAGAGCAGATCAGCAATATTCGCGCACGCCTTTTGCGCATCAATTCGGCGGCCCGCAGTGTCACGTCCGATCTGGATGTTCCCACGATCCTCGGGGGCTTTGGCCCTGCCACTTTTGCAGACACCCTGTCGTCCGACCATGTCTGCACACCGACCTGCGGTCACGATCATCACCACCATGGGCATCACCACCACGATGCTGATCTTGACGTCACCAGCTTCTCGCTCGTGATCGATGGCGCCATTGATTGGACTATGTTCGGAACGTGGCTTACGCTATTGCTGCACAAGCACGGCGACAGGATTTTCAGGGTGAAGGGCATTTTGGCACTCGAAGGCGAAGATAGGCCAATCGCGATTCACGGAGTGCAGCATCTGGTGCACGCACCGACGCATATGGACCATTGGCCCGCAGGCCCGCGCCAATCCCGTCTGGTGTTCATCATGGAAGGGATTTCTCCTGACGCGATCCGGCGCTCTTTCACTGCCTTTACCGGTCTCGCCGACGTGAGGGCCGCGGCGTGACCGGACCACTTCGCATTCTGACGACAGAAATTCAGCCTTGGCGGTTCCTCAAGGAGCGGGCCGAGGCGGATTTGGGGTTCCCGCTGGAATTCATCGAGACGGATTTCAACAGCGCCCAACGGATGGCTGCACTCGAGCCAGACAGCTACGACGTTTACGATCAATGCTTTCACAATCTGGACATCGTTTGGTACTGGCGTGCCGTCCAACCCATTGAGACGAAACGCATCTCCCAGTGGGACAATATCGATCCGTTCTCGCGCATCTCGCCCCCGAATGCCGGTCGCAATCTAGGGGACGTACCAGCATCGCGCCTGTATGTGCAGCAGGACCTGTCCCTGTCAGACGTGCCGTCGGCGCGGATTTCCATGCTGCCGACTTTCTATAACTTCGACAGCTTTGCGGTAAACGCCGCAGACATCGATATGGAGCGCGACATTCGCAGTTGGGCCGCGTTGCTCGACCCAAAATGGGCGGGGCAGGTGGCATTGGTTGACGAGCCCGCGATCGGACTTTTTGACTTGGCTCTTGCCTTGTCTGCCTCCGGGCAGATGACGTTCGAGAACATCGGAAACATGTCGGTCCAAGAGATTGACGGCGTCATCGACCGCGCCACGTCTTTGGTCCAGTCGGGCCACCTTAGCCCCTTCTGGCTGCGCGCCAGCGATCCGGTAGATCGTTTCCTGAGCGGCGAGTTAAAACTTGCCTCGATTTGGTCGCCAACCCTTGTTGAAATGAAGCGCCAAGGGCTGAATGTCCGGCAAGCTCATCCGACCGAAGGGTATCGCGCATGGCATGGCGGAATGTGTCTGTCGCGGTGTCTGTCGGGCGCGACACTGGATCGAGCCTATGACTGGTTGAACTGGTATCTGGACGGCCCTGCGGGCGCGATTGTAGCGCGCCAAGGCTATTACATGTCCGTGCCGGACCGCGTCAAAGAGTGCCTGCCCAAGGCGGACTGGGATTACTGGTACGAAGGCCTGCCTGCTGCCGAACCCCTGAACGACGTCGAAGGCCATATCGCCATTCCTAAGGGTCATGTGCGCTCGGGTGGATCGCGCACGGAACGCGCGCATCATATTGCCCTGTGGAACACCACGATGGACGAACACAACTACGTCGTGCGCCGCTGGAACGAGTTGGTGACCCTCGCATCTTCCAAAACACGGCCCAATCGCCGCGCAAGCTAAGAGAACTCCATGAAAAATGTGACACTGATCGCAACCGGCGGGACCATTGCCTCGTCGACCGACACCTCTGCGGGCGCGGTGAATGCCGGCCTCACCGGAGAGGCGCTGATGCGGAGCCTTCACGACCCCCTTGTCGGGATCTCCGTGACGGTCGAAAACTTCAAGGCCTCGGGCAGCTATGCTTTGGATTTGGCCACGATACACGCGCTATGCAAACGCATCGACGTGGTTCTGGCTGATCCCAAGGTCGACGGTGTTGTGGTGACCCACGGCACGGACACGATGGAAGAAAGCGCCTTTCTCGCGTGGCTTTTGGTGCAAAGCGAGAAGCCCGTCGTTTTCACAGGAGCACAGCGCCATGCAGGGCAACCCGACACCGATGGCCCGCGCAATATTTACGATGCGATCTGCACCGCAGCCTGCGCTGACATGGTAGGGGTCGGGCCCGTGATCCTGTTCGAGGGGGACATTCACGGCGCGCGCTACGTGACTAAGGCGCATACCTCGCGGGTCGATACCTTTCGCTCGGTTGGCCAGGGGAAGCTTGGCGAGATCGATCATGGAACTCTGCATATCTACGCCCGCCCTGCATTTGAACGCCGCATTTTGGCGCCGGCGAACTTGGACCCCGATGTCGAACTCATTGCTCTTGGGGTTGGCACGACGCCGCGTTTGATGGGACTTGCTGTACAAGCCGGCGCCTCGGGCATCATTTTGTCTGCTTTTGGTCGCGGCAATGCGCCCAAAGGGTTTGCAGCAGAGGCTGAAAACGCCATCGCTCGCGGGTGCCCAGTCATCGTCGCCTCGCGCTGCCACGAAGGACGCACCCGTGCAGTCTATGGCAAAGATAGCGGCGGCGTCACTCTAGAGCGTAGCGGCGCGGTATTGGCTGGGGATTTGTCAGGGATCAAAGCCCGTCTCTTGCTGTCCGCTTTGGTTGGCGCTGGGTTCAGCGGTGCGAAACTAACCGAGGTGTTTCAGGCATACACGTAGATCAGAGGAACCGGCCCAGAGGACTTAAACCTCTGGGCCGCCGCCTCACAAAGCCGTAGAGTATTCATTCAGATCAACCGCGCGCCCTTCGACCATAGAGCGCTGTGCCGCGAAGCCCATGAGCACGGCCCATTTCCCGTCCGCAAGCGTCACGTCTGGCGTCGCTTTGGCACCCCGCACCAATTCCAGAAAACCTTTGTGCTGGTAGAACGTCGACCCGTTGTGATCTCCTGCCTCCAAAAGCGTTGGATCGACGGGGATATCGCGCACTTCGGGGCCCTTGGGATCCCGAGGAGAGACGATCACTTGCGGTAGTGGCGCGGGACCTAGGCTCGCAGGCCAGAACCGCCCCGGTCCGGGAACCAGTGCCTCGATCTTGCCCTTTGGACCGACCGCCAATATTTCCTCTTGGTACCGCGAGCCTTCGGCGAACATGCACAGCTCGAGCATGGCGCGCACGCCGCTCTCGAATTCGACCATGACGTAGCCATGGTCAAACACATCGGGCCGCGCACCATCATAGCTCTCGTCCAAATGATTGGCCGCCTGTCCCCCATCGCCATAATGCGCACGGGGTCAGATCGCAGCGCAAGCCGCATCAAGTCAAAGAAATGGCAGCACTTTTCGACGAACGTTCCACCGGTGTAGCGGTTAAACCGGTTCCAAGCGCCGACTTTATCAAGAAAGGGAAACCGATGCTCGCGGATCGTCAGCATCTTGATCCCTCCGGTGACGGCCTCGACCTCTTCGAGGAATTTTGCGACGGGGGGCATGTAGCGATATTCCATCGCGACCCAAACCGGAGCCGGATAGCTCGCCGCGAACGCATCAATCGCCGCGACATGGGCAGGATCGGTGAACAGGGGCTTTTCGATAAGAACGGGCAGGGGGTTCTGAACGGCGATCTCCTGCAATTGCTCCACATGGCGAAAGTTCGGGCTTGCGATCAGGAGGCAATCGACTTCGGGGATATCGAGAAGGGCCTCAATGCTGTCGACGAACTGCGCGTCAGGCGCGAGTTGGCTCGCTTGCGCTCGCATTTTGGCGTCGGGCTCAAAGATCGCACCGACCGCCGTGTTGTCCAAGAGCGCGATATTGCGCAGATGTTCTTGGCCCATCATGCCACATCCGATGACGCCGTAAGTGATGGTACGGGTGCCACTATCGGGTAGCGTATCCGTGGTCATGGGGTCTCCTCCTCCCATATGTCAGATCAGGCGCTGCACGTAGAGCGCCTTGTTTGTGTCGTACCAAGTGCGGGAAAACTCGACCGCGGTAGACTCTTGTGCCCATGACAGGCGTTCGATGTAGGCAGTCGTCGCGCCGGGTTTCAGGGGAAATGCCTCTGGCGACCAATCGGGCACCTGACCGATTCCCACGCGGTCTTCGGCGCGGGTAATCCACAGCTGCAACGCGCGTTTGTAGGTCAGATAAAGCGAATCCTGCACCATCTCGCGCGGGACTTTTCCAGCCCCGCCATCAAGCCAAATCTCCTCGACCGCGATGATCTGATCGTCCAGAAATCTGAGACGCCGGAAGCGAGTGCCTTCGGTGGAAGTCCCGTAATTTGGCTGGTCTGGATCCTTCGGCAGGTAGTCCACGGACAGAATGTCAGCGGTCGGCAATCCGCCGCCGCCCTCTGCCAATTCCAGGCGAAACATTGAGTACACAGACTCGACTTGAGTGCTGGCTCGCACGTAGTTTCCCGACCCCTGTCGGCGTTCGAGCATTCCCTTTTTTTCTAGCTCTGCCAAGGCTTTGCGCAAGGTGCGAACTGTCGTGCCGTGGGCTTTGGCGAACTCGCGCTCGGGGGGCAATTTCTGTCCGTCTACCAACCGGCCTGCCGCGATGTCACGGATCACCAGCTCGCAAATCTGCATGTAAATGGGCAGCGCGTCCGCACGGCCTGCAGATTTTCTGCTTTTCTCCTGCATCTTTGCGGCTCCTCCACAGCATCAGCGTTCGAAAATAATTGATACACCATTGATCTACATCAAAGACAAAGCTATGCAAGTGGAAAGTTCGGAGGTTTTCAGGGAGGGAAACATGACGGTCGTACCCGTGACATCTGCCGATCTCGACGCTGTCGAGGTGGCCTGGTTTTCGGCGCTTTGCTCGGATGACTATCAGTTTCTGGGGGTGCCAGATGGCGACCTGCGTTCGTCGTGGGAGCATTGTTCGGACATCGTGAAAACGGCCGAGGCGCAGGGCTTTGGCAACATCCTGTGCCCGTCGTCGTATCAGGTGGGGCAAGACACCCTGAGCTTTGTCGCCGGATGCGCGCCGATTACCGACACCATGAACCTGCTGGCCGCCGTTCGCTGCGGCGAGATGCAGCCCATCATGCTGGCCCGCACGATCGCGACGCTGGATCACATGCTCAAGGGTCGTCTGACGGTCAACATCATCTCGTCCGACTTTCCGGGCGAAAAGGCTGACAGCGCGTTCCGCTACCAGCGCTCGCGTGAAGTCGTCGAGATCCTGAAGCAGGCGTGGACGCAGGACGAGATCAACTACCAAGGACAGGTCTACACCTTCGAAGGCCTGACCACCGATCCCGCCAGACCCTATCAGACTAACGGGCCGATGCTCTATTTTGGGGGCTATTCACCTGACGCGCTGGATCTGTGCGGCCAGCATTGCGATGTGTACCTGATGTGGCCCGAGAAATCCGAAGACATCGCGGACCGCATGAAGGCCGCGAACGCCGCCGCCGAGAAATATGGTCGCACACTGGATTACGGTTTCCGCAGCCATGTGATCGTGCGCGATACTGAGGCCGAGGCCAAAGAATACGCCCGCTACATCGCCAGCAAGCTGGACGATGAGTACGGCAAGGCGATCCGTGAACGGGCGCTGGATGCCACCAGCCTTGGGGTCAGTCATCAGGCGCGCAACCGCGAACTCGCCGATCTGGAAGGGTACATCGAACCCAACCTCTGGACCGGCATTGGCCGCGCTCGGTCGGGCTGCGGGGCGGCGATTGTCGGCTCGACCGATCAGGTTTTGACCAAGTTGGAAGAACTACAGAAAATGGGCATTCGCGCCTTTGTTCTGTCTGGCTACCCCCATATCGAAGAGGCAGAGCATTTCGGCACCCGTGTGCTGCCGCAGATGAAAACCTGCCAACTCAATCGGGTGTGGAACCGTGTGCCCTCGTCCACCCCCGCAACACCCCTCGGAGTAGGAGAGCGCCGCTAATGGACCGCGTTGAACTGGCCGAAGGCCTCAGCTTTTCCCGTCTAGTTTATGGCATGTGGCGGATCGGTGATGATCCCGATACCTCGGAAAAACATGTGCGCGCCAAGATTGATGCCTGTCTGGCCCAAGGGATCACCACGCTCGATCAGGCGGATATCTATGGTGATTACACCGCCGAAGCCGTGCTGGGACAGTCTCTGAAGGCCGATCCCAGCCTGCGCGGGCAGGTCGAGATTGTGACCAAATGCGATATCGTGGCGCCCTGCGGGAAATACGCTGATGTTGCGTGCAAGCACTACGACACCTCTAAGGCGCATATCGAAGCCTCGGTTGAGAATTCCCTGCGGGACATGGGCACCGATTACATCGATCTGCTGCTGATCCACCGACCCGATCCGCTGATGGACCATGACGAAACCGGCGCTGCGCTGGATAGTCTGATCGCAGCGGGCAAAATCCGCGCGGCGGGTGTCTCGAACTTTCGCCCTTGGGATGTAGAATTGCTGCAAAGCGCGATGAGAAACAAGCTGGTCACCAACCAGATCGAGATTTCGCTGGCACGGATTGATCCCTTTACCGACGGCGATCTTGCGTTCCACCAGCGCCAGCGCGATGCGGTTATGGCGTGGTCGCCCTTGGGCGGCGGCAGCCTGATGACGACCGACACTGCCTTGACCCGCTTGATGGATGGCTTCGGCAACGAATTCGGCGTGGACCGTGCGGCGATCGCCGTGGCGTTCCTGCTGCGTCATCCGGCGAAAATCTTGCCTGTTCTCGGCACCAATTCGCTGGAGCGGATCGCCAAAATCTCGGACGCGACCAAGGTCGACCTGACCCGCGTACAGTGGTTCCAACTTTACGAGGCAGCCTTGGGGCGGGAGGTTGCGTGATGCTGCAAAGCTTCGTTCCGGAACCCAGTAACGGTCGTGCGCTGCGTGATGCGTTCGGGCTGTTCGCGACAGAGGTGACCATCGTCACCACCTGCGGGCCAGAGGGGTGCGTTGCGATCACCGCGAACAGCTTTTCCTCGGTGTCCATAGACCCGCCGCTGGTTCTCTGGTCGCCCGCGCGGGCCTCGCGCCGCTATCCCCTGTTCGCAGAGGCAGAGCATTACGCGATCCACGTTTTGGCCGCAGATCAGCAGGAATTGGCGTGGGCGGTTGCCAAAGACGGCGGCGCGCTGCTCGCCACTGATCTGGACCAAAACGCGACAGGCGTACCGGTTCTGCCCCATTGCCTCGCGCGTTTTGACTGTCGGCGCAATGCAGTGCACGAAGCAGGCGACCACGCAATCATTGTCGGCGAGGTTCTTCAGGCTACGATGCAGCAAGGAGACCCGTTGGCATTCTTCAGCGGGCGCGTTGCACGACTCGATTTGAATTGATCGCAGCACCGCGCCTTTGGAGGAGGGCGCGGTGTACGAGTGCGATTGGGAGGAAAGTATGGTGCTATTCGACGGGTTGATCCGGCTGTCGTCGTGGATCAACGAACACCTGTTGAAGCTCGGCCGAGGCATCGGGGTCATCGCGATCGCTATCATGGTCGCTGTGACGCTGCTTCAAGTCTTTTGCCGTTATGTGCTGGGAAATGCCCTGCCGTGGCCGGACGAGGCGGCTCGGTTTTGCATGCTCTGGATGACAGGGCTGATGGCACCGACCGCATTTCGCCGTGGCGGGTTCGTGGCAATTGACGTTCTGCCATCGCTGCTACCGGGCCGAGTGGCCAACCTGCTAAATCTGCTTCTGCTTGGGATCAGCTTGGTGGTTTTGGTGATCGCTGTACAGATCGGGTGGAAAGAGGTCACAGGCCTTGGCGGACGCTTTGCGTCGGCCTCGCTTTATCTGCCCACCGCGCTTGATTTCAGCAGCTGGTACCGCATTCCTCGCAGCTGGATGATGATGTCGATCTTCGTCGGGGTCGCGCTTTTGGTTCTGGTGAACATTGAACTGATCCTGCGCAACTTTGTCCGGCTCGTGTCTGATCGCCCACTGCCCCCCATCCCGCTGGCCGAGACGCGAGGGGCGGAATGACATGCTGATCTGGTTCCTCCCTCTCTTCCTCGTGTTTCTGATGGTAGGCTTGCCGGTCTTTTTCGGCTTGCTCGCCGCACCAGGCATGTTGCTGTTCTTCAACGGCCAAGAGCGTGACTTGACGCTCCTGTATCGCAATCTTTACAACGGGATGGACAGCTTTCCTTTGATGGCGATCCCGTTCTTCATGTTAGCTGGCGAGATTATGAACCGCGGCGGCATCACCCATAGATTGGTCGAGTTCAGCCAAGCCTTCATGGGGCACCTGCGGGGTGGACTGGCCCACGTAAACGTCATGTCTTCGATGCTGTTTGCGGGCCTGTCTGGATCTGCTGTGGCTGACACCTCTGCGCTAGGATCGATGCTGATCCCCGCGATGGAGAAGCAAGGCTACACGCGCCGTTTTGCTGCTACGATCACGGCAGCCAGTTCGGTCATCGGGCCGATCATTCCACCGTCGGGCATCATGATCATCTACGCCTATGTCATGGGTGAAAGCGTTGCGGCGCTGTTCCTTGCAGGCATGGTACCGGGCCTGATGGTCGGCCTCGGACTTATGCTGCTGATAAAGGTCATGGCGAACCGCTACGATTTCCCCGTCGCCTCGCGCAAATACAGCTGGGGCGAAAGAGGCGATGCCAGCCTGAAGGCATTCTTTCCGCTGCTGACTCCGGTGATCATCCTTGGCGGGATATTGGCCGGTGTCTTCACCCCGACCGAAGCCGCCGCGGTCGCAGTCGCTTACGCGCTGTTCATCAGTATCTTTGTCCTGAAAACCCTGCGCCTGACAGAACTACCCGATGTGCTCGGACGGGCGGGGCTGACTTCGGCTGTGGTGCTCTTGCTGGTCGGTGCGGCCATGTCCTTCAAGACAGTGGTGTCTTTGTCCCACGCGCCGCAGATCATGGCTGATTACATCCTGACGCTGACCGAAAATCCGCTGCTTTTGCTGTTCCTGATCAACCTTTTACTCTTTGCGGTGGGGATGTTTCTGGACGCTGGCCCCGCGATTATCATTCTTGGCCCAATCCTTGGACCAGTGTTCACCAGCATGGGGGTCGACTCTGTGCATTTCGCGATCATTATGTGCGTGAACCTGACCGTGGGCTTGGCGACGCCGCCGATGGGATTGGTGCTGTTCGTCGCCTCGGCAGTGTCGGGCGAGCGGGTCACGACCATCGCCAAGGCTATTTTGCCATTTCTCGCGGTAGAGATCGTTGTGATCTTTTTGATCACCTATTTCCCCGCGCTATCCATGACGATCCCGCGTTTGACGGGCTTCGCGAACTAGAACAATTCAGAGCTATCAGGGAGGATATTATGCTCGGAACAACGAAAAAGGTGGCAGCGGCGCTGCTCATGACGGCAGCCCTTGCCAGTCCGGCTATGGCGCAGGACTACACGATCCGCGCCGTCGCCAACTCCAACGAAAATGACGAGGATTATGACGGCCTGCAGGTCTTTAAATCCTACGTCGAGAGCGCATCGAACGGTGCGATTGCGGTGGAAATCTACATGGGCACCCAGCTGTGCTCGAACGGGGCCGAGTGTCTGCAAGGCGTCGCAGATGGCTCGATTGATGTCTACATCTCTACCTCGGGCGGCGCGGCTGGCCTGTTCCCTTATGTTCAGGTGTTGGATCTCCCCTATGTCATGCAAGACGACCGCATCGCGGAAAAAGTGCTGTCGGGCGACTTCACCCGTACCATGCGTGACATGGCGCTCGAGGATTCCGGCGGCGCGATCCGTCTGATGACCATCGGCAACACCGGCGGCTGGCGCAACTTTGCCAACACCCAGAAGCGCGTGCAGACGCCCGCCGATCTGGAAGGGATGAAAATGCGGACCGTGGTCGCAGACCTGCCGCAGGAACTGGTCCGTGCATTGGGAGCAGCGCCCACCCCGATCCCGTGGCCAGAACTGTTCACCTCGCTGCAAACTGGCGTGGTCGAGGGCACCAAGAACGGCATTACCGACATCATGTCGATGAAGTTCCCAGACGCGGGGCTGCAATATGTGACACTTGATGGCCACGCCTACATGGGCGCGCTCTGGTGGATGTCCAACGAGACTTTCATGGGCATGCCCGAAGATCAGCGCCGCGTGGTGGTTGACGGCTTCTATGCGCTGCAGCAGGCGACCTTTGCTTCGCCCAAGCGCAAATCGATCCCCGCCTATGCGGAATTTGTCGAAGGCGGCGGTGACCTGTACGTGCCCACCCCCGAAGAAAAGCAAGCCTTTGCGGATGCCGTGCAGCCTGTGTACGACTGGTTCAGCGGCAATGTGACCGGCGGGGAAAAGATCTTTGACGCGCTGCAAACAGCAGTCGCCGAAGCCACTGAAGAGCTAGAAGCAGAGCGTTCGCGCGACATCCAGTAACGACACTCCGGTGCGTCTCGGATGGCCTGAGGCGCACTTTTTTGACCGGTTCGCGCACAGCGGTCGACCATGACCGCCCGATGGGCGGGACCAGGGAATTCTGTCTAGGACACCTCATGAACACCCTCATTTCTGCCCTGACCAACCCGCGCGACGCCCTCGCGCAGGGCAAGCTGCTTGGGCCCGGTGTGGCACTGACGGTCGTGCTGGCGATGGCTGCGCAGTTCCTGTCGAACCATTACGGCGCACCCGTCATGCTGATGGCGATCCTGCTCGGCATCCCGTTCCATTTCCTGTCAGAGCATGAAACCACTGGACCGGGGATCAGCTATGCGGCCAAGGGGCTTTTGCGGATCGGTGTCGCGCTCCTTGGGCTGCGGGTCTCGCTAGACATGGTGCGGCAGATCGGATGGAGCTTTGTTCTGGTGATCGCGCTATGTATTGCCGTTGTAATCCTAGCCTCCGTATTCCTTTCGCGCGTCGTGGGCAAAGACCGCGCGTTTGGCTTTCTCACTGGGGGCTCCGTCGCGATCTGCGGGGCCTCTGCCGCGATGGCCATCTCGTCGATCCTACCCCTGCGCGACACAGCAGAGCGGGATTTGTCCTTTACCGTGATTTCGGTGACGGCCTTTTCTACTCTGGCGATGATCCTCTATCCAATCGTTGCGGACGCGTTCGGGCTGAACGCGCACGAAGCCGGACTTTTCCTTGGCGGGACAATTCATGATGTCGCCCAAGTTGTCGGGGCAGGCTATTCCGTATCGGACGAAACCGGAGACATCGCGACTGTGGTGAAGTTGATCCGCGTGACGATGCTGGCCCCCGTTGTGCTGATCGGTGCACTTATGATGCGGCGCCACGCGCCAACTGGGACCAGCAGACCGCCCTTGCTGCCGGGCTTTGTCGGGGCGTTCCTGATTTTGGCCGCGCTGAACTCGTTTCATCTGGTGCCAGAGGCCGTCAGTGCACCCGCCGCAACACTGTCGCGCGCCTTGCTCGTGACCGCTGTCGCCGCCGTGGGCATGAAAACCTCGCTCGCGAAACTTGCGGATGTCGGCGGGACAGCCATCGCACTTCTCGCCGTTCAAACGGCCGTTCTTGCGGGTTTGGTGTTGGCGCCCCTGCTATTCGGGTGGCTCTGATGGCAGAGCAGAGACGCATAAGGGCAGCTAATGCCTAAAAAGTCGCCAACTTCCTAAGCTTTGATCTCATCACGTAAAATTCGGGGCCGCGGCAAGTCTTTTTGCACGCCGCGCCTATGAAGCAAGGCGTCCCAACGGTTTCTCTGGTCAGGCATAATAACAACAAACGATGAGAAAACTTATGACGACCAAGCATACGGGGGCCTCCCCCGTCCTGTCCGTGCGCGACCTTTCGGTGGCGCTGCCCGGGAAACACGACCGCGCCTATGCGGTCAAAGAGATCAGCTTTGATCTCATGCAAGGCGAGATCCTTTGTATTATTGGGGAATCCGGTTCTGGCAAATCGGTGACCGCAAACACGGTAATGGGCTTGTTGCCCGATGTTATGACCATCGAAAAGGGCTCGATTGAGTTCAAAGGCCGCGAACTGCTGAACCTGTCAGAGCCCGAACTGCGCAAACTGCGCGGTCGCGCGGTTTCGATCATCTTCCAAGACCCATTGTCTGCATTGAACCCCCTGATGACGGTCGGCGACCAGATCCGCGAGGTTTTGGACGCCCACGCCATCGGCACCAAGGAGAGCCGCGCCGACAAGGTGGTCGAGATGTTGACCGAGGTCGGCCTGCCTGATCCGCTGCTCATCCAGCATCAGTATCCTTTCCGCCTGTCCGGCGGTCAACGTCAGCGCGTGATGATTGCCATGGCCTTGGCGCTGGACCCTGACATCTTGATCGCGGACGAGCCGACAACGGCGCTGGATGTGACCACGCAGGCGCAAATCCTCGACCTGATCGCCCGCATTCAGAAGCGCAAAGGCATGAGCGTCATGTTCATCACCCACGATTTCGGCGTTGTCGCCGAGATTGCGGACCGCGTGATTGTGATGGAAAAGGGCAACTTGGTAGAACAAGGCCGCGCTGCCGAGGTTCTGACAGCGCCCCAGCACCGGTACACTCAAAAGCTGATCGCTGCCGTTCCCAAAATGCGCGAAGAGGACCGCGCCCGCGAAGAGATGCGCCCCGTCGCAATGGAAGTGCGCAATCTGCACAAAACCTACCGCACCCGCAGCGGATTTCTTGGCCGTATGCGCGAGGTCAAGGCCGTGGATGACATCAGCTTTACCCTTCACCGCGGCGAGACGATTGGGATCGTCGGCGAGTCCGGCTCCGGAAAATCGTCGATGGGGAAGGTCCTGATGAAGCTGATCTCAGCCGACAGCGGCGAAATCCGCTTTCAGGGCAAGAACACGCTGGACATGGACGAAGAGAACTTCCGCCACTTGCGCCCACGCATTCAGATGATCTTTCAGGATCCCTATGCCTCGCTCAACCCGCGCTTTACCATTGGCCAAGCGCTGACCGTTGGTCCCATCGCACATAGCCTACTAACCCGCGTGGATGCCCGCAAAAAAGCCGAAGGTCTGCTGGAACTGGTCGGCTTGGACGCGTCGGCCTTTGACCGCTATCCGCACGAGTTTTCGGGCGGTCAGCGCCAGCGCGTCGGCATCGCCCGTGCGCTCATGTTTGATCCCGAAGTCATCGTCGCTGACGAAGCCGTCTCTGCACTGGACGTGTCCATCCAAGCACAGGTTTTGGAGTTGCTTGATAAAATCCGGCGTGAACGCAAATTGGCCATGATTTTCATCACCCACGATCTGCGTGTGGCGAGCCAGATCAGCGACGAAATCATCGTGATGCATCGTGGCAAGATGGTCGAATATGGACCGCCAAGCCAAATTTTCCAGCGGCCAGAACACGAATACACACGTTCGCTAGTTGCTGCGATCCCGGGTTCGGCTGCGGCCTGAGACGCAGACCGTAAGGACATATGAAAAGGGGGCGATGTGTATCGCCCCCCTTTTGCATGTCGTGCCTAGGTTCATCTTCGACCGCAGTATGCCATGCTTGGGCAGTGATCTGTCCCATTTAGCAGCGACGGCCTTAGCAGCACTCACACGACCGAAACCGCATAACAAGGCCCCCCAAGTCGCTTGGGGGGTCAATCCATCACACTTGGGATGGTTCAGCCTGCTCTGGTTCAGGGCTGCCAAGACGTTTGTGAGTGCCTGTAAGCTTCATGACGAAGACAAAGAACACTGGCGCAAAGATCACGCCTAACACGGTGGCCGAGATCATTCCGCCAACCACATTGATGCCGATCGCGTTTTGGCTCGCGGCCGAGGGACCGGTGGCGATCGCCATCGGGATGACCCCCATGGTGAACGCCAGCGAAGTCATCAGGATCGGACGGAACCGCAAGCGGCAAGCCTCGACGGTGGCGTCGATCAGGCTGTAGCCCTCGGTGATCAAGTCCTTTGCGACCTCGACGATCAGGATGGCGTTCTTGGCCGACAGCCCAACGATAGTGATCAGCCCCACGGTGAAGAACACATCATTGGACAGTCCAGTCAGCGTCACCGCCGCCACTGCCCCAATTGCTCCCATCGGCACGATCAACATCACTGACAGCGGAATTGACCAGCTGCCGTAGAGGCCCGCAAGAAAGAGGAAGACAAAGAGCACCGACAGGCCGATCAGTATCGGCGCTTGGCTACCACTCTCGATCTCTTGCAGCGACTGCCCAGTCCATTGATAGCCAAAGCCCGGCGGTAGGTCTTCGGCAATACGCTGCATCTCGGCCAGAGCCTCGCCCGAGGAATAACCCGGCGCAGCTTCGCCGTTGATGCGGATCGACGGATATCCGTTGTAACCGACGATCTGAGACGGGCCGAACCCCCATTCAGCGGTGGCAAAGGAGGACAGCGGCACCATTCCACCCTGTACGTTGCGAACGTTGAGCTTTAGCACCTCTTCGATGTTGCTGCGCGCCTTGGCCTCGGCCTGAACGATCACGCTCTGCATCTTGCCATTGTTCGGGAAGTCGTTGACGTAACCTGATCCCAGTGCGACCGAGATGGTTCGATTGATTTCACCAAAGGTGACGCCAAAGGCATTCGCCTTTTCTCGGTCTACGTCGAGACGCAGCTGCGGCCCCGGTTGAAGCCCTTCGATATACATCTGACCGAGGATCGGACTTTCCGCGCCCGCGCCCATGATCTGCCCCGCTGCCTGTTGCAGCGCCGCGTTGCCCAGATTAGCGCGGTCCTGAAGCCGGAAGCTGAATCCGGAACCTGTGCCGAGTCCCTGGATCGGGGGCGGAGAAATCGCGAAGGCAAAGGTGTCGCGGATCGAGAAGAGCATACCTGACAACCGTCCCGCCAAAGAGGCAGCACTCAGTTCCGGACTTTCGCGCTCGGCCCAATCCTCCAGCGTGACAAAGCTGACAGCAGAATTCGGACCCTGACCAGAGAACGAGAACCCTTGGATCGTCACCACGTCGGCCACACCCTCGGTCCCCAATGCAAAGGCTTCGGCCTGTTTGGTGACTTCGCGCATCCGGAAGGATGTCGCCTCGGGCGGAGACTGCATTGAGGCGATCAGGTAACCTTGGTCCTCTTGCGGCAAGAAAGCCGCGGGGATCTGCACATAGACATATCCAAGCCCCGCAACCAGCGCGGCATAGATCACCATCATCCGCCCAGAGCGGCGTACCATGCTGCGGACGCCTCCGGCGTATCCCTTTGAAGCGCGGTCAAAGTTGCGGTTGAACCACCCCGCCGGGCCCCTGCGGGCATGGCCGTGGCCCTTGGGGATCGGCTTCAAAAATGTCGCGCAGAGCGCTGGGGTCAGCGAGAGCGCAAGGAATGCCGAGAAGAAAATCGAAACCACCATGGTCAGCGAGAACTGCTGGTAGATGATGCCAACCGATCCGGGAAAGAAGGCCAGCGGGATGAACACCGCCATCAGTGCCAGCGTGATGCCGACGATGGCGCCAGAAATCTGGCCCATGGCTTTCTTCGACGCGTCGCGGGGCGATAAGCCCTCTTCGGACATGATACGCTCGACGTTCTCGACCACAACAATGGCGTCGTCGACGAGAATACCAATGGCCAAAATCATCGCGAACATGGTCAGCACGTTGATCGAGAAGCCCGCCCCCAGCATCACCGCCAATGTACCCGCCAGTGCGATTGGAACGACCAACATCGGAATAAGGGTGTAGCGCAAGTTCTGTAGGAAGATGAGCATTACCACGAAGACCAGAGCCACCGCTTCGAGTAGGGTGTGCACAACCTTTTCGATGGAGGCCGACACAAAGGGCGTGGTGTCATAGGGAATGGACGCTTCGACCCCCGCAGGGAAACCCGCCGAAAGCTCGTCCAACAAGGTTCGAACCCCTTCGGCCGTCTCGAGCGCATTGCCAGTGGGCGACAGTTGAATGCCGATCTGTGCGGCTTCTTCGCCGTTCAAATAGGCTTTGAAGGAGTAGAACTCGGCGTCCATCTCGATGCGCGCTACGTCAGAAAGACGCACGATAGAGCCATCTTCGCCAGCGCGCAGGACGATCTGACCAAACTCTGCAGGGGTGCGCAATTGGCCAGTGACCTGAAGCGTCGCTTGGGTCTGTTGGCCCTCGGGCGCGGGATCGACACCAATAGCTCCTGCCGCAACCTGCGCGTTTTGCTCGGCAATCGCAGCCGTGATGTCAGTCACAGACAGATCTAGGCCCACAAGCTTGGCTGGATCGATCCAAACCCGCATCGCACGCTCCGCAGAAAAGAGCTGCGCTTTGCCGACACCATCGACCCGTCGGATCTCATTCAAGACAAAACGTGTTGCGTAATCCGCGAGCCCGACGGAGTCATACCCCGACCCCGGAGCTGCAGCGAGCGAGACGAACATCAGGTAGCTGCTGCCTGCCTCTTCGACCAGAAGCCCTTGTTGTTGCACCTGAGCGGGCAGGGCAGACTCCACGCGGCGCAATCTGTTTTGCGTGTCCACGACGGCCTGTGAAATACTGCTGCCAGACACAAAGGTGACTGTGATCGTCACCGCGCCCGTCGCCTCTGACGTGGACTCAAAGTAGAGCAGGTTTGGAATGCCGTTCAGCTCTTCTTCGATGGGTCGTGTAACCTGTTGATAGAGGTCCTCGGGCGAGGCTCCGGCAAAACGGGTTGAAATGGTGACCTGCGGCGGCGCGACATCAGGATATTGCGCAACGGGTAGCGACGGCAAGGAGAGCACCCCAGCCAGCGAAATGAAGATTGCGATCACCCACGCCAAAACAGGGTTGTCGATAAAGAAACGTGCCATCTATCGCGCCTCAGTTCGTGCCAGCGGGCGCGTCAATGGCGCGGGCACATGTTTCCGAAGGCGTGGTCTCATCCGCGGCGGGATCGCTCCAGCACACTGGCGTCACCGGCGCACCAGGTCCGATTTTCTGGAAGCCGTCGACAATGACGATGTCCCCAGGAGCTAAACCTTCTTCGATAATCAGGGTGTTGTCATCATTGGCTCGCCCCTCTGTAACGGGGCGCGGCGCGACAGTGCCGTCCTGTACCAGCATCAGCTGCGCCTGCCCCGACGCATCGCGGCGCAACGCCTGCGCGGGCACGACCAGCGCGGCCTCTCGCACTGCCTGCGCGACGCGCACACGAACATACATTCCGGGCAATAGAACGCCTTCCGGGTTCGGCACTTCGGCCCGTAAGGTCACCTGACCGCTAGACCGATCAACCGATGCCTCGGCAAAGAGTAGCTTTCCGGGATGAGGGTAGAGTGAACCATCATCGAGATACAGTTGCACCTCGGCAGCACCCGGAGCCAGTTCCGTGATCTCTCCTGCTTCCATCGCGCGACGCAAACGCAAGAGCTCCGAGACCGGCTGTTGCATGTCCGCATAAACCGTATCGAGTGCTTGGATCGTGGTCATGACCTCTCCTTGCGCGCTCACAAGTGCACCTTCTGTGGTCAGCGCGCGTCCGGTGCGACCGGCGATGGGGGCGCGAACGGCAGCATAACCAAGGTTGATCTCAGCAGCACGCAACTGGGCTTGTGCTTCGGCCAGCGCGGCGTTGGCCTGAAGCACGGCGGTCTCTGCGCTGTCCAGATCGGCACGGCTTGCGACATTCCGTGAGCGCAGGGATGCCAGCCGCGTCTCGGTCTGGCGGGCGTCGGCCAGCCCTGCCTCGGCCCGAGCAACAGTGGCACGTGCGGCATCGACAGCAACCTCGTAGGGCAGGGGATCTAATTCATATAGAACATCCCCCGCCTCGACAGTGCTCCCTTGGGTAAAGACACGCCGCTCAACAATTCCGCCGATGCGAGGCCGGACCTCAGCGACGCGTGTTGGGCTGATACGTCCGGGCAGCTCTTGGGCAACCTCGACGCGCTGCGGCTCGGCGATAACGACGCCGACAGAGGGCGGAGGATACCCCTGAGCACTGGCTGCAACAGGAAAGAGCGCGAGGAAAGACAAAACAGGTAGAGCGGCGCGGCGTTTGCGCCAAAGGGTCGGAAACATAGTAAAACTCCGGAGGAGGGGCCGCCGTTCGGCCCCCCGGGGGTCGAAGGGTGCCTGCGAGGCCATCGCTGGCGGGGAGGATTGTCAGAAAAGCAAGGGGCGTCAGCCGCCCGGGCGAAAGCCAGTAGAGAGCCGGTTCGCGCGCCATATCATGGCAGTCAGTAGCGATAGCGACATCACGATCAGCGGGGGCACTGCGTAACCAAATTCGCCGTGCAACAAAACCGTCAACGCCGCAGCGCCCATGAGCGCTGCGCCTAGCAGTCCACCAAGAAAGCGCGTGCGCCGCAGCAGGATGAGCAGTGCGGCCGACCATTCAAGCAGCCCAGTCACTAGATGAAAGCCCGCCGGATAGCCCCAGCGCGCGTAATCGGCCAATATCTCTGGCGAGGCAAAAACATTAAGCGTACCGCCAAGCAGAAAGAACGCAGCAAGCAACCACGTGATCAACGCCCGCCAAGGAAGAGATTTCATAGGCGTCTCCTATTGCGTGGAGCTGGCCCCCGAGATGGGGCCAGCCCACCAACGTTAGGCCAGATTGGATTCAGCGAATTCGTAGTTCGCGAGGTTGTCGAGGAAGTTGCTCACGTAGTCGGGCCGGCGGTTGCGGAAGTCGACGTAGTAGCTGTGCTCCCACACATCGAGGCCCAAAAGCGCAGTGCCTTCGCCGGTTGCCAAGGGGTTCACGCCATTCGCGGTCTTGGTCACGCCGAGGCTACCGTCTGCGTTTTGAACGAGCCAAGCCCAACCGGAGCCAAACTGTGTGGTCGCAGCGGTTTTAAAAGCTGCCTTGAAATCATCGACCGATCCAAATGACTCGACCAGCTTCGCCTCGAGCGCACTGGGGATGCCGCCACCGGTCGGGGACAGAGCATTCCAGAAATGGATGTGGTTCCAGTGCTGACCGGCTTGGTTGAAAACGCCTGCCAGCGCATCGTCCGCATAGCTCAGCGCAATGATCTCCTCGAGCGATTTGCCCTGCAATTCTACATTCTTTTCCACAAAACCGTTCAGCGCGGTGACGTATGCCTGATGGTGCTTGTCATGGTGCAATTCGAGCGTTTCTTGGCTCATTCCGCGCTCGGCGAGGGCGGCGTGAGAATAATTCAGCGCGGGAAGTTCAAAAGTCATTCGAGGCTCCTATGGACGCGACGCTTGCGTGATGGCGCGCGCTTGGTTATTTAAACAAGTAATGACTTTGAAAAACATTGAGGCGAATATGTCAAGCAATGACTTGGAAAAAGAAACGTGGTCGCCACGGGCTCCGTCCGAGCGGTTGCTGATGACGCTGAAAATGCAGGGCCCCCAAACCTCGGCAGAAATAGGCCGGAGGCATCGCATTACCGGAGAGGCGGCGCGCCAGCAGTTGATGAAGCTGCACGATGACGGGCTAGTAGAAGAAGAGCGCCGCAGTGCAGGACGGGGACGGCCCGCGACCTACTGGCACCTGACCGACAAGGCCCAAGCGCGCTTTCCCGACACCCACGCGGATCTGACCGTCGATATCCTGCGCAGTATTTCTGAAGTACTCGGCCCAGACGCCTTGGACCGCGTCATCAAAGAGCGAGAAGCAACCACGCTTGCGCGGTACCGACAGTCGCTGTCCGAATGCAGGACCACCCGAGAGCGATTAGAAAAACTCGCAGAGTTGCGCACCGCCGAAGGCTACATGGCAGAAGTTGTCGAAGAGGACGGCAACCTTCGCCTCATCGAGAACCACTGCCCGATCTGTGCAGCAGCCGCGTTCTGCCAAGGCTTCTGCCGCGCCGAGAAAGCCGTATTCCAAAACGCGCTCGGGCCGGATGTTGAGATCCAGCGTGACGAACACATCGTTGGCGGCGGTCGCCGCTGCACCTATCTTGTCCGCGAGTAGTATTCGTTTCCTCGTATCGACAACCTATAAAGCCCCGACACCGAGACCCTGTTTCTCTACCACTGCCGCCATGTTTGGCGCGCAAGCCGCTATGTAGTTTTCTGCCATTAGGCTAGGAGGGAGCATGCCTGAGTGGCCGCCACGCATGTACTGGCGGGGCCCGCGCTCAGTTCTCGCACAAACAACGGCTGACGCGCTCAGCTTACTGCAGTGCGGCCGGCGTTCTGAGCATACTTGGGTGCAAGTGCACGTAGCGGACGATACGTCAGCGCAAGAGCTATGCGGGGGCATGATATGGTCGCCCACATGGCCAAAGCCCCAAGACAAACATTCCCCATGAGCTGTCAGCGCCCAGACTGCCGAAAAATCGAGCATTGATTGTGTTTTACAATTATCTAGTTGTGAAACACAATCTTTTTGTTGCGCCGCATCCAATCCAACCAAAAGATGAATCTAAGACAACAGAGAGACACCATGACCAAACCACCAACCCCCTCAGAAAACGAGGCACAGCCCTTTACCGTCGCGGGCCTGCGCATGGACGTTCTGGAGGGCGCCTTCAGTTGGTACATCCGCGCAATTGATGCAGTCGTCTCTCGCGATCTGGATCAACGCACCGCTCATCTCGACGTGGCCAAAGGCAAGGGCAAGATTACAGCCTTGCTTTTGGTCGATGGGCATCCGGGAATCCGCCCCTCTCAGATCGCAGAAGTCCTGATGCGCGACCGGCCAGCAACGGGCAGGATCATCGACCATCTGGTCAAAGCCGGTGACATACGTCGCGAGAGCGATGCCGAGGATCAGCGCGCACAAGCCCTGTACATCACAGACAAAGGCAGCGCTTTGGCCCAAGAGGTCCGCGACATCATCCGCGAGCAACAGGATGATTTCTTTGACTTTATCCCCCCCGAGGATCGCGATGAATTTATGCGGATGCTTCAGAGGGCGTATATCAACATGAGGAACAAACTGAAATGAGCCGCAAGGTTGCCCTGATTTCCGGTGCCAGTCGCGGCATCGGCGCAGCGACAGCGCAGAGCCTATTCAATGCAGGATGGGCCGTGTCTCTGGGAATGCGCCAACCGGTCATGCCGGAATGGGCTGAAACCGACACAGATCGCGTCCACTTGTTCCCTTATGATGCGACCGACAAGAACGCAGCAGACAACTGGGCCAAGGCTGCATCAGGTCAGTTCGGCCAGATCGACGCGCTGATTGCGAGCGCCGGAATTATGATCCCCAAAACGCCGATCGAGATTAGCGACGCAGAAATGACCGAAATGCTCGAGATCAACGTGCACGCTCCGCGCCGTTTGGCAGCCGCGTGTTGGGAAGCGCTCGGCGCGTCGGGTCGCGGGCGCATTATTCTGCTCGCCTCTCTGTCCGGCAAACGGGTGAAATCTGCGATGGCCGGCTCTTATTCGATGTCGAAATTCGCTGTGGTCGGGTTGTCTCATGCCTTGCGCCAAGCGGGCTTTGATCAGGGCATCCGATGCACGGCTGTCTGTCCGGGATTTGTCGCGACCGATATGGCGGCGTCGATATCCGACCGCGCGGCCAACACCATGACCCAGCCAGAGGATCTGGCCCGCGTCATTCACATGCTGATCGACCTGCCCAACGAGGCCAGCGTCGCCGAATTCGCCGTAAATTGCCAGTTGGAGGAGCGTTACTAATGCCCGGCCCCTTTGTAGTACCTGTTCACGGCGATGTTGATCTGCCGAAACAAGTCGACGTGGTTGTCATAGGCGGCGGCATCATTGGTTGCTCGACCGCGCTCGAAATGGCCGAAAAGGGCCTGAAAGTCGCCCTCTGCGAAAAAGGTGGCATCGGTCACGAGCAGTCCAGCCGCAATTGGGGCTGGGTCCGGATCACCCGCCGCGACCCACGCGAAATCGCCTTGATGGCCGAGGCACTGCGCATCTGGCCCACGCTTGCCGAGCGCACGGGCCGCGATTTGGGCTACAAACGTTCCGGCATCGCCTTTGCCTGCGGCACGGCAAAAGATTACGCCGAGCACGAGCGCTGGCTCGAACACCTCAAGGACTACCAGTTCGACAGCAAAATGCTGTCCCGCGAAGAATTCGAAGCCATGACGCCGGGCTTCAACTTGCCCATCGAGGGCGCGCTCTACACCTCCGCCGACGGGCGGGCAGAGCCGCAAAAGGCCGCGCCTGCGATCGCCGAAGCTGCTCGTGATCGCGGCGCCCACGTGCTGACCGAATGCGCGGTACGCGGGATCGAGACCAAGGGCGGTGCGGTCTGCAGCGTGGTTACCGAACGTGGCGAGATTAAATGCGAACAGGTCGTTCTAGCGGGCGGCGCATGGTCCAGTTTGTTTGCACGGAACACCGGCCTGCGCCTGCCGCAACTGAAAGTGAAAAACTCGGTCATCCGCACCAAGCCACTAGAGGGCGGACCCGAACACGCCATCTGGTACGACGGCTTCGCTGTCCGCAAACGTCAGGATGGCGGCTACACCATCGCGGATGGCTTTCGGAATATCGTCGATATCGTCCCCGACAATTTCCGTTACATGATGGACTTTTTGCCAGCTTTGGGCGTGCAGTGGAAAGCGCTCATGCTGCGCTTTGGTGGGCGCTTTTACGACGAGGCGCGGCTGCCAAACAAATGGTCCCTGAACGAGGCCAGCCCCTTTGAATATAACCGCGTTCTGGACCCCAAACCCGCGTTTTCATTACAGGACCAAGCGCTTGCCAACCTGCGCAAAGCGTTTCCCGTCTTCGAAAAGGCCGAGATCGCGCAGCGGTGGGCAGGGGCGATTGACGTGACCCCCGATGCGATCCCCGTGATCTCTGGCGTCGATGACATTCCGGGCTTTTACATCGCAACTGGTTTCTCCGGCCACGGCTTTGGTATCGGCCCCGCGGCTGGCCGCCTCATGTCTGATCTGGTGCGCGGTGCGACCCCCTTGGTCGACCCGACGGCCTTCCGCTTCTCCCGTTTCTCCGACGGCTCGAAGATCGAGATCATCAGCGGCTTTTGACCCCTTTCGCGCGGCACTGGTGTGCCCGCGTCCCAGAGAACGTGCGCTCTGCGCCGGCGGCGTTCTCTCCTCCTCCTTTTGTGCGCAACAGGGAAATCAAGATGACTGACGAGAAGAAAAATTCCGCACATCTCAATCGCCGTCAGGCGCTGATGATGATGGGGGCTGCTGGTGCGGCCTTGATGACGCCTATGGCAATTGGTCGTGACAAGGCCTTTGCCGCAAACGCAGATGCGACCGGACAGCTGGTTCTGGCATTTTCCCAAGAGCCGACCGTCTTCAACCCGTTGATGCCTCACATCGAAGTGGACGAAGGCCTGTATTACGCGGTCTACGACACGCTGTTTGACTTTGATCCCGATGGCGAATTCTTTCCCATTCTTGCCGCCGAAGTCCCCACAGTTGCCAATGGCGGTATTTCGGCGGACGGTCTGAACTGGACGCTGAAGCTCAAGGAGGGTGTCACTTGGCATGACGGTACGCCCTTTACGGCCGAGGATGTAAAATTTTCGCTCGAATTGACCGTAGACCCCGATTTCCGCTCGTTCCGCTCGACCGGCTATAAGCTGATGCAGGACATCACCGTCGTTTCGGACACCGAACTGACATGGACCATGAGCGAACCCTTCGCCCCCATGGCGGCCATTCTGGCGTCGACCTACATCGTGCCCAAGCACGTGTTCGACGGGGTTGAGGACAAGAACGCCACCATCCTGAACACCGCGCCGATCGGAACCGGTCCGTTCAAGTTCAAAAACCGCATGGCGGGCGATCACATCGAGCTGGAAGCAAACGCCGACTACCACATGGATGGCCCGTTCCTGAAGACGCTGATCATCAAATACGTGCCTGACCTGAACGTTATGTACACCCAGTTTAAATCCGGCGACATTGACGTCATTGGCCTGCAGTACATCACCCCCGATCATTTGGCCGAAGCCGAAGGACTAGAAGGCAAAGAGGTCACAGTCGCTGGCACCGCGACCTTTGAATCCATCGGCCTGAACATGACCCGCCCGCAGTTTCAGGACAAAGCCGTGCGTCAGGCGCTGTATCTGGCGATCGACAAAACCTCGATCATCGACGCGCTCTATTACGGCGTGCCCACCCCGACCGAGACCTACATGCCCCAGCAGTCGTTCTACTATAACGACAGCCTGCCCAAGCACGAGTTCAACATCGAAAAAGCAAACGCGATGCTGGACGAAGCGGGCTGGGAAAAGGGTTCGGACGGCATCCGCGCCAAGGACGGCGTTCGCCTGTCCTTCTCGAACTCGACCACCGCTGGCAACCACCTGCGGGAACAGGCACAGCAGTTCATCCAGCAGACCTTTGCGATGATCGGCGTTGAAATGACGATCAAGAACTTCCCACCCGCGGTCATGTGGGGTGACTACTGGATGAATTCCGAGTTCGACACAGTGGTCGTTGGCCTGAACACGCTGGCTGGCGCGGACCCTGACACCTCGGACTATTTCATGTCCACCATGTCGCCCGCGCTGGGTGGGTCGGGGCAGAACACCTTTGCCTACCAGAACCCAAAGGTCGACGAACTGCTGACCGCCGGTGCACAAAACTTCGTCCCCGAAGAGCGCAAAGCGATCTACGAAGAAATGCAGGCTGTAATCCGCGAAGACCTGCCTTTCCTTCCGATGTTCCAATACGCGGTGGTCAAAGGCTGGAAAGACGACGTGACCGGCCCAACCCCCAACGTGAACAACCGGATCGACTCGTGGAACGTGCGCGACTGGAAACGCACCTAAGCGATCGTTCATGGGTCAGCCGCCTCTTGCGCGGCTGACCACCTAGACCTTGCGTACATTAAGGGGACGTCATGGCCCGCTATCTTCTGTCACGGCTCGGACAGAGCCTTATCCTATTGTTTATTGTGTCCTTTATCGGGTTTGCGGTTCTGACGCTGGCCCCCGGTGGCCCCTTGTCGCAATTCGCGCTCAGTCCGGGCATGACACAAGAACAGATCGACAAGATCGCGAGCCAAATGGGTCTGGATCGCCCTGTCGTCGTCCAATACTTTGACTGGCTCAGCCATCTGCTGATAGGCGATTGGGGCACGTCCTATCGCGACGGCCAGTCGGTGCTGCATGTGATCGGCAGCCACCTGTTTGCGACCCTGCTCTTGATGGGCACGGCGACCGTGATTTCCGTCACCCTTGGCAGCAGCATCGGCATCTATAGTGCCCTGCGCCGGGGCGGAGCGTTCGACTATACCATGACGGTTTTTGCGATGGTTGCGCTGTCGATCCCGACGTTCTGGTTCGGTCTGATCGCGATCTACATCTTTTCCCTGAACCTAGGCTGGCTGCCCGCAGGCAACATGTACACCGTCGGCGATGGGTCGGTTCTGGACTACATCAGCCACCTCATCATGCCCGCCACCGTTCTGGCGCTCGTCGATGTGGCAATCTGGAGCCGCTACATGCGGACCTCGACCCTGAACGTGGTGAACCAAGATTTCGTCCGCACCGCCAAAGCCAAAGGGCTGACCGGTCGCCGTGTCCTCTTCAAGCACATCGTCGGCAACTCGCTGGTTCCGATGATCACACTGGCTGGCCTGCAACTGCCGATGGTCCTTGGCGGTGCGCTGGTGACGGAAACCGTGTTCACGTGGCCCGGCATGGGGCGGCTGTTCCTCGATAGCCTTGGTTATTCGGATTACCCCGTGGTCATGGGGCTCTTGATGGCCTCTGCCATGCTGGTTCTGGTCGGCAACCTGCTGGCTGACATCACTGTTGCGCTCATCGATCCGCGCATCCGTCTTGATTGAGGAGCTGCCCATGACAACCCTTTCTACCAACTCTGACGAACGCAAACCCTTGATCAAATCGCGCGCCCTGCGCCGGTTCCTGAGCCACAAGTTGGCCCTGATTGGCACGGTCATGGTGCTGACGTTAACTTTTGCCTGTTTCGTCGGCCCATACCTGCTGCCCTACGACGAACTCTACATCGACCTGATGTCGCGCTTTGCCCCGCCGGGTACGAACGGTCACTTGTTTGGTACAGACCCGTTGGGTCGTGATATTGCAGCGCGCCTGTTCCATGCGGGGCAGATTTCCATGGCGGTCGGGTTCGCCGTGATGATCATTGCGACGTGCATCGGATCTGTGATCGGCGTGATCTCGGGATACTACGGCGGTGCTGTGTCTGCCGTACTGATGCGCGTCGTCGATGCCTTTCTTTCATTTCCGTCGGTCTTCCTGCTGCTGGCGCTGGCAGCGTTCATCCAGCCCGGCCCTGTGATGATCGCACTGATTATCTCTGCCACCAGCTGGATGGAAGTCGCCCGCATCGTCGAAGCCGAAGTCAAATCCCTGCGCAATCAGGACTTTGTCCAAGCCGCCCACATGCTGGGGCTGTCCAACCGCTGGATCATGTTCCGCGAGCTGCTACCCAATGCCATTGGCCCCATCATCGTCGCCGCGACCCTGACAGTGGCCCGCGCGATCCTGCTAGAAGCGTACATCTCTTTCCTTGGCTATGGCATCCAGCCGCCGCTTCCCAGCTGGGGCAACATGCTGAACGGCGCACAGCAGTATCTGGCCACTGCACCTTGGCTGGCCATCGTACCGGGTGTTGCCATCACGATCGCGGTCGCTGGCTTCAACTTCATCGGGGACGGCCTACGCGACGCCTTTGACAGCCGCAGTGATTTGGGCTGAGCCACACCATGCCCAAGTTCTCGGAGTTCAAGGACACCCTTTGGTACGCGACCGCGCCCGATGCGCCAAAGACGACGGCGCTGAAGGGGCCGGTCAAAGCAGATGTCTGCATCGTCGGGGCGGGGTATTCCGGGCTGACCACCGCGCTGGAACTGGCACGGGCAGGGGTCTCGGTCGTGGTTTTAGAGCGCGAAGAGATCGGCTTTGGCGGATCGGGCCGCAACGCCGGACACTGCACACCGACTTTCACCCACTTCAGCCTACCGCAATTGCGCAATCACTTGGGTACCCCATGGGCGGACCGCCTGATCCAACGCCAGACCCGCGCCAATGACAAAGTGGCAGCGATGATCAATCGATACGGCATCGACTGCGAGTGGGAGCAGAACGGCTATGTCCAAGGGGCGCTCTTCCCCTCGCACCTCAAAACCCTGCGCGGCCATATGGAGAGTTACAATGCCGTCGGGGCCCGCACGCGTATGCTGGACCGTGAAGAAGCCCAAGAGATCACTGGATCGCCGCGCTTTTACGGTGGCTGGTTCCACGAAGAGGCGGGCGGCATGAACGCTTTGGCGTATTCACGTGGGCTTGGCCGCGCCGTGCAGCAAGAGGGCGGTGTGATCTACACGAAAACCTCCGCCGAAAGCTGTGACCGTCAGGGCCAAGCTTGGGTCGTCAAAACGCCCCAAGGGGCTGTCCGCGCCGAAAAAGTGATCTACACCACAGGCGCCTACACCGTCGCGGGTTGGCCGAAACTGGATCAAACATTCAGGATCATGCGGGTCTTCGTTGCCGCAACGCAGCCCTTGTCTGCCGAAGCGCAGCGGATCGTTCTGCCCAAACGGACCACGATCCAAGACGGGCGCGGCGACATCTATGTCTACAAGTACAATCACGAAAACCGGATCGTGGCCTCCATGTTCCCGATGGGGGCCCGCGGCAGCGACCCCGCTTTGACTCGAAAGATCCTTTCAGAGCGTCTGAAATGGCTGCACCCTGATCTACGCGAAGAGCCGCGCTGGGAGTTCTTCTGGTTCGGCGAGTTGGACATGCAGCGCCGAACCGTGCCGCGGCTTTACGGTTTAGCGCCTGGTGTGATCGCGATGACAGGCCTTTCGGGGCGAGGAGTGCCAACGGGGTCCATGATCGGCGGCATTCTTGCAGATTGGGCCAATGGTACGCCAGAAGCTGATCTGGACCTGAAACTCGAACCCCTGAGCCGGCAACCGCTCTACATGAGCGTGGCGCCGCAGGCCGCCCTGCGCAGTTATCGGATCCGCGACAATCTGCGAGCGAAAAGCCAGAACGCGCCGCTCCCCCCTTTTGCATGAGATAGGAGAAACTTCATGCCCGGACCGAAAGTCGAACCGGTCGAAAGTAGCACCACATTGCCGGATCAAGTCGACGTGGTGGTCATAGGCGGCGGCATAGCAGGAGTCTCTGCCGCATTGGAATTGGTCGAGCGGGGCAAGACTGTCGCCCTCTGCGAAAAGGGCCAGATCGGGGCCGAGCAATCTAGCCGGAACTGGGGCTGGGTCCGGCTAACACACCGCGATCCGCGCGAGATGCCCCTGATGATTGAGGCCGTGCGACTGTGGAAACAGATGGACGAGCGCACAGGGCAAAAGACCGGCTATGTACAATGCGGCGCGACATACACAGTGACCTCTGAGGCCGCGCTCGAGACCGAACGCCGAAGTGCAGACGACTTGCAGGCCTACCAGATTCCCGCAAGGATCCTAAGCGCAGACGAGGTCAAAGAGGCTTTTCCCGGATTGGGATTGTCGATCAAGGGCGCCCTGCATAACCCGCAGGATGGGCGCGCAGAGCCTCAGGCCGCGGCCCCTGCAATCGCACGCGCGATCATGGCCAACGGCGGCACGGTTCATCAAAACTGCGCAGTCCGGACTCTGGAGACAAAAGACGGCAAGATCTCTGGCGTCGTCACCGAGCATGGCACCATCAAGTGTGATGCTGTGCTTGTAGCAGGCGGTGTCTGGTCGCGGCTTTTCCTCGGCAACCACGGAATTGATCTGCCCGCACTCTGGACCAAGGGCAACGTTCAGCGCACCGAACCTATCCCTGATGGGCCCGAAGGCACGCTGAAGCACCCCGATTTCACGATGCGGAAGCGCCGCGATGGCGGCTACACCATCGCCTCGGCCATCCCTAGCCGATATCAACTGACCCCCGACAGCTTCCGACTGCTAGGGAAATTTCTACCCACATTGATGAACGAATGGAGACGCTTGAGCCTTGGCATCGGGACCGCGTTTTTCGAGGCGCTGCGCATGCCGAAACGCTGGAGCGCCACTGATATCACCCCGTTCGAGAAGACGCGCATCTTGGATCCAGAACCCGACACCAAACTACTGGACAAAGCGTTGGCGACGCTCACTGGATTTTACGCACCCTTCAAAAACGCTAAAATTGCCCAGCGGTGGGCAGGTTATATCGACGTGATGCCTGACGTGATTCCCGTGATTTCCGATACCAAAGACGTGAAAAATGGAATTCCCGGTCTCTATGTCGTGGCCGGATTCTCTGGTCATGGCTTCGGGCTCGGGACAGGCGCAGGGCGGCTGGCGGCCGATCTGATCACGGGGCAGGGCCCATGTGTAGATCCCACGCCATTTCGGCTCAGTCGGTTCTCGGACGGTTCCAAGATCGTGCCGATGGGGGGCATTCTACAACGCTAGCGCGTAGAAACAGCCTGCACGGCCACTCTAAGGGCCCGAGTTCCGTCAAGTCCGGAAGCCGCTCGGCAAAACGGGGTTTGCGTCAATCCGTCGCGTCATGCATGCTCGGTGCATGACGTTTATCGACTACGGACATAACCTCTGGCTCGTTGCAATTTCGTTCGTCGTCGCACTGGTGGCGGGCGCGACCGGCCTTTGGCTCACCAAAGACCTTTCGAAAAAGACCGTGCTGCAGCGCAAACTCTCGGTGGCCTTGGCTGCGATTGCGCTGGGGGGCGGAATTTGGTCGATGCACTTTGTCGCGATGCTCGGGCTGCGGATGCCGATGCTGTTCTACTACGACGCCGCAATAACGCTGGTGTCTGCACTGATCGCCATCCTGATCGTCACTTCGGCGCTTCTGCTGCTGCATTTCCGTAAGCGGACCAAAACAACAATCTTGATCGCGGGCACACTGGTTGGCGCAGGCGTGCTGGCCATGCACTACGTCGGCATGGCGGGGATGCAGTTGTGCCAACCAGTCTATACCCCGAGCGGCGTTATAGGATCTTCGATTTTAGCGATTGGCCTATGCATTCTTGCCTTTGCGGTGGCCTATGGGCGGCGGTCCAACCGGAATATCCTGATTGGGACACTGTGCTTTGGCGTAGCTGTGACCGCTGTGCACTTTCTCGCGATGTCGAGCACAAACTTTGTCGCGCTCGAGCGGACCCAAGAGATCGGTCCCCTGATCAGCAAAGAAGTTATGGCGATCGGTGTGATCCTAAGCAGCTTTGTGATCTTTGGCATGTTTCTGTGGGTAGGCTCGACCGTCTTGGTTCCGGTTGACCCAAACTCCGCTGACCCGGTCGCCACCGACCTTGCGGACCAGCCTACCGAGACCACCCCAGCCAGCCCTGAAATATGGGTGCCCTGCGAACGCGAGGGCGCCAAGGTCCGCGTGGCGGCAGGGGAGGTGGCCTTTGTCCGCGCGGACGGGCACTACACCCAGATTTACACCGCCGAAGGGCGCTACTATTGCGCGTGGCCCATCACCGAGGCGACCAAACGCCTCGTCCCTGAGGGGCTGATGAAGGTGCACCGCAGTTATCTGGTGAACCCCTCCAAAGTCGTCCACTTCGAGCGCAAGAAAGACAAAGGCCGCGTCTCCTTTGGTCCTTCGAATTTGCCCGAGGTGCCCGTCAGCAGGTCCCACTTGAAAGAAGCTGAAACCGCCTTTTCCTGAGGGCGAGCCTTCGCGCACCCTATCCTCTTGCCAACCATCTCGTGCCCCGACCGCTGGGGCCCGCTGTCGTTCGCTCAGCTCGGCGCATTTCGTGCAGCAAGCAGCGCATTTCGTGCAAAATGCTCGGAAATAAAGCGTTTTCAGAAGCCATAGACCCTTCCGGCCGCCAGCCTTCTCCTCGCCAGAATGATTGCTCAGGGAGGAGTGACGATGATTCCAGCGGCGTTCGAATACTACCGGCCAAAGGACATGGAGGGGGTTCTCGCGGTGCTTACAGAGCATGGTGATGACGCACGTGTCCTTGCCGGCGGACACAGCCTGATACCGATGATGAAGCTTCGCATGGCCGAGGTCCCACACCTGATCGACCTGCAAGAAGTCGCGGGCCTTGGTGGGATTTCCGTCAGCGATGGCACCGTGCGCCTTGGTGCGATGGTGACCCAGTCAGACATCATCTCTGACGCGGTTCTCGCCGACGCAGCGCCCATCATGCGCGAGGCGTCTCTTCAGATTGCCGACCCGCAGGTGCGCTACATGGGGACCGTTGGCGGTAACGTGGCCAATGGGGATCCGGGCAACGATATGCCGGGTCTGATGCAATGTCTTGATGCGGTCTTTAGCTTGGTCGGTCCTGACGGAGAACGCGACGTCGCGGCCCGCGAGTTCTACGAGTCCGCCTACATGACTGCCCGCGAGGACGATGAAGTTCTGACGGCTGTCTCCTTCAAGGTGCCTGAGGGCGGCTACGCCTATCAGAAGCAGAAACGTAAGATTGGCGACTACGCGACCGCCGCTGCCGCCGTCCAGATCGTCAAAGAGGGCGGCACCTGCGCACGCGCCTCCATCGCCATGACCAACCTGAGCGACACGCCAGTCTATTCAGAAGCCGCTGGCGCCGCGTTGGTAGGCACGACTGTGAGTGACAGCGACATCGACGCGGCCGTGCAGGCGATGCTGGGAGACATCGATCCTGCCGAAGACAACCGCGGCCCCGTCGAATTCAAACGCCATGCAGCCGCTGTGATCCTGCGCCGTGCCATCGCACGCGCTTGGTCGCGCGCCTGATCGGGAGGAAACCATGTCCAAGAAAATGCACATCCAGCTGACCGTGAATGGCGAGGTGCAGGAATTTCTGGCCGAACCACGAGAGCTGTTGATCCACACCCTGCGGGAACGCCTGAACATCACCGGCCCCCATATCGGGTGCGAAACCTCTCATTGCGGGGCCTGCACCGTCACCCTGAACGGTAAATCCGTGAAGTCCTGCACTGTGTTCGTGGCGCAAGCCGACGGCGCAGACATCACCACCATCGAAGGGCTCGGCAATCCGGACAAACTGCACGTGCTGCAAGAGGCATTCAAAGAGCACCACGGCTTGCAGTGCGGGTTCTGCACACCCGGCATGATCACCCGCGCGTCCAAACTGCTCGAGGAAAACCCCAGCCCCACCGAAGAAGAAGTGCGGTTCGGCATGGCGGGCAACATCTGCCGCTGCACAGGCTACCAGAACATCGTGAAATCCATCCTCGCTGCTGCGGCAGAGATGAGCGCATCCAAGGAGGCCGCGGAATGAAGGACGAAGCAGAAGTCACACGCGAAGACCGCGTCGAAGCGCTGGGTGGCATGGGCTGCAAGCGCAAGCGTGTCGAGGATGCTCGGTTTACACAGGGCAAAGGCAACTATGTCGATGACATCAAACTGCCTGGCATGCTGTTCGGAGATTTTGTTCGGTCGCCCTATGCTCATGCACGGATCAAGTCGATTGACACATCCGCAGCATTGGCTTTGGACGGGGTTGTTGCGGTCCTGACGGCGGATGATCTGCGGCCCTTGGGTCTGCACTGGATGCCGACTTTGGCAGGCGACAAGCAGATGGTTCTGGCCGACGGTAAGGTTCTGTTCCAAGGTCAAGAGGTCGCCTATGTGGTCGCCAAGGACCGCTACATCGCCGCCGACGCGGTCGAACTGATCGACGTGGACTACGAAGAACTGCCCGTGATTGTCGATCCGTTTGAATCGATGAAATCGGACACCGTTCTGCGCGAGGATCTGGTGGCCGAGGACGGATCGCTGCCTGATGGCGCTCACGGCCCGCGCAAGCATCACAACCACATCTTCACATGGGAAGTCGGCGAGAAAGAAGCCACCAGCCAAGTCATCGACAGCGCTCAGGTCGTCGCCGAAGAGACCATGTACTACCACCGCACGCACCCGTGCCCACTGGAAACCTGCGGCTGCGTGGCCTCGATGGACAAGGTGAACGGCAAGCTGACGCTCTATGGCACGTTTCAGGCGCCCCACGCGATCCGGACGGTGGTCAGCCTGATCTCCGGTATCGAAGAGCACAACATCCGCGTCATCTCGCCTGATATCGGGGGCGGCTTTGGCAACAAGGTCGGTGCTTATCCCGGCTATGTCTGCTCCGTCGTGGCTTCGATCGTCACCGGCGTTCCGGTGAAATGGGTCGAAGACCGCATGGAAAACCTGATGACCACCGCCTTTGCCCGCGACTACTGGATGAAGGGCAAAATCTCGGCTACGCCCGAAGGCAAGATCACCGGCCTTTGGTGCGAAGTGACCGCGGACCACGGCGGTTTTGACGCCTGCGCGGACCCGACCAAGTTCCCCGCAGGTTTCATGAATATCTGCACCGGCTCGTATGACATCCCGACCGCGTATCTGGCCGTTGACGGTGTCTACACCAACAAAGCGCCGGGCGGGGTCAGCTACCGCTGTTCCTTCCGCGTGACAGAGGCGGTGTACTTCATCGAGCGGATGATAGAGGTACTGGCGATCGAGATGAACATGGACGCCGCCGAGCTGCGCCGGATCAACTTCATCAAGAAAGAACAATTCCCCTACCAGTCCGCACTCGGCTGGGAATACGACAGCGGCGACTACCACACCGCGTGGGACAAAGCGTTGAAGGCCGTCGATTACGAGGGGCTCCGCGCGGAGCAGGCCCAACGGGTCGAGGACTTCAAAGCTGGAAAAACACGCAAGCTGATGGGTGTCGGCCTGTCCTTCTTTACCGAAATCGTCGGAGCAGGTCCGGTCAAGAATTGCGATATCCTGGGCCTCGGTATGTTCGACAGCTGCGAAATCCGCATCCATCCCACTGGATCGGCGATCGCACGTCTAGGCACCATCTCGCAGGGTCAGGGGCATGCGACGACCTTTGCGCAGATCCTCGCCAGCGAGATCGGCCTACCAGCGGACAGCATCACCATCGAAGAGGGCGACACAGACACCGCGCCCTATGGTCTGGGAACCTATGGTTCGCGCTCGACCCCTGTGGCTGGGGCGGCGACCGCCATGGCTGGCCGGAAAATCCGCACCAAAGCCCAGATGATCGCGGCCTACCTTCTCGAAGTGCATGACGACGACGTGGAATTCGACGTGGACCGCTTTGTCGTCAAAGGTGCCCCCGAGAAGTTCAAGACCATGAAGGAGATCGCTTTTGCGGCCTACAATCAGACCATTCCGGGGATCGAACCGGGTCTGGAGGCGGTCAGCTACTACGATCCGCCCAACATGACCTACCCCTTTGGGGCCTACATCTGCGTGATGGACATCGACGTGGACACGGGTGAGGTCGACATCCGCCGCTTCTATGCGCTGGATGACTGTGGCACCCGCATCAACCCGATGATCATCGAAGGGCAAGTCCACGGTGGTCTGACCGAGGCGCTTGCCGTCGCTCTGGGCCAAGAGATTGCCTATGACGACATGGGTAATGTCAAAACGGGCACGTTGATGGACTTCTTCCTGCCCACCGCATGGGAGGTCCCGAACTACGAGACCGACCACACGGTCACCCCGTCGCCCCATCACCCGATCGGTGCCAAGGGCGTTGGCGAAAGCCCCCACGTGGGCGGTGTTCCCTGCTTCTCGAATGCGGTGAACGATGCCTTCCGCGCCTTTGGCCTGCGGCATACGCACATGCCCCACGACCATTGGCGGATTTGGAAAACCGCCAACAAGCTAGGGCTGCACGGGTAACAGAGCTTCGGTGCGTATGGCTGAGCGGCCTGTGCGCACCGACCGCCCGGGGGAGGCATGGCCTCCCCCACACCCCCGCACTCAAATCTCGCATTGCGAACGGCAAGAGGCTCTGATGAAGGACTATCGTGCACTACAAGCGTGTCTGCAGACATTGGGCTATGTCGCATCCGACGATCTGTCTGTCGCGCTGCATCTGGCCCTGCAGCTTCAGCGTCCGCTTCTGCTCGAAGGCGCAGCGGGTGTCGGCAAGACCGAGGTTGCCCGTGTGCTTTCACAGGCTCGCGAGACCCAGTTGATCCGTCTGCAGTGCTACGAAGGGTTGGACGCCGCGCAAGCCATCTACGAATGGAACTACCAGCGCCAGCTCTTGGCCATTCGCGCCGCTGCGGAGCGGGGCGAAGACACCAAAGGCATCGAAGAGCGCATCTTCTCTCGCGATTACTTGCTTGAACGCCCGCTGCTGCAGGCGATTACACAAGAGGTCTCGCCCGTTCTGCTGATTGACGAAATCGACCGCGCAGACGAGGAATTCGAAGCATTCCTGCTGGAGATGCTGGCGGAATATCAGATCACCGTGCCCGAACTCGGCACCATTCAGGCGGTCAGCAAACCGATTGTCATCCTGACTTCGAACGGCACCCGCGATTTGTCCGATGCCCTGCGCCGCCGCTGTCTGTTTGCCTACGTGGACTATCCCGACCGCACTACAGAGCTGGCGATCCTGAAGGCACGTTGCGCAGGCATCGAGGACCGCTTGGCCGAGCAGATCGTCGGCTTTGTCCAAACCCTGCGCAAAGAGGATTTGGAAAAGGTCCCCGGCATCGCAGAGACACTGGACTTTGCGGCAGCGCTCATGGGCCTCGGGATCGGGGATTTGACCCGCGATCCGGCCATCCTGCAGAACACACTGACAACATTGCTCAAAACCCAATCGGATCGCGCCGCGATCCCGACCGAGGTGGCGCAACGCATCGCGGGGAAAGCTGCATGAGCCGCGTGACCCGCTTTGCCGCCCGCGATCCGGGCCCGACTGCGCGGGTCGCGGGATTTCTGGCGCACCTGCGCGACAACGGCCTGCGCCTTGGGGCCCAAGAGACCCAAGTCGCGCTGACCGCGCTCACCCATGTCGAGTCCACACAGCCGATGCTCGCCCGCGCGGCGCTCAAGGCGGTCTGCACAGGGACCAAAGACGAAGCCCAAAGATTTGACGCGCTGTTTGACTCCTACTGGATGGATATGGGCCGCGTTCGGCAAAAAGTCGTGCCCAGTGCGACTCCGCAGAAGTCGCAGGACTCCCTGCACTCCTCTCGGGATGGGGTGGGCGAGGATATGGGCGGCACAGGCCAATCCACCGCACCGGACGGCGGCGACGAGGAGGCGGATCGCGATGGCGAGGGTAAGCTGATCGCAAGCCAGATGCGCAATCTGTCCCGCCGCGACCTGCGCGATCTGGTCCGCCCCGAAGATATTGCTGAAGCCGAGGCTGTGGCCCGCCGTCTGGGCCTTGCCTTGCGGGACAAACGATCACGTCGCCGGATCGCAGCGCGGCGCGGCGACAGGCTTCACTTCCGCAAAACCATCCGCCGGAGCCTATCGACCGGTGGCGAACCCTTGCGCCTGTTCCGCAAACAACGGCCCGACCGCAGCCGGAAGATCGTCGCGCTCTGCGATGTATCAGGCTCTATGGGCGTCTATGCGCAGGTCTTCCTCGCGTTTCTGGCTGGCCTGATGCGCGGGGACAGCACAGCCGACGCCTATCTGTTTCACACCCGCCTCGTGCGTATCACCGAAGCACTGCGCGACAAGGACGCCATGCGCGCCATTGGCCGTATGTCCCTGATGGCCGACGGGTTCGGAGGCGGATCGAAAATCGGCGAGAGCCTGAACCGTTTCGCCGAGACCTATGCCCGCCGGTTTGTCGATGGTCGCAGCGTCGTCCTTATCCTGTCCGATGGGTATGACACCTCGACGCCGGACCACATTGAACAAGCCCTCGCGCGACTGAGCAAACGGGGCTGCCGCATCATCTGGCTCAACCCTTTGAAAGGCTGGAAAGATTACCAGCCCATCGCCGCCGGCATGGCCGCTGCGATGCCCTATCTCGATCTTTTTCAACCTGCAAACACGCTAGCCGATCTGGCTGCGCTCGAACCGGAGTTGACCCGCCTATGACCCCCGCAGAGATCATTCGATCCGACCTTGCTGACGTGGCGCAGAACCTCAGGTCCCGTCAGGAACCCTTTGTTTTCGCGACGATTGTAAGGACGGCTGGCACCACTGCCGCCAAACCGGGCGCCAAAGCCATTCTAGACGCCCAAGGCACGATCCTGCACGGTTTTCTCGGCGGTGGATGCACGCGCGGAGCCGTCAAACGCGCGGCGCTCGCTGCAATCAAAAGCGGTGTGCCCCGATTGATTTCGGTCACCCCAGAAGAGCAGCTGACCCAGCGCGGCGTCACCGCCGGGGCCGAGGTGGACGGGGTCACTTTTGCCCGCAATGGCTGCCCGTCTCGGGGGACGATCGACATCTTCATCGAGCCCATTCTGCCCATGCCTGAACTCGTTGTCCTTGGCGGGTCGCCCGTCGCACAGGCATTAGCCGCACTGGCGCCTCAGTTTCACTGGTCCGTCGAAGGCGCCTTGTCAGAGCCCCTGACCGTGCCGCGCATGCGCGCGATCGTTGTGGCCACCCAAGGCCAAGGCGATCTGGATGCGCTCACCGCGGCACTGAAGTCGGGGGCGAAACATGTGTCGTTCGTGGGCAGTCACAAGAAATTCGCCAGTCTCGCTGCCAAACTGATCGACGCCGGTGTGTCATCATCAATGGTGGAGCAAGTCTCGGCCCCGGCTGGCCTCGATATCGGAGCCGTCACACCCGAGGAAATCGCGCTCTCTATCCTGGCAGAACTGATCCAAGTGCGCCGCAAGCCTATAGGGGATCAAGCCGATGCCTAAGACTGACATCTGTGCCACGTCGCAGCCCCAAACAACAGAGCGGCCAAAGCCCGAAGCGCTCGGATTGCTCGCGCGCCTTCGGAAAGTCTTTTCGATGACTGACGCGCAGGCCCAAACGCTGGCGCAGATCAAATTCCCATGCTGTTAACCAAGAGGACGATTTATGGAACTCAAAGATGAAATCAGGATCTCGGCCCCCAAGCGCGTGGTCTACGACGCCCTGCAAGACCCTGAAATCCTGAAGCAATGCATCCCCGGCTGCGAAGAGCTGATCAAGAAGTCCGATAACGAACTCGAGGCCAAGGTCGTGCTGAAAGTCGGGCCGGTCAAGGCCAAGTTCAGCGGGGATGTGACGCTGGACACCACAGGCGCGCCGGACTCGTTCTCTTTGACTGGCCAAGGCAATGGCGGCGCAGCGGGACACGCCAAGGGCGGCGCCGACGTCACATTGACGGAAGACGGAGATGAAACGATCCTGACTTACAACGCCAAGGCAGAGATCGGCGGCAAGCTCGCTCAACTCGGAAGCCGATTGATCCAAGGGACAGCCCAGAAGCTGGCGGGCAAGTTTTTCAAATCCTTCGGCGAAGCGGTCGAAGAAGAAAAAGTCTCCTAAGCCTATGGTCCTGACTTAGTCTCGCCGGATTGCCCTGCCACTTTCAACAGCGTGGCTCGGCACTTCGGAGAAGGGTTCATTGTGGCGGACCAGCATGTCACAGACTTGGAAGGGTGGCTGCGGCAATCTCTTCGAACCCCGTTTGTTTGTCTAAGGGTGCTCGCGCTAAAGCGAGTTGCGAGGTTTGATCGGGCGATTGACGAAAGAGCTAGAGCGCCTTGCTCTTCGTGGCATGGTATTAGCGCGGGCAAGAGGCAAAGCGAGAATACTCTCAGCCGGCGCTCTCAATTTCGGTTTTTCAAATATTTGCGTGCTCTGACTCCGATAGAGAGCACAAAGCGCACAGTTGCTCGAAGGACCGCAGCGCCAAGGTTCTTTCTCAGTGCTCCTGTAACGACAGCGCAATCCTCGGGTGGGTAGTCGAAAATCAACGGGCTTCAGACCCGCACCTCGCCTTCGGAAAGGTTGCTCACAGAGTACTTTCTTCGACGGAATGCCAGCTGTGCCGCGTGTAAAGTGCGAACACAGGACTTCACATGACACTTACACGTTTTCAAAAATTCGGCCTTCTTGGCATCGCCGCAGCAGCTTCACTCGGCGGCTTCTATCTTTCTGAAATGTCGGCGCAGGGGCGTAATTTGCAGACGCCAGCGGCCCAAATCGACGTTAAACGGGACTTCGATGTGCCTATGGCCGAGGCGCAAACAGATGCGATTGTCACGGTGGCGAACGCGTTTTTAGATACGCTAAACACAGAACAACGCGCAGCGGCAGTTTTCGACTTTGCGGACAACACTCAGCGCGCAAACTGGTCTAATTTTCCGGACGGGCCAGTCGTGCGTCAGGGGGTAATGCGCGGCAATATGAGCGAAACGCAACTTGATGCCCTCAACACCCTGCTGCGCACCGCCCTGAGCGAAGAGGGCTACCAAAACGTCTTGTACCAGTTGGCCGCAGAGGAGAGTTTGGAGAACAGCCCGAGTGAGCCGAATTTTGGAGACGACTTCTAATACGTCTCCTTTCTTGGCGAACCTGCTTTGGACGCGCCTTGGATGTTCCAGTTTGGCGGTCACCACCTTGCAATCAATGTCACAGTGTTTGGGCCGGACCTCAGCTTTTCTCCGATGCTGACAGGCGGTGAGCCGCTGCGCATCAACATGAACGACGAAACCGTCTTTATCACGGCACAGGAAACCACAGCCGCAGCCGCTCTGATCCACAGCTTGAGCGAAGCCCAGAAGAAAGAGGCGGTCCGCAGCGACAAAGCGATCAACCTGTTGCTGGGGCCAGGCGAGTTTGGATCAACCCTCGCCCCCGAGGGTGTCAAAGGGAGCGATCTAACCGATTCACAACGGGCGCTCCTCATGGATGTGATCAAGGCCCGATTGGGGTTCATCAACGCAGATGACTTTGCAGCCAAGATGGCTGTAGTTGGGTCACAATTAGATGACACCTACTTTAGCTGGAGGGGACCAGAAGCCCCCCCTTGGCGCAGCATATTTTCGAGTGACGGGGCCGTCAGTCGTGATGGAATACGCCCCGCAAGACTTGGACGCGGACCCGACCAACCATGCACACAACATGTATCGTGACCCGCAGAATGACTACGGGACCATGTGGATTGCGACAGAATGAAGTGGCTCTGTTTCGTCGCTGCAGCGGGCCTAAGCGGCCCACTTGCAGCCCATCCGCACAGTAGCGTGGACCAGCAGGTGCATCTTGCGGTCGGGACCGATCATACAGAAGTCACCATCCGCATCATCCCAGCGGCAACCGAGGGCGACCTGACGCGCGAGGTTCTGGATCTGGACCAAGACGGCGAGTTGGACAGCGCCGAAGCACGAGTGTTTCAAGACACGGTGCTCGCAGCTCTGGAAATTTCATGGAACACCCAGCCGATCACTCTTGTCGATCCAAAGATCAGCGCCGCCCCGTTGGAGCGATTGGAGGCAGGGCAGGGGCAAATCGAGATAACGGCCACCTTGTCAGTAACAGCGGCAATGGAAACCGTTCACTTGACCATGACGTATGATGGGCCTGGGGCGGACTGGCTCATCCAACCCTATTATTTTGAAGACTTGCGAGATGGGCCTTTGCCCCGCATCCTGCGGTTCGAGGATAGCAACCGGATCGAGTTGCGCTCCACCCATTAGGCAGAGCGCGGGACCGCAGGACCATCTACGATCATCATAGGACACCCGCGAGAGCACCGTTCGACACGGCTTTCAATCCCGTAGATCTGGCTGATCAAGGCTGGTGTTAGAACCTCGAGCGCGGGGCCGCTGGCCAGAATGCGTCCTTGAGACAGGGCGATCGCCGTCTCGCATGCCCGCATGACTTGGTTCAGGTCGTGGAGCGCGAGGATCATCACCGCGCCTGTTTCGGCAGCATAACTGCGCAGGGCCTCCAGAACCTCGTACTGACGATAAAGGTCCAGCGCCGAGGTTGGTTCATCCATGAGCACCACCTTGGGGCGTGTCACCAGAGTTTGTGCGATGGACACGGCCTGCCGCTGCCCGCCGGACAGTTCTGGCAACTGACGCTCGGCCAGATGAGCGATCCCAAAACGCTGAAGGACATTGTCCACCGATGCCAATTCAGAGGCCGACAGACGCCACCCGCCCGCACCTTGCTTCAAGGCCAGAATAATTGACTCGTAAACAGTCAGCGCCGCCGTCATAGCCGTATCTTGGGGCATATATCGCAGATCATCCTTGGTCGCGCCCGTCAGCCGGACGGCGCCCGTCCCGCGCATTTGCCCTGAAATCCGGCGAAACAGGGTTGATTTCCCCGCGGCGTTGGCACCGACCAAGGCGGTCAGAACGCCGCCCTTCAATGCGGGCGTCGACGCATCCTCTAGGATAGTGCGGCGGCCGTAGCGCGCCCCGATCTGATCAAGCGTCAGAGTTACCATGATTTGCGTCCTTTGGTCAGGGTAAGCGCCGCAAAGAACGGAACGCCGACAAGTGCAGTGATAATCCCGATCGGCAGAACAGCACCGGGCAGGATAGCCTTGGACAAGACAGAGGTCGCTGACAGGATCGCGGCGCCCGAGAGCATGGCACCCGGAAGGAAGAAACGCTGATCCTCTCCGAGCAAAAGACGCGCCACGTGCGGCCCAACAATGCCAATGAACCCGATTGTCCCGACAAAGCTTACAGGGACTGCGGCCAGCAAAGAGACCAGAAACAGTGTTTCTAGACGCAATCGTTTGACCGGAACGCCCATCGCGGCAGCGCGCGTCTCGCCTAAGCGTACAGCGGTCAAGGCCCATGCGCGTCGGGCAAAAAGCGGAGCGCAAACCGCAAGAATTATGGCGGTGACAGCCACTTTGCCCCAAGTGGCCTTGGTCAAGCTGCCCATGGTCCAGAAAACCACCGCAGACAGCGCTTGCTCGGACGCAAAATACTGCAACAACGCCAACGCCGCGTTGAAACTAAAGACCAGCGCGATACCAAGCAGGATGATCGTTTCGACCGTAACGCCCCGTAGGGTGCTGAGCCCAAAAATCAGTAGCGACGCGGCCATTGCCATGGCAAAGGCATTGATCGGCACCATCAGCGCAATTGCGGCGGGAAAGAGGGCAACCCCTAGTACCATCGCAATCGCCGCCCCAAAACTGGCCGCCGCAGACAGACCCAAAGTAAACGGGCTGGCCAAAGGGTTCGCCAAAATAGTCTGCATCTGGGCCCCCGCCAACGACAGGCTCGCTCCGACGGTAACAGCCAGCAAGGCCATGGGCATGCGGATATCCCAGATGACCACACGCATTTGCAGGTCAGCCGATGACGGCATGAAAAGCGTGCGCAGTACATCCGGCAAAGGATAACGGGCGGGCCCCAGTGAGACGTCCACAGCTACGGACAACACCAGCAAAGCCAAGAGCCCGCCAAGGACGGCAATCCTACGGGCTGTCAAAGTGCGGTAGCTCTTGGCGTTCTCGGAAGAAGACATGAGGCTCAGAGCGGTCATTCAGACCTCCAGAAAAAGAGGGCGGCTCGCAAGCCGCCCTTTGAGATTAGTTGGTTGCAGCGGTGGGCAGCGAGACCCAGTAACCGGGGTGGTAATCCACCGGCAGAAAGCGCTCGTGCAGCTCGACCAGCGTGGCTTCGGGGTCGAGATCCGCGAACAGCTCTGGCTGGATCCAAGTGGCCAGACGCTGAACCGCTACAAAGCTGTAGGGGTTGTTGTAGAATTGATGCCAAATGGCGTGAACATCGCCAGTCTCGACCGCTTTGACGCCGGTGAAGGCGGGGCGCTCCATCAGTTTGGCCAGTTTGGTCTGCGCAACTTCGATGTCAGAACCGGGCCCTACGCCAATCCAGTTACCACCGGGCACATAGGCATCCCAGTTACCACCGGTCACGACAATCTGATCAGGGTTCGACGCGATCACCTGCTCGGCGTTCACGGTGCCAAAGGTGCCAGGGACAAAGGGCTTGGCCATATTCTCGCCGCCCGCCAGCTCAACAAAGGTACCGAAGTTGCCGTTGCCAAAGGACATGCAGCAGTCTTCGGAATAGCCGCCAGCGCGTTCAACAAACACAACAGGGCGTTCCAGATCAGACTGCGCCTCGATCACGTCAGTCACGCGGGCCAGTTGCTCGGCGTAAAAGTCGTTGAACTCCGCGGCGCGCTCGTCTTTTCCAAAGAGCTTGCCAATGATCTCCATTGAGGACGCGGTATGCTCGAACGGCTTCTCGCGGAAATCGACATAGACAATCGGAATACCGACTTTGGCTAGCTTCTCCTCATAGCCCGCCTCGTCGGTCGCGGCCTTGGCTTCGAGGTTCATGATCATCACGTCGGGGTTCAAAGAAACCGCCTGCTCGATGTCAAAGGTACCATCTTTGAACCCACCAAAGGACGGAATATCAACCAGTTCAGGGAACTTCGCAGCGTAAAGATCGTAGCTCTCGGGCGAGGCTTGGCGGAAATCATCGCGCCAGCCCACCACACGCTCGAACGGGTTTTCCCCGTCCAGAACAGCAGCAAAGAAAATCTGGCGGCCTTCACCAAGGATGACCCGTTCAACCGGACCATCAACAGTTACATCGCGGCCTGCGATATCAGTCACCGTGATCGGCTCGGCCAGAGCAAAACCTGCGGAAACAAGGGTCAGCGCACCTGCGCCAAGCATCAATCGGAACGTCATGTCAGCATCCTTGGAAATCGAAACTCATGACCGGATAAAAAAACCTACTATTTTAGTCAAGATAAAGTTGACAAAAATAGTCACATTACGGATTTGACATACAAAACAGATTTGAGACGGACAAAGACATGGTAGCTTCGAACCGCGACATTCGGGATGACATCAAGGAATACTGGTCTGACCGTGCCGCCACCTTTGATCAAGATCCGGGGCATCGCATTCAAGACGGCGCAGAGATGCAGGCGTGGCGCGGCCTGTTCACGCGCCATCTAGGTCCCGCACATGGACGCCGGTTGCTGGATCTGGCATCCGGCACAGGAGAAATCGCGCGGCTGTGCTGCGATATGGGGTTTAATGTCACCGGCCTTGATTGGGCAGAGCCAATGCTTGCACTGGCGCGCACCAAATTGCCCGATGTCACTTTTATTCAAGCGGATGCAGAGCGCACGATGCTGCCCACGGCCAGCTTTGATGTGATCGTCACGCGGCATCTGATCTGGACGCTGGTTGATCCAGCTGCCGCATTCACTGAATGGCATAGACTGCTTGTGCCCGGCGGGCAGCTCGTGGTGGTCGACGGCGACTTTGTGTCACGAAACTGGTGGACGCGCTGGCTATCACAAGCCAAGGCGGTCACCCCCAGCACCACGCGGCATCAGTCGATCCTACGCCGCGTGCACTTCTCTGATGGTGCCCGGTCCGATGCCGTTGCGGACCTCATACGCGACACAGGCTTCGAGAAAATCGAGATTGATACAAACCTGAGCGCGATACACTTGGCCCAAGCCCGTCAATTGGGATGGCGCAAGGCGCTTCTGCGGCAATCGGAACATCGATACGCGATAGCAGCGCGCAAGCCCTGAGCCCTTCGAAACCAAAGTGTTTTGCTTACCTTTGGCTCACTTCGCGCCCAGTTTGACAGCGTTTCACCGATTTATCTAAGGCGAACTGGGAAAATTATTGACTACATGGTCAAAAAGCGGCGTCCTAGACACAAGGTCTACCGAGGAAACGCCATGTCAGAGAAGCTCAAAACACACTTCACAGGGCTCGAGTTCGTCAATCCGTTCATCTTGGCCTCTGCGCCACCGACGGAAAGCAAACGTAAAATCCTGAAGGCGTTCGAGGCCGGATGGGGCGGCGTTGTGACAAAAACCATCGGCCTGCATCCGGTCGAAAATGTAGCCGGCCCCAAGACGATCTACCAGCGTGCAAGCGACGAGAAACCTTATGTGTCGCGCTACAAACGCCCTGATACCGTCTCGCACTCGTCTTGGAATTGGGAACTGATTTCCGACCAGCCGCTAGAGCAGTGGCTGCCCGACCTCGAAGAAATCAAAAGCACGTATCCCGACCGTATGCTGATTGGCTCGATCATGGCAGGCGCGGGCAGTGACGAAGAAATGGCGAACTGGCAGAAACTGGCCAGAGCCTGCGTGGACGCGGGTTGCGACGCGCTAGAGCTTAACATGTCGTGCCCCCACATGGACCGCAAAGACATGGGCGCGAACATCGCCAACGATGAGGACATCATCCGCTCGGTCCTCAAGGCCGTGACATCCGCCGTGAGCGTACCGATCTGGGTAAAGCTGACACCATCGACTTCGACCCTCGTCGATGCGGCGGGTGCAGCCTACGAGGCGGGCGCATCGTCAATTTCCTTGTGCAACACCTTCCCGTCCTTGCCGCTGATGGACCCTGAAACCATGAAGTTTGAGGTCGAGGTTGACGGCTTGGTGACATCAGGGGGCCTTGGAGGTCTCGCCATTTTGCACCAAGCGCTGCAGCGCGTGTCCGACATCTCTCGCGCCTATCCTGATGGGGCGATTTCGGGCATCGGTGGCATCAAAGGATTCCGAGAAGCATTTAACTTCATCGTTCACGGTGCGGGCAATCTACAGGTCTGCACCGCCGCGATGGAAGAAAAGGGAAGCGGCGGTGTTGGGGTTCAGTTGATCAAAGAGCTAACCACTGATCTGACAGACTACCTGGATCGCAAGGGGTATTCCTCGATCGAGGAATTCCGCGGCATTGCCCGCGAGCGGATCGTCGAACATGCTCAAGTCCGCCGCAAAAGCGAGACTTACAACGGCGGCTACGCTCAGTCGGCCTAACTTGGATAAACCTAAACGGCAGAGCCTTCAGGTGATCCTGCGGCTCTGTCACGCAAAATTTCACAAAATTCCAAGGCCACTGGCTGCAAAGGTTCTTTGCGCCGCGTGACGAGCCCAAAGCCCGAGAGCCGGATTTCCGGCCTGATGTCGATCACGGTAAATAGGCCTGCTTTTTGGTGCGCCTGAACCACGGCTTCGGGCAAGAGTGCAACGGCATTCGACTCTTGTACCAGGTTCAAGATGAGCAGGATCGAAGAGCACTCGATGAAATCCGCAGGGCGTTGCAGGCCGGCTCGGTCGAATGCCGTATCCAGCACCTGCCGCGAAGGGTTGCTGGCGGGTTGCAGAGCCCACACGCAATTCTGTAAATCGCGCAGCCGCCGCGCACCGGTCGCCGTTTTGTGACCTGCACGGGCCACCACGACCAAACGCTCTTCGGCCAAGGGCTCAAAGGCAAAAACGGTCTTGTGGCGGTCGGCGCTAAAGCGCCCAACAGCGAGGTCCAGCCGTCCTGCCTCTAACTCTGCTAGAATACCGTCGCTGGTCTCTCCGTGCAGTTCCACTAAGAGTTGAGGACGGCGAGCTTTGATTTCCGCGACGGCGCGGGCGACCAGATCCGGCGCTGCGCCTGTGATCGCTCCGACGGAGAGACGGCCGTAGCCACCTTCGCGGCGGGCCGAGAATTCGTCGGAAAACCGTTTAAGGCGAGAGAGTTGCATCCGTGCATTGGCCACAGCGAACTGTCCCAAGGGCGTTGGCGTCAGACCTCGGGGGCCACGCTCGAACAAACTGGCCTGAAAAATCTCTTCGACGTCGCGCAGCATTTTGGAAGCTGTCGATTGCGTCATGTTCAGAGCCTCGGCGGCGCTGTGGGTCGTACCGTGATCAGACAGTGTCACGATTAACGAAAGATGTCGGACCTTTAGGCTGGCGGTGATGTCCCGATCCAGATCGAAACTCCTCCTTACAGAGCGGCCAGAGCAATCGCGTTTCGCGGTCGCAGAGCCGGATTTATTCATTGGAACGTTATCACCGCGCTAGATAGCGTCAACGGCGGAGGAGGTCCGGAGAGGGCCTTGGACATAGGTGACGCCACGCAACCTGTTGGTTTCAGGCCGAACCATTCCAGCTTTCACTGGCATTTCACTGAGCAGGCACAATCGCCCCTCAGTTGATCCAGAAAATTTGAGGAGGAGATTCATGAAATTCCCTAGAACCGTCATGGCGTCGGCCATGGCGATTGCAACTTTTGCTAGTGCCGCATGGGCCGAGTTTCCCGAGCGCCCGATTCAAATGGTTGTCCCGTGGGGGGCAGGGGGCGGCACAGACGCCGTTGGACGTCTGCTTGGCGCCGAGATCCAGAAAGAGTTGGGGGTTCCGGTCAACGTCGTAAATCGCACCGGCGGGTCTGGCGTGGTCGGCCACAGCGCAATCGCAAACGCTGACCCAGATGGCTACACTATCGGGATCATGACGATCGAGATTGATATGATGCATTGGCAGGGCCTAACGGACCTGACCTACGAGGACTACGATATCCTCGCCATTGTTAACTCTGATCCAGGTGGCGTGATGGTGTCTGCGGATGCAGGCTACGACAGCGTCGAAGCGCTGCTAGAGGACATCAAATCCCAACCCGCAGGCACGTTCAAAGCGTCAGGCACCGGCCAAGGTGGCATCTGGCATGTGGGTCTGGCCGGCTGGCTCTTGTCCGAAGATTTGGCTCCCGACTACGTAACCTTTGTCCCCAGCCAAGGGGCAGCACCCGGCCTGACCGATATGGTCGCGGGCGGGGTGGACATTGTACCGTCGTCGCTGGCCGAGGGTCGCTCCATGATCGACGCAAACCGCGTGGTTCCTTTGGCGAGCATGTCTGCAGAGCGTCAGAACGCCTTTCCCGATGTTCCGACCCTGGCGGAAACCACAGGATCGGACTGGACCGTCGCCGTGTGGCGTGCGGTTGCGGCGCCTGACGGGCTCCCTGATGACGTCAAAACCAAGCTGATGGATGCCGTCGAGACTGCCTACAATTCTGAAGAGTACCAGACCTTTATGAAGGACCGCGGATTTGGCCTGCGGTGGGCGCGCGGCGATGAGGCCACTCAGATTGTTGCCGACGACGATGCCGCCTTTGGCGAGGTGATGAAGGCCGCTGGATTGGCTGCGGAATAACCTTTCACGAAAACACATCGCGGCCGGAGGGTTAGACAGCCCTTCGGCCCCTTGCCCGGGTTACGGGGCCGCACATGAGGACAGCAGAATGCGCGTAACGGACTTGACCCTAGGGCTATTGACCCTGCTCGGGGGCATCGCGATCTATCTTTCGGCACTGGGGTTCAAGGCCATCCCCGGACAGGCCTATGGGGCGGGCACCATGCCCCGTGCAATAGCCCTGGTGACCGTACTGACTGGGATATTCCTGATCTTCAAAGCCGTAGTCGCTGGCGAGCGGATCCCCGGCCTCGTGCTGGCCGACTGGACAGGCCAGCGCGGCCCCATGGCACGCGCAGCGTCTGTCTTGGTCCTGATTGTGGTCTATATCCTGATCTCGCCAATAGTCGGCTTTCTGCCCACGGCCTTTGCGGTGATGGTGCTGGCAATGCTGATCCTTCGGGTGCGCCTACTGATTGCCGCGCCCGTCGCATTGGTGGCCGCCATCGCTATTCAGCAGAGCTTTGGCAAGCTGCTGCTTGTGCCACTGCCGCGAAGCCCTTTTCTGACATTCCTTTGGTGACGCCACCATGTCCATGATCTTTGAGGCCGCTGGCCTCGTTTTCCAACCATATGTTTTACTGGTGATCTTCGCCTCAGCGGCCTTTGGCATGTTTGTCGGAGCGATCCCCGGGCTGACCGCGACGATGGCGACTGCGCTCTTGGTGCCTGTGACGTTCTTTATGGAGCCTGTGCCCGCGATCGCCGCGATCGTGACGGCGACCGCTATGGCCATTTTCGCAGGCGACATTCCCGGCACTTTGCTGCGCATGCCGGGTACGCCTGCCAGTGCGGCCTATGTCCAAGACGCCTACGCCCTGACACGCAAGGGACGGCCTGAATCTGCCTTAGGCGCATCGCTAGTCTTTTCCTCCCTCGGCGGCATTTTCGGGACGCTCGTTTTAATCACGGCCTCGCCTGTCTTGGCCGAAGTGGCGCTGAAGTTTTCTTCTTTCGAGTATTTCTGGCTGGTTGTGCTAGGCCTGTCCTGTGCGGTTTTCATCTCACCGGGCTCTCCGGCGCGGGGCCTGATTTCGCTGTTTATTGGGCTCTTTGCGGCCACGATCGGCCTAGAAAACCCCGCAGGAGAGCCGCGTTACACCTTTGGCAACGTCGAACTCATGGGCGGTGTGCAGTTCATTCCCGCGATGATCGGCTTATTCGCGGTTTCCGAGGTGATCCGCGCCTTTATTCATCGCGGCACAGACGAAAAGCCCCCGCCAACAGGCAAGCCTGGCATATTCAGAGAGCAAGCGCGCAATCTCACCCGCTATCCAGTGCAGGCCCTGCGCGGCAGCGTTTTGGGCACCGCCATTGGTGCCTTGCCAGGCGCAGGAGCGGATATCGCCGCTTGGATCAGCTATGCGGTATCCAAGAAATTCTCGAAAACGCCAGAAAAGTTCGGCAGCGGCCATGTCGAAGGCTTGGTCGAGTCTGGGTCATCCAATAACGGCGCGATGTCAGGCGCTTGGATCCCTGCACTCGTTTTTGGCATTCCCGGGGACTCGATTACGGCGATTGTCATTGGTGTCTTGTACATCAAAGGTATCAACCCCGGACCGATGGTTTTCATCACGCAACCGCAGATGATTTACGCGGTGTTCATCGTGTTTCTGGTGGCGAACCTGATGATGCTGCCGCTGGGGTGGCTCGCGATCAAGGGCGCACGCCAAGTGCTCTCGATCCCGCAGCGTGTACTGATGCCACTGATCCTCATGTTCTGCATGGTTGGATCGTTCGCTATCAACAATTCCGTCTTTGGTATTTGGCTGATGTTTGTTTTTGGCATCATCGGATTCCTGATGGAGGAGAACGACATACCAATTGCCCCTGCGATCCTTGGTCTCGTCCTTGGACCGATGCTGGAGCAGAACTTTGTCACGTCGATGATCAAATCGGACGGCAGCTTCATCGCGTTCTTCGAACGACCCATTGCAGCGGGATTGGGACTTTTCACCATCGCGGTTTGGTTCCTGCCGCTGATCTTGGCGCTCGTTCGCCGGAAAGCTCAGCCAAGTGGAACCCAAAGCACTCAGGGCAACTGATCGAAACCACAAGCCCGTTGGGTCCGTCCTACCCCCAACGGTGTCTTTCCAGTTTGATCAGTGAGCAACGTTGGCGCTGCAATGTGTCGTGCAGCGCCAACGTTCAATTTACCTTCAGGCAGCCGGCGCCTTGAGCAAGACTTTCAGCGCGCCTTCTTCTGCTGCGTTCCCAAATACCTCATAGGCTTCGACAATCTCGTCCAGATCAAAGCGGTGGGTGATCAGGGCTGATGGGTCGATCTGCCCGTCTCAACCGACCGCATCAATTGCTGCATCGTGTCGGTGTTCACCAGACCCATCGAGATGCTGATGTTCTGAATCCACATCCGTTCTAAAGCGAGATCCACTTTTGTCCCATGAACGCCGATATTCGCGATCCGGCCGCCGGGCGCGATAATATCCTGACAAAGCTCAAAGGTCTTTGGGATGCCCACGGCCTCCATCGCGACGTCGACGCCAACACCATCCGTCATCGCCATGATTGCTTCGGCGGCATTGCCTTCGGACACGTCAACCGCATCGGTCGCCCCGAACTGGCGGGCTAGGGACAGACGTTTTTTGTCCATATCCACCATGATGATTTTGGCCGGAGAATAGAATCCAGCGGTGAGCAGCGCCGCCATTCCGACAGGGCCAGCGCCCACAATCGCAACCGTATCGCCGGGCGAAACTTTGCCAGCCAGCACACCAATTTCGAAACCAGTGGGCAGGATGTCTGACAGCATCACCAAGGCCTCTTCGCCCATACCTTCGGGGATGCGGTGCAGACTGAAGTCACCATGGGGTATGCGGACATACTCTGCTTAGGTGCCATCGATCAGATGACCCAACTGCCACCCCCCGCCGTCCAGACAATGGGAATGCATGCCCTTGCGGCAGTTTCGGCAGGATCCGCAGGCGGTGATGCACGCGATCAGCACGCGATCGCCGGGTTTGAAGCCGCGAATGCCAGCACCGACTTCCTCGACCACGCCGACTCCTTCGTGGCCCAGTGTTGTGCCCGGCGCGATTGTAGGCACGTCCCCCTTGAGGATATGCAGATCCGTCCCGCAAATCGTGGTCGCGGTGACTCTGACGATCACGTCCGTCGCCGATTGGATCGAGGGTTTTGGCTTCTCGACCCATTCCTTTTGGCCGACACCATTATAAACCAAAGCCTTCATTCATCCGTCCTCCCTTGGATTGTGTCGAAGCAGGGTAGGCAAACCGTGACGGGCGGTATTGAACGTTCACGCGCCTGCTTTTGAAGGTTTCTGGCAGATGTCTGTTTCGTTCAAAGCGCCACTCAGGATCGTTCAATACCTCGTTTTGCGGCCCGATTAGCCTTGGTGATCAGCACCGGCGCCGCGGCAGAGGAGGCCGCACCGGTCGCGATGACATTCGAAGGGAGGAAGACATGACAAACAAGATTGATGCCCTGATTATTGGTGCAGGCGTTGCGGGCCTGTATCAGCTTCACCAGCTGCGCGAACTGGGCCTGACTGTTCATGGGGTCAAGGCCGGCTCTGACGTAGGCGGCACGTGGCACTGGAACCGCTATCCCGGCGCCAAGTTCGACAGCGAGAGCTACATCTATCAGTACCTGTTTGACGAAAAGCTGTACAAAGACTGGACATGGTCCGAGCGTTTCCCCGCACAGCCTGAAATCGAGCGCTGGATGCACTACGTGACGGACAGGCTCGACCTGCGCAAGGATATCACTTTTTCATCCAAGGTCACCAAAGCGGTCTACCGCGAGGATGATGGACGTTGGACAGTCGAAACAGACACTGGCGAAACCTATGACACTCAATTCTTGATCGGATGCACAGGTATGCTGTCTGCCCCGCTGACGGACCGGTTCAAGGGTCGGGACACATTCACAGGCCAGATTGTCCATACGGGCCGCTACCCCAAAGAAGGGCTTGATCTAGAGGGCAAGCGCGTTGGCGTGATCGGCATTGGCGCCACTGGCATTCAAGTGATCCAGACCATCGCGCCGGTCGTTGGGTCGATGACGGTCTTTGTCCGCACCCCGCAATATGTCCTGCCCATGAAGAACCCAAAATACGGCCCCGCCGAGGCCAAAGCTTATAAAGCGCGCTGGGATGAGCTGACCTCGAACCTGCCCAAGACATTCACGGGTTTCGAATATGACTTCGAACACACTTGGGCCGACTGCACCCCAGAACAGCGGCGCGCGATCCTCGAGGAAATTCATGCAGACGGGTCGCTCAAGCTCTGGCTCGCCAGCTTTGCCGAGATGTTCTTTGATGAGGCCGTCTCCGAAGAGATTAGTCAGTTTGTTCGCGAAAAGATGGAAGCTCGCCTCAAGGACCCAAAACTGATCGATATTCTCGTTCCGAAAAAGGGCGATTACGGGTTCGGCACACACCGCGTCCCGCTCGAGACAAACTATCTGGAGGTCTACCTGCAGGACAACGTCCAAGCGGTGTCCGTCAAGGAAAACCCCATCGCCGAGATCGTGCCAGAAGGCGTGAAGCTAGAAGACGGCACGGTGCACGCTTTGGACGTGATCATCATGGCCGTCGGCTTTGATGCGGGATCAGGTGCGCTGGCGCGGATCGACATTCAGGGTCGGAACGGCATGACGCTAAAGGGAGAGTGGGACAAAGACATTCGGACAACCTTGGGGCTCCAGAAATATGGATTTCCCAACCTCTTTATGACCGGTGCCCCGCTCGCGCCGTCGGCGGCTCTGTGCAACATGACCACTTGCCTGCAACAGCAGACAGAATGGATCACGGACTGCATCAGGGCAATGCGTGACAAAGGCGCCGCTGTGATCGAACCCACCGCCGAGGGCGAAGACGCATGGGTCAAGCACCATGACGAAACCGCAAACGCGACCCTGATTGCCAAGACAAACAGCTGGTACACTGGCTCTAACGTGCCCGGAAAACCCCGCCGCGTTCTGTCCTACACTGGCGGCGTTGGCACCTACCGCGCCAAGTGCCAAGAGATCGCAGACAAGGGCTACGAAGGCTTTGCCATGAGCGGCGCCCCCGAGATGGCGGAACCGGCGGAATGATCTAGCATCTGGGGGTTCGGCGCGCCGTGACCCCCAGCCAACACTAGAGCGCTTGCCGTCGAAAGACGGCGGGCGTTTTGCCATAGGCCGCACGGAACATTCGCGTCAGGTGCGCTTGATCTGAAAATCCGCAGTCTACGGCGATCGTCTTGATTGGATTGTGTGTGGTTGCCAGCATCTCGCGTGCCTTCTGCAGTCGGCGCGCTGTAACAAACGCATAGGGCGGCTTGCCAAAACTGCGGCGGAACTGCCGCGCAAACAGGCAAGGTGTCAAACCCAGCGCATTCGCCATAGTTTTCAGGTCTAACCCGGAGCCCAGGTGCGCCTCGATATAGGCGATGATCGTGCGCATCTGCGCCGTGGTCAGAGCGCCTTCGTTTCGACGTTCGGGCGTGCGGACCTCGGCATATTGGCGCAAAAGATGCACGCAGAGCCCCCTCGCGATGCTATCGACATAAAGCGCGCCGCCGATCCCTTGAGCCGCTGCTTCTCGGGCGATCATCTCCATCGCGTGGGTCATCACAGGATCATCAGTGCGTAAAATGTCCGCAAGAGACACTTCGGCCACGTTGCAATCCAGAACTTCGCTCGCCACCTCTGCCACGAGGGCTCCGGATAGGTAGACATGTGTGACGTCGATGGGCTCTTTCCAGTTCCACGACACTTGCTGCGCCCGTGTCAGCAAAGAGGCCGCGCCAGGCCCCAAGGTTTCCTTGGTCCACCGTCCGTCAAAGCGCCGCTGCATTGGCGTCACACCGCCGCGATATCCCACCAGCATAAAGTCCTTCATCTGCGGGACGATCACGTCCTGACCCGCGTAATGATAGGCACGGCAGGCCACATTCTTCCATCCCAGCCCGTCGCTGGCCAGCAGCACGCGGCCAGGCACCCAGTTGGGCAGTTCTTCGTAACTTATGTACTCGCGCAACACGCATCCTCCTCCCAAAGACATGCGAGACAGGGCGGGGGCAAGTACGCCGCCCCCGCCAACGAGCGATCAACTGTTCCGGATCGCCTTGTAGACCGCGCTTTCGAAATCGAGATAGCCCACGAAGGAGGTCGGGTCGCCAAACGGGAGGATTTGCGTCGCCCAATAGCCGCCAACGCCTGCAGCGCGATCAATCCAGTAGAAACTATTGGCCAACCCGGCCCAGCCGATGGCCCCAGCAGGGCGGCCTGTCGGGGACTCTTCGGTGTTCACCATAAAGGTATAGGACCAGTCTTTTCCGAGCCCCGGAAAGAATTCAGCATCATTCGACAGTTCCGGGTTCACGCCGGGCAACATGGTGACTTTCTGCGGCGGGACTAGGGCGCCCTTGACCGCCCATTCCACAGTCTCTGGCTTCAAAACGCGGCCGTTCGGGCCTGCGCCATCGTTCAGCCACATGCGGATGAACTTCATGTATTCTGGCACAGTCCCGTACAGACCATGGCCACCCATGTGCACTTCGGGATCATCCGGCAGTTCGAATTCGTCCATTGGGGTCAGGGTCATGTCTTCGCCCCTTGCGTGGATCGTGGCAGTGCGCGCCTTCATCGCTTCGCTGCGGGTAAAAGCGATATCCTCCATGCCCAGCGGATCAAAAACGCGCTCGCGCATGACCTCGCCCAAACGCTTGCCGCGGATGCCCTCGACCACTTGGCCAACCCAGTCGATATTGGTGCCATATTCCCATTTGGTGCCCGGATCGAAAAGCAGCGGCGTTTCGATGGACGCGCGGCTCCCTGTCACAATCGAGGGCTTCCCGTGCTCGTCGGCCATGCGCTTGTACATCTCGTTGAAGAAGTCATAGCCAAAACCCGCTGTGTGCAACATGAGCTGCCGCGTCGTGATTTCGGTCTTCGGGGCACGCAGACGGGGGCTTCCGTCGGCGTCAAAGCCCTCTAGAACCTGCACCTGACCAAGCCAAGGCGCATACTCCTTGGCGGGGGCGTCCAGATCGAGCAAACCCTCTTCGACACATTGCAGCGCACAGGTGCCCGCAATCGCCTTGGTCGTCGAAAAGATGGCAAAGACGGTGTCCTCTGTCATGGCGTCATCCCCCAAGCGGCGCTCACCGGCACAGCCGGAATAGATGTCACGCTCGCGATCCGTCACCATCGCAACCACGCCAAGGACACGTGCGGAACCTTGGCTGATATCGCGCAGAACGATGTCGAGCGCAGCCGCCAAATCTTCGGTGTGAATATCTTTCATCTTATCCTCCCATTGAGATGAGAAGATCAGGATGCGCGTTCGCAGCGCGGCAGGCTGCCACTGACCGGTACAGCCTGTCCCGTTTCGGAATCCAATTTACCCGCCTTTACGCGCGCGCGTTTGCGAGGGTGTTTCGCCGAACCGCTCGCGGTAGCGCCCCGCCAACGCGCCGAAATTGCTAAAGCCCCAAGCGCTCGCGATCGCGGTGACGGTCAGATGCTCTGGCTCCGTCTCCAGATCACACCGAAAACCCTCGAGCCGCCGTGCCGCCAGAAAAGCGCGCGGGGTGACACCGCGAAACTTCTGAAACCCGCCGGACAGGGTGCGCGCCGTGACGCCGACACGGCCTGCGACCTCGCCAATCGAGGGCGCCTCGCGCGCTTCGGCTTCCATGATCTCTTCGGCGCGGCGCACATAACCCGGCGCTGCGCAGCGCGCGCCAGTCTCGAGAGAGAGCCCCGCGGCCTCCGCCCAGTGCCGCAGCAGCTCAACGCACAGGATCTCTTCGATGTGGCGAGTCATCGCGGTGTCGGCCGCTCCGTCGCCAGCCTGCGCAACAGTACCCGCCGCGTAATCCAAGAGCGATAACCAAGGTGAGTCGGGCCCGCCAAACTTGACCCGCCGCGTCCATAGCCCGTCGTCGGGGACAAAGCCGAACCAACGCTCTGACATTTCCGCCATGCGCTGATGGGGGACCGTCAGGTTCAGCTGCATATGATCGGCATCCCCCTCGAGCCAGTAGTCCGTCCGTGAACAGTCCACCACAAAACTTTCGCCCGCGCCGGTGGCGACCGACCCGCCATCGGTCTGATGATCAAGAGCTCCGCCAAGGGTATTGAGAACAAGGATATTTCCTGCCTCTGGGTCAAAACGATCCAGATGAATTCCCGTGCCATACGAGAAACGCGTCATCGTCACGCGCCCCGCCTTGGCCGAGATCATCGTGGCATCGGGGCGCGACAGCCGCTGCAGCGGACGCACCCGATAGGGCATGTAAACCGATTGGCAGAAGGCCTCGACCTCGTCCCAATCCGCAGAGCGCGTGCTTGCGCCATGACGGATGAGCTGGCCTCGGGCATCCCGCACGAGGGCATTCTCCAACAAAATCCCGCTCCTCCTCGCGATTTCGATGATCACGCAAGGTAGCACACTTTTAAAGTGTTTCAGGAATGTTTGTTTACTGGTCTTCAAGACCGGCGGGAAAGAGCCAGTGCTGCGCTCTTAGCCCGCTGCGTTCCTAATAACATTGAGCAAGGCATCGCCCCGCGCGAGCCTGTTGATGTTCTCGGCCACCGTGGCAGTGCGCCGTGCGATGGTGCCCGTAGTCCAGCCCGACATATGCGGCGTGATCGTAACGTTGGGCAGCTCGTGAAACGGATGATGCGACGGCTGCGGCGCGCCAAAATCGGTGCATGGGTAAATGTACCACGTATCAATCACACCATTCAGGCGCCCATCTTTCAAAGCGTCGAACAAAGCGTCCTCGTCAATGACAGGTCCGCGACCCACGTTCATAATCAGGGCGCCATCGGGCATCGCAGACAGTACATCGGTCCCGATCATCCCCTTTGTCTGGCTAGTCAGGGGCAGGGTGTTCAGCAGGACATCGACCTGAGCAGCCATGTTCGGCAGCTCGTCCAGCCCACAGGGCGTGATGCGTGAATCCTCAATCGCCGACCGATTGGCCACGAACACCCGCATCCCAAAGGCCAAGGCACGCTCTTTAACCGCTTTGCCAATATGACCATGTCCGACGATGCCAATAGTCTGCTGGCCCAATTCGGTACGCAAACCGTTCGGTCCACCGGCCCAGTAGTGCCAATCTCCCTTGCGCAAGCGCGCATCTGCGTCGACCAGAGGCACATGACGGGACAAGAGTGCGGCCATCACATACTCTGCAATCGCATTCTCATGGCCAAAGGCGTTGCAGACCGCGCAGCCCTCTGGCAGCGCAGCCATGTCCACCTTGTCGTATCCTGCAGCGGGCAACTGAAAAAGCCGCGCGTTCTGAACGCTATCTCCTGCGTAATGGACCCCGACGACAACGTCGGCTGTTCCCATAGCCTCCGCCTCTTTCGCGCCATCAGCTGCATCCGAAATTACGGTGATGTCATGAGGCATTTCCAGTTGTTCGGACAAGCCCGGTTCAAAGGTCGCGGCGTTGGCACCGTAAAACACAATCTTCATTTTGCCCTCACAGAACCGAAATCATGCCGCCATCGGCGTATATGATCTGTCCCGACACGTAGTTTGACGCGTTCGAGGCCAGATAGATGCAAGTACCTGCCAACTCTTCTGGCAGACCCCAGCGGCGCATCGGCGTGCGCCCTTTGACCCATGCATCGAAGTCGGGATTATTGATCAAGGCTTCGTTCATATCGGTAACCATATAGCCCGGCCCAATGGCGTTTGCCTGAATACCCGCTTCGCCCCATTCGGCAGCCATTGCCTTGGTCAGCATTTTGATGCCGCCTTTTGCGACCGTGTAAGGCGCGACGGTGGCGCGCGCCAATTCCGAGGTCAGGGAGCCGATATTGACGATCTTGCCATGGCCGCGTTCTGCCATTCTCTTTGCCGCCTCGCGCCCAACCACAAAGGCTGCGGTCAGATTGATGTCAATCACGCGCTGCCAATCGGCTGTTTCAAGCTCGAGCATCGGTTTGCGAAACTGGATGCCCGCATTATTCACTAGAATGTCGATTGCCACCCCATCCGCATCGAACTGATCAAAAGCGGCCTTGATGGCCACCTCGTCCGCGACGTCAAAGGCCGAGGTCAACACGTAGTACCCTTGCGCTTGCATTTCTTTGGCAGCTTCCTCTAGCCGCTGAGGATTTACGCCATTCAGCACGACGCGCGCACCAGCTTGCGCCAGCCCTTCGGCAAAGGCGCGACCCAAACCACGAGAAGAGCCCGTAATAAGGGCAGTTTTACCGGATAAATCAAAAAGAGGATGGGTCATGAGACCTCCGAAATTCGTGTTGTCAGGTCAGCGCGATCAAAGAAGTCAGGCACCAGTTCGGTCCCCAGACCTGGCCCTTCCATCGGGTAGACGTAGCCGTTCTCGATACGCGGCACTTCGGTCACCAGTTCTTTGTACCAACCGTTGTAGAACGCCCGCACAGATTCCTGGATCAGGGTGTTGGGCTGGCTAAAGCTCATGTGAATGGCTGCGGCAAACCCAACTGGTCCGATGCAGTCGTGGGGGGCAAAGGGCTTGTGGTGCAGATCTGCCAAAGCGGCAATCTTGCGCCCCTCGGTTAGGCCGCCCGTCCAGCACAGATCCGCCATCACGACGTGCGCCGCGTCGCGGTCCAGATAGTCCTTGTAGGCAAAGCGCGAGCCCAGCGTTTCAGACGCGCAGGTCCAGACGTGGGTCGATCGCGCGAATTCGGCCAATGCCTGAGGGTTAGTCATGCGGATCGGATCTTCGTACCAGCGCGGATCGTAATCTTGCAGCACGCGGGCGATATCCATAGCCACGGGCAAATTCCAAAGGCAATGCATCTCGACCATGATCTCCATCCGGTCGCCAACAGCCTTGCGGATTTGTTCGAATGGGGTCACGGCGGCCTTCATTTGCTCTGCCGTGATGAACATGCCCTTGTTCTCAATCGCGGGTGGATCAAAGGGCCAAATTTTCATGGCGGTGATCCCCTGAGATAGCAAATCCTCGGCCAGCGCCCCGGCATCGGTCATAAAGGCATCCAGATCCTCGTACTGGCCTTCGCCGCGGTTCCATGTGTCCACCGGCTTGATCTTGTGTGTTCGAACGTAGCGTGTACCCGCACAGGTGTTGTAGACGCGGATTTTATCCCACGATTGCCCGCCGAGCATGACATGCACCGGCTGACCCGCAACCTTGCCAAAGATGTCCCAAAGCGCGATGTCGATGGCAGAGGCCGCCCGATATTCCACGCCAGTCGACGCCTGCGCATTTGGCAGGCTGACCATTTCCTTGTGCAGGGCTTCGATATTCAGCGGGTTTTGTCCCAGCAGACGCACGGCCAGTGTGTTGTGGATGTGCGCCTCGCATGCTTCTGCGCCGTAAAAGGTCTCTCCCAACCCTGTGATGCCCGCATCGGTTTGCACGTGGACCCACAGCACGTTGGCAAATTCCTCTGCACGGTAGGTGCGGATGGCGGTAATTTTCACGACGATGTCCTCCCTGCGCGCTCGGCGGCCCGAACGGCGATATTTCAAGGGCAGAGTAGGGGCCACCGCGCTAAGGCGACAATATTTTGTGACAATCTGCACTTGATTGTCAGACAATAACCGTCAATTTTCCAGAGAACACTCCATTTTGGCCCCCAGACCCAGAGTACGTTGCGCGATGCCGACCAAACACACGCCATGACAAAACCAATTTCTAGCCAGAGCGGGCTGGCAGAAATCGCCATGTCCGGTATCCGTGATCTAATCCGGTCCCAAGGATTGCGCCCAGGCGATATGCTGCCATCAGAGGCAGCCCTTGCCACCCATCTCGGTGTATCCCGCCCTGTCACGCGAGAGGCGTTGAGGGGCCTCGCCACATTGCGCATCCTAGACATCGGCGGTTCGCGCAAAGCGCGCGTAGCGATGCCAGACGCCTCTGCCCTGAGCCTTGTTCTGGATCATGCAACGTACAGTCAGGGCCTAAGCATCCAGCAGGTTCTGGATGTGCGCCGGACATTGGAAATGCGGACGGTCGCGCTGGCCGCCATGCGCCGCAGCGACGCCGAGGCCACGGAACTGCTCGACATCACCACACAGATGTTCACCGCGCTTGAAGGGGGGCATACCGAATTGATGGAGTTGGACATCCGTTTTCATTCGCTGATCGCCAATGCCTCTGGAAACCACCTTTACGCCATGCTCGTAGACAGCTTTTGGGTGATCACGCGGCAAACATGGCCGATTGGCTGGCGCTCGCGGGCGAACCATCAGAACCGCCGGGACAACATCAAATGTCACGAACGCATTGCAACAGCGATCATGGCCCAAGACGCTCGGCGCGCCGAAGAAGCAATGTCCGAACACTTTGATAGCGCAGTCAGTGTCCTGCTCCGCGCCGGCATCACCTGACCCAAGGCGTTATCGCGTGGCCAAGTTGCTGAGCGCGTCGGGCCGCTGTGCACTGGCCTCATGTGGTCCGCTCATCAAGCGGCGGCGCCCCACATAAGACGTCGGGAACAGAATCCGCTCAACCCCGTCTTTGATATCCGGAAAGCGCGCGGTCAAAAGCTGCCTTATATCCCTAATATCCTGATCCGACATTGTCTGGTCGCCGCTGAAATCGGGTTTCTGGCGACGGTAGTCTGTCGGGCTCCAGCCAAACCTCTCTTTGAACTTTTTATAAAAAACCGTGGGGTTTCCGAACTGTAAGCGCGCTGCGATATCCGTCACAGTCGCGTCTGTCCGCAATAGATCCTCTGCGGCTTTGTCCAATCGCAGGTTTAGGGCATAGGTTTTGTACCCCATGCCCAAGTGCTCCTTGAATTGGCGGGACAAGTAGCTGAGCGACAGGTTCTCGCGCTCTGCGATCGCGCCCAAAGTATCGACACCCGCAACCGGATCCAACTCGTTGAGAAGGCGCAATATCCGAGCACGGCCCGCAGAACGGGCCGCATCTTCTGACAGGTCCTGCTCTTTGAAAGGAATATTCGCATAGATAAAAAGCGCGAGCATATCTGCGGCGATCGCTCTGGACATGGCGTCTTCGGGTTGGTCGGGCAGGCCGATGATCAAGCGCGCGATCAGCGCCTTCATCGGGGCAATCTTTTCGCTAAAGGATCGACTGTGCAGAAAACTGCGGCACAAAAAGTGTCGTGTGCTGAATTCGGGCAGGCCCGAGCGCTCAAAATGGTAGGGGTCCAGGTGCACGCCGCAGACGAGCGTGTCGCGGGTTTTCGAGACTGAATTATGGGGCACATTTGAGTTGATGATCATCACATCACCCGCGCTCATGTCACACGCCAAGCCTTCGACCATCAGGCGCAATTGCCCCCGCAGCACATAGACAACTTCGAGTGCACGGTGCCAGTGATAGGGCACATCCGCCCATCCATGCGTAAAAGTTCGGCAGTAGGGCCGCTCTGTCAGCCCGGCCTGTCCTGTCGGGAATTGCGTCTCATAGGCCGAGGTCCGGTGCTCATCGTCAGTCTTCAAAGGGGCTCTCCGCTTTTTGCGCGCAAAAGGTCAAAAACTGTCACAGATAAAGTGCAATTTTCACCGCTAGATGAGTCCGAGCGGCTGTGTCACCGTCAAGAGTAACGCTGCCATGTTATCGGCATAAATACAGATTCTTGGACTTTTTAACGTCCAAAACAGCTTTAAAGGGCCATTTCATGGCATGGAACATCACCGATCAGGAAATTGACGCGCTGGTCTCGAAATTGTCTCTGAGCGCGAAAATTGACCTAGTCTCAGGCAACGGGCTGTGGCGGACATCGCCAAATTACACCCACAATATTCCCGAGATTTTGATGACGGATGGCACCTATGGCGTGCGCTACTCGGTCGAGCAAATTGATGGCCCACAGGACCGTGCCGAACAGCTCTCGGCCTTTCTAAGCGTCGTGAATGCGGATCTATCGCGCGGTGTCGAGGGGGCATTCGGGTCCTCGCGGCCGGCAACGTGTTTCCCGAATGGCTGCTGCTACGCATGTTCGTGGGACCCTGAACTGGCGTATGACTTGGGCACAGCGTTGGCCGCAGAATGTGCCCATTTTGGCGTGAACGTCCTGCTCGGGCCCGGCATCAACATCCGCCGGACACCCTTGGGCGGGCGCAGCTACGAATACTTTTCCGAAGACCCCTTTCTAACGGGCGAAATCGCGGCCGAATTAATCAAAGGCATGCAGGACAACGGCGTTGGCGCGTCACTGAAACACCTTGCCTGCAACAACTCGGAAATCCACCGGACCACCATGAGTTCCGAGGTCGAGGAGCGCGCGCTACGCGAGATTTACCTGTCCGCCTTCGAGCGAGCGATCCGCAAGGCCGAGCCATGGACTGTCATGAGTTCTTACAACCTGATCAACGGTGTTCAGGCGGCTGAAAATAAATGGTTGTTAACGGATGTGCTGCGCGACGAGTGGCGTTTCGACGGGGTCGTGATCTCTGACTGGCACGGGATCAAAGACCGCCCCGCATCGCTCTTGGCAGGGAATTGCCTAGACATGCCCGAAAGCGCCCCACGCAAAGAAGACCTGCGCCTCGCGGTCGAGGCGGGCGAGGTCCCCATGGATGATCTGGATGGGGCCTGCGTGCGCATGCTGCATTTGGTGCGCAAAGCACATGCATCTCATATCACAGAGCCCCAAACCAATTTCGAAGCTCACCATGAACTGTCCCGACGTATCGCCGCCGAAAGCATTGTCCTGCTGAAGAACGAAAACGATCTGTTGCCTCTTAACATGGACGCGATCGGATCTATCGCGATCGTCGGCGAAACAGCGCGCGCGCCAATCTATCAGGGCTCTGGCTGTGCCACGACCAGCCCAACGTTCGAGGACAATCCTGTAAACGAGATCATTAAGCTGGCTCCAAATGCCAACGTCACGACCTACGATATTGCTGATTTGCAAGGCGACAGCGCCGAGGACGTCCTGAACACGCTCAGCGCCGCAGACGTCGTCTTGTTCTTTGGCAACACAGAGGTAGGCGTCGATGGCGAAGGCGCGGATCGCGCCCATTTGAACCTTCTGGACGGCCAAGATGCGGCGGTTTCGCAGATCGCTGCCCGCAACCCCAACCTTGCGGTCATCATCGCGACGCCGGACGCAGTCGTGATGCCTTGGATCGACGAGGTGGGTGCTGTGTTGATGCCATTCTATGGCGGCCAAGGGGTTGGCAATGCCATTGCGCAAATTCTTTCGGGCGCTCAGAACCCTTGTGGCAAGCTGACAGTGACCTTCCCCGAAAAGCTAGAAGACGTGCCGGGCTTCCTGTCTTACCCCGGTGAAAATCACCGTCATGTCTACGCCGAAGGGCTGTTCGTCGGGTATCGCGGCTACGACATACGCAAGACCGAAACTTTGTTCCCGTTCGGGTTCGGACTCAGCTACACGTCTTATAGCTATGCAAACGTGACCTGCGATACAGACCGCATCACCGAGGACAGCACCTTTACGATCAAGGTTGACGTAACCAACACCGGTTCGCGCGCGGGCAAAGAAATTGTTCAGGTTTATGTCCGCCCTCATACCCCGCGCCTGAGCCGCCCCGTACGCGAGCTCAAGGGTTTTGCCAAGGTCGCGTTAGAGCCAGGTGAGACCAAAGAAATCCAGATCACGATCGAGGCACGCGACCTGCGCTATTACGATCCCGCCTTCGGGGAGTGGTTTCTGGATGTCGGCCCAATGTCGATCGAAGTTGGCGCGTCCTCCAGAGACATCCGCCAAACGCTCGAGATCACCGCAGAGGCGCGTCCCCTGCCTGCGACCCGGCTTGATATCAACAACGAAGCCTCGCAGATCGTCGAAAACCCTGAAATCCGGTCAGCTTTTGGCAACTTCCTGAAAAGTCGTTTGGACCTGACCGACGCAGAGACCGAGCAGATGCTGGATTACTGCGGCGGGTCGTTCCTCAACCTCTACGACACGGTGTCATGGGTTGCCGGTGAGAAAATCTCCAAGGCCGAAATGACCAGCTTTCTCGACCAAATAAACAGCGAGTTCGGAGCCGCGCGGAACCCCGCGTCGTAAATCCGAGCCATTCCTCCAACACCCTCCGGGAGAATCACCATGACTGCAAAGACCATGCTTCTGTCCTGCGTAATCGCGGCCGCCGCGACCCACAGCTTCGCGCAAGTCGCGGACGTTCAGCAATACTGGACCAGCGCCAGTGAGTCCAAAGCGATGAATGTGATCGCTGACGCCTTCAAGGCCCAAGGCGGCACGTGGATCGACAGCCCTTCGGCCGATTACGATAGCACAATTGCAGCCGCCACCAGCCGCATCGTCGGCGGCGAGCCGCCCTCGGCCGTTCTGATGACCCCGAACGGCGCGATGCTGGACCTTGCCGACGGCGGCATCCTGCGGTCCCTGAATGATCTGCGCGACGCCGAGGGATGGCAGGATTCGCTGGCCCCGCTCATTTATGAGCGCGTGACCGTCGACGGCGAGATGGTTGCACTCCCCTTAGGCGTCCACGCGGACAACTGGATTTGGTACAACACCGCGATCTTCGATGAGGTTGGGATCGAAGAACCCACGACGATAGACGAACTCTTTGCCGCCGCAGACGCGATCCAAGGCGCGGGTTACACCGCCTTTGCCGTTGGGGGCGAGCCATGGCAGGAACTTTACATCCTGACCGACATGATCCTGTCGCTTGGCGGTCCCAAATACTGGAACGAGATCATGGTCGAGCGGGACGATACCGCGCTTCAGGACCCGCTGCTGGTCACCGCATTCGAATACTTCCGCAAAGTCTCGGACTATGTGGACGCGGGCAGCACGGGCCGCTCTTGGAACCAAACCACCAACATGGTCATCACCCAAGAAGCTGGCATGCAGTTCATGGGCGATTGGGCCAAGGGCGAATTTCTGGCTGCCGGTCAAACTCCGGGCGAAGAGTTTGGCTGCTTCTTGATGCCCTCGGACAAGCCTGCCTATGCGGCGGTCACCGATGTCTTCGTCTTCCCCGAAATCGACGATGACGAACAGGTCGCAGGTCAAAACCTGCTGGCGCGCACCGTCATGGACCCAGAGATCGAAGTTCAGGTCGCCGCCGTCAAAGGCTCTGTCCCTGCGCGCACCGACGTTGACCTTTCGGCGCTCGACATCTGCGCGACGCGCGGGGCACGTGCACTCGCGACGCCCGGCGTTGCGGTGGCCTCGACCTATGATGCCCTGCCCGGTGACTTGAACGGCCAGCTGATCGACATGGCGACCCAGTTTTGGACCGATCCCGACATGACCGCAGAAGAAGGCGCCGCCGCCCTGCGCGACGTGCTGGCAGACTAACCCAAGACGCGGGCGGCTGACCCCTGTCGCCCGCACCCTGATTGTCATGACGCCCCAGGAGGAGCTATGACACGTTGGCTACAAAGGCAGATGTTCCGGCCGACCTTCACGGTTGTCGCGTTCTTCGCTGTTATTGCGATCTTCTTCTACGGGTCGATCGGCTGGACATTCCTGATGTCCCTGACGAAATCCAGCTTGATGCCGCGCTATGATTTCATTGGCTTTGAAAAGTATGCAGACCTGATGGACAACAAGCGTTGGATCGTGTCCTGCATCAACATGGTTGTCTTCGGCGCGCTGTTTATTGTTGGATCACTCATCCTTGGGTCGATCTTGGCCATTTTTATTGATCGCGGCATCCGCTTCGAGGGCGTCTTTCGCACAATATTCCTTTATCCATTGGCGATTTCTCTGATTGTCACGGGACTTGGGTGGCGCTGGCTGCTCGATCCATCCCTTGGGATACAGGCCATGGTCCGCGACATGGGGTGGGAAAATTTCGCCTTTGACTGGATCACTGAACCGGACCGCGCGATCTATACTTTGGTGATCGCCAGTGTCTGGCGTTCAGCAGGTCTCGTGATGATTATCGTTCTGGCGGGTCTGCGCAGCGTTGACGGCGACCTGTGGAAAGCTATCCGGATGGAGAAAATCCCTCAGTGGCGCGCCTATGTCCAAGTTATCTTTCCGGGCATGCGCCCCGTATTCGCGTCCTGCATCGTATTGCTTATGTCCGAAGTCATTCGCGGGTATGACCTGATCGTCGCAATGACCAACGGCGGACCCGGTATTTCGACGGAAATGCCCGCCAAGTTCGCGGTCGACTTCTTCTTCTCGCGTATGAACCTGTCGCTGGCCTCGGCCGCATCTATCCTGATGCTGCTTTTGTCGCTGCTGATGCTCGCGCCCTATCTCTATAGTGAATTCAGGAGGCGCGATTGATGTCTTCACCTGCAAATGCCGCCGCAATGCCGCGGGTTGCCGTCGTCGGCATGTACGCCTTCCTGATCGTCTCTGCCCTGTTCTTTTTAGCTCCGTTTTTGGTCATCCTGATCAACTCGGTTAAGCCCATGGCAGATATCCGTAGCGGGAACCTGCTAACCCTGCCCAGTGAGATCACCTTTGAGCCATGGCGCATCGCGTGGAGCAGCGCCTGCACTGGACTTGATTGTTCTGGCATCAAACCGGGCCTTTGGAATTCAATCCTCATCACGGTGCCCGCCGTCGTAATCTCGGTGCTCACCGGGGCACTGAACGGGTATGCGCTGGCCCAATGGCGCTCGCGCTTTGCGGACTGGCTGATGCTGTTTATCCTGATTGGCCTTTTCGTGCCATATCAGGCGATGCTCTATCCCACGGTCAAAATCTTATCGGGGATGGGCATCTTCCGCAGCTATACCGGCATTATCTTTGTGCATGTGGTTTACGGGCTGCCCTACACGACACTCCTGTTCCGGAATTTCTACGTTGGAGTCCCCGACGAAATCAGCCGCGCGGCGCGTATGGAAGGGGCCAGCTTCTTGCGCACCTTCTGGTCCGTGATCTTACCCATTTCGACCAACATCATCGTTGTCGTAGCGATCCTGCAGTTCACGGGCATCTGGAACGACTACCTTTTGGGTCTGATCTTTGCTGGCAACGACAACCTGCCGATGACGGTCCAGCTGACCAATATCGTGAATAATTCCCGCGGCGCCGCAGAGCCTAACGTTAACATGGCCGCCGCGCTGCTGGCCGCCATTCCCACTCTGATCGTTTACTTCGTGTCCGGTCGTTATTTCGTCCGGGGCATCGCTACCGGCGCCGTCAAAGGATGAAAACATGTACAATATCTCTCTGAACAAAATCAGAAAAACCTACGGCGACCTGACCATCCTGCACTCGATCGAGATGGAGATCACCGAAGGCGAGTTTGTCGTGATCCTTGGTTCATCGGGCTGCGGAAAGTCCACTTTGCTGAACATCGTGGCGGGGCTTGACACCTGCGACAGCGGACAAATCCTGATCGGCGATAAGGACGTCACGGATTTGGAGCCAAGCGACCGAGATCTTTCCATGGTCTTCCAAAGCTATGCGCTTTTCCCTTCGATGACCGTGCGCCGCAACCTGTCCTTCGGGATGGAGGTCGCCCGCGTTCCCAAAGCAGAACGCGAGGCCAAGGTGGCCAAGGTCGCGCAACTTTTGCAGATTGACGCTCTGCTGGATCGCAAACCCTCGCAACTGTCAGGCGGTCAGCGCCAGCGCGTCGCGATTGGCCGTGCACTCGTCCGGTCGACCGGGGTGTGCCTGTTCGACGAGCCGCTCTCGAACTTGGACGCCAAACTTCGAACCGAAACGCGGGTAGAGCTCAAGAAGCTGCACAATGACCTAGGCTTCACCATGCTCTACGTGACCCACGATCAGGTCGAGGCGATGACGATGGCCGATCGTGTTGCCGTGATGAACAAGGGACGGGTCGAACAATTCGCGCCGCCCCAAGAGATTTATGAAAAGCCCGCCAATCTGTTCGTTGCCAGTTTTGTCGGCTCGCCTGAAATCAACCAGATCGCAGGGCACCTGTCTGGCAATGGGTCCTTTGACATCGGAAAAACACATATCGATCTGTCAGCCTACACCTTTGAAAATGGCACACGGCCCGCGCAGGACGCCATCCTTGCCGTGCGCTGCGAGGATATCAAGATCGTCCCGCCTGCCGCAGGCCACATCACCGCGCAACTCGACTTCGTTGAACTCCTTGGCGCAGATGCCTTGGCTTGGGTGCTGTATCACGGCAAGCGGCTGAGCATCCGCATGGGAGTGGATCAGGCCCGCGCTCTTGAGTCCGAAGTCGGCCTACAATTTGACCTGACCAAAGCCTCTGTTTTCTGCGCCAAGGACGGTCACCGCTTGTGAGCATCGCGAGATAGGGCGAAAGATCAAAATTCGGCTAAAAATAGTTGTTGGTTTCGCCCGTTCATAGGCAAAGCTTGTTATTTGCGAGCAAGAGAAGCACCCTCGGCAATGATGAAGAGCGGGGGGAATGGAATATGCTGAGACAAGCAAAGCAGCGCGCGCAAACATTTTGCGACGACTATGGGCTGGATCTTCCAATCCTGATGGCGCCAATGGCAGGCGCTTGCCCGCCCGCATTAGCCGCAGCTGTTATGAAAGCGGGCGGAATGGGCGCTTGCGGCGCTCTGTTGATGGGGCCTGAAGCTGTTGCCCAATGGGCGGCGGATGTCCGAACCACGCAGGCAGGTCCATTCCAGTTGAACCTGTGGGTTCCGGACCAGAAACCGGCCAGAGACCGCGCGCACGAAACGCGCGTGGCGGATTTTTTAGCTCAGTGGGGGCCTCGACCATCAGAGATATCAGCGGATATCCCTGTCTCTTTCGCTGATCAATGCAACGCCTTGATCGAGGCGCGCCCCGCTGTGGTCTCCTCGATCATGGGTATTTTCCCGCCGGAAGTGGTCGCGCAACTCAAGGCGAAGGGCATTCGATGGTTCGCGACAGCCACGACTGTCGCAGAGGCGTTGGCAGCGGAAGAGGCCGGCGCAGACGCGATTGTCGCCCAAGGCAGCGAGGCGGGCGGACACCGCGGGGCTTTTGACGCGCAGAACGCGGCCGCGCAAACGATTGGGCTTGTCTCTTTGGTACCTGCGATTTGTGATGCGGTGAAGGTTCCAGTGATTGCGACTGGCGGTATCGCGGACGCACGCGGTGTGCTCGCAGCACTGGCGCTCGGAGCGTCGGCAGTCCAGATCGGAACCGCCTTACTCCGGACGCCAGAGGCCGCCATTCCAGCGTCTTGGGCCGATGCCATCGGACGCGCTCGCCCCGAGGATACGGCCGTCACCCGCGCGTTTTCTGGACGCCTCGGGCGATCCTTGCGCACAGACTACGTGACCGCAGCCGAAGCGGCCGATGCGCCCGATCCATTGCCATATCCACTACAACGATCCGCAACGGGACCTATGCGGGCGGCTGGAACACAGGACAACGATATCGCTAGATTACAGGCTTGGGCCGGCCAAAGCGCCGCTCTGGCACAGGCCGCACCAGCAGAGGATGTCGTCAGAAACCTGTGGGCCGAAGTCAAGGCGACCCTTGGGTAACGCCGCGCTATTCGGCGCGTTTCCAGATCTGGGGCGTCAAATAAACCACGCTCTCATCGACGCTGACCATCAGATCGCCATCTTGAATATTCACCTGCAGCTTCATTGCGCGGCTGGCCAGCCCCGCCAGCGCCGCCGTGTCTTCTTCGGTCAGATTTACGACCTCTAGTCCCGCAAAGCGGGCGGTGCTGTTCTTGACCTTGTCCCACCAAATCTCAGCCGGTTTGCCGCCATAGGCGTAGATATAGACTTTGCCCGCCTTGGCACAGGATTGCCGGATGACCTTCTCGCTTGGCAACCCGAGAGCGACCCACACATCTAGTTCGCCACTCAAGCTTTTCTGCCAGATATCAGGCTCGTCGTCCGAGGACAGGCCTTTGGTCATCTCCAGATGCTCGTGGGCATTCAGCGCAAAGGCGACAAGCCGCACCATCAACCGCTCATCGGTTTCTGACGGATGCTTGGCCACGGTCAGCTTGTGGGTCTCGTAATAGTGGCGATCCATGTCCGACACGGAAAGTTCGACTTTATAGATAGTAGCATTCTGCGCCATGGACTGTCCCAACCTTGCAAAGATCGGGCTGCCTACCCCGTCCGGCAGGATTTGGAAAGCATTGACCGGACGCGAGCACGGGACATTCTTGGCTCTCGCAATACGCGCACCTGTTGACACCCCACATAAACATCGCCCGACACTTGCGTTCTATCGGTGTTTCGCGGGATACGGGCCCATACCTTCAAGCCTCTTAGACAAGGTCGATCGTCAGAATGTCCCAAACCGACCATCTCGTCACCGATTGCTCGAAATGCGCGGCGCTCTGCTGCATCATGCTGGCCTTTGACAAGGGCGATGACTTTGCCTTTGACAAGAACCCGGGCGAACCCTGTCGGAACCTGTCGGGGCATTTATGCTCGATCCACGACACCCTGCGCCAAGATGGCTTCCGGGGTTGCGTGGCGTATGACTGTTTGGGCGCTGGCAACCGTGTGGTCCAAGAAGTATTTGGCGGCAAGACTTGGCAAACCGAGCCACGGCTCATTCGCGTGATGATGGAGGCATTCCATGGAATGCGCGAGGTGCACAAGCGCATCGACATCCTGCGCGCAGCAGAAACCCTGCCGCTTGACAAAAATGACGAGCAAATCCGATTGGGCTACCTTGCCCGGCTCGAGGACACGCGATGGAGTGGGTCCGAACTGAACGAGTTCGAAATGACACTCGCGCTCGAGATAGACATCTTCTTTCACAGCATCCGCAAATATATGCCGCCATCCTTTGCGGCCGAGATTGAAAGTTAAAAGACGCATCCAAAACTCGAACTGCTCCGACGCGCTGTCGGCTTAGGTAGAGTCAAGACGCCATATGATCAGAGAGGTATGCCCATGACACGCGACGAAATCATCAAGGCATACGAAGGCTACCTCGCCTGTTTGAATGCCCAAGACTGGACAAACCTGCATCGCTATGTGGCTGATCAGGTGACCTATAATGGCCATCTGGTCGGCCTAGACGGCTACAACACCATGCTGGTCGGCGATTTCGAAGCGATCCCTGATCTCTCGTTTAATCTCACGCGTTTTTCCTGTGATCCCCCCCTGATCGCGTGCAGCCTCGCGTTCGACTGCACGCCTGTCGGGCAGCTGTTCGGCATGCCCGTCAATGGCAAACGGGTACGGTTCACCGAGAACGTTTTTTACGAGTTCTCGGACGGCAAGATTGTGAACGTCTGGTCTGTGATCGACAAAGCTGCCATCGCGATTCAGATCTGATCGAACAGCGCACCCGGGTTCAAAATTCCCTGCGGATCCATCTGTGTCTTTAGCCCGCGCATCAGAGCCAACTCTTGGGGTGAGCGGCTATGATCCATCCAGCGGGCTTTGATCCGGCCAATGCCATGTTCTGCCGTGACAGCGCCGTCCCAATCCCGCAGCAACCCATAGATGGCAGCCTCGATACTCTCTTCAGCGGCGTGTGAACCGTCATGGGCCACCAACAGGTGCACGTTTCCGTCCCCGACGTGGCCGACCTTGATCACACCAAGGGCTTCGGGCATATCCGCCAACAAGATATCCGCCGCATCACAAAACCCACCAAGCGCAGACGGCGACACACCGATATCAAAGTTGATGTGATGGCCGAAGTCGTCGTCAACCTCGCCTACCGCCTCGCGCACTTGCCAGAGCGCACGCATTTCGCTGATGGATTTTGCCAGAACACCATCTTGGGCCAAGTCCGCTTCGAACAGATCAGCGAAGAACGCTTCCAACTCCGCTTCGCTCTCTGGGCCCTCGGCCTCTACCTCAATCAACAGATAGAACCCATACTGTCCATCAAGCGGCGAGGGCGCGAGGCTGGTTTTGTGACAAACAAAATCCCAGTAGTCGGGCCACATCCCTTCGAAGGCGGTGATACGCGAGCCAAAGCGCTGGCGCGCAGCGGTCAGACATTTCAACGCGGCCCCATGATCAGGTAGGGCGAACAGGGCAAGCGCACTTTGCGGGACATGCCGGCGCAGTTGCAGAACTGCGCGGGTGACGATCCCCAACGTCCCCTCGGACCCGATAAACATGTGCTTCAGGTCAAAACCGGAATTGTCTTTGACCGTTTTGCTCAGGCGCGAGATCACCGCACCGTCAGCGAGAACGGCTTCTAGGCCCAAAACGTTCGCACGCGTCATCCCGTGCTGCAGCACACGGATACCGCCCGCGTTGGTGGCGATCGTTCCGCCAATCGTGGCCGAGCCACGTGCGCCAATGTCCACCGGGTAATCCAATCCAGATTCGCGCGCGGCCTCTTGCACGGTTTCTAGCGGGGTGCCCGCCCAAGCGGTTAGGGTCATCGCGTCCTGATCCAACTCGATAATTCCCGTCATTCGCTCGGTCGATAGAACGACGGTGCCTTGCGGACTGCAGGCCCCGCCGGACAATCCCGTCCGTCCCCCCTGAGGAACTACGCCGATCCGATACCGGCTGCAGATCGCCATAGCCTCGGAGACGTCATGAACCGATGCCGGGCGTATAACAGCGAGCGGCGGCGTGCCGTGCAGGCCGGACTGGTCCGAGGCATAGCGCGCGCAATCCTCTGGTGAAGTCAGAATTCCTGCAGGACCAAAGACTTGAGCCAGCGCCTCGATCACGTCAGGCTGCGCCGTATCCTGTTGGCTTACCTGTTGAATATCGGTTTGGTCCATCTATGATGCGCTCCTTGACCCGTGGCCATTCGATTGTGGGAGTTTCTGATGCCGTCTAGCACCATCCTCGGTCGCTTGCCCGGTCTGCGACATTTCATTGAAGTTGCTCAACAGGGATCTTTCCGTGCTGCGGCAGACCGACTGCATGTGGCGCCCTCGGCGGTCAGCAAACAGATCAAGAACCTCGAGCTCGCGCTGGATGTAGAGCTCTTTCGCAGGGATCGCGGTCGCGGCGGTCTGGAACTGACCGAAGCCGGAGAGATCCTCCTGTTTCGCTGCGCTTCTGTCGTCAATGAACTGACCATCGCGCAGGACGAGATTGACCAACTTCAGGGAATGCAGCGGGGACACCTGCGTCTTGGCGTGAACGAAGTGCTGGCCTCGGACCTTTTGCCTGGCATTTTGCGGGACATGAAGTACAACCACCCCGGCCTGAACTTCTCGATCAAGGTCGAGAACACCCGAGAGATCGTCCAGCGTCTGCAAGAGGGCGATATCGACATCGGGCTTGGCTATAACTTTCCATCCGCGCCCGAGATCGAAACGCTCGCGACCCTGCGCAGGCGGACTTACGCGATCACATCCTTGGACCACCCGATGGCGCAGTTGCGCAAAGTCAAGCTGACCGATCTGGACGGAGAACAAGTTATCTTCCCCGATGAGTCCATCGCCATGCGCCAGCTCTTGACCGAAGCCATGGCGCAAGCCGGCGTCAGCGTCCACGAGGTCATGAACACCAATAGCTTCACCCTGCTGCGCCAAATGGTCGAAAGCGGGATTGGCATCGGCATTGTCTTTGGCCGTTTTCTGCAAATTCGGCGCGAGCGTATTTCCTTTGTCGAACTGCAAGACCTTCCGTTCGAGAGCCCGCCAGTGGCCTGCTGCCGTATGGCGGGGCGCACGCCAACGGCGTCCTCTGTTGCCTTTGGCGCAGCGATCCGGACGATTTTCGTCCAATATGGCGGGTAATGCGGTCATCGCGGCTCCAACGGAGCGCGATTGTAGTTTTTGTAGATCAGGTAGCGCGAAGGTTCGCGGCCCAAAGCACCAAACCACTGCGGCACGTGGGGTCCCATCCAGATGGCATCGCCAGCCCCAACAGGGTACCACTGATCATCCAAGCGGTAGACACCGCCACCGTCCAGCATAAGAAGCCCGTGTTCCATAAAATGGGTTTCCACATAGGCTAGCGACGCGCCCGGATGGAAATTCATGATATTGAATTCACCGTCAAAACCAGCGTCCGTCGGCAACATTTTTTGCACCATCAACCAGTCGTCACCGCGCAGAGCAGTGCCTTCGATGTCCGCGACCGCACCGAAAACCGGTGCGGGAATGTCGCCTCGGGCCAAGAACCGCCACTCAAACAGGACAAAAGAGGCACCAACAGACGCGTTCAGAGTCAGCGGTTCATTTGGCGGCAGAAATGCGTATCCATCCGGCTGCAGCGTCTGGCCCATCGCAAAGCCAACCTCTCCCTGAAGCACAAAGATGAACCGCGCGATGCCTTCGGGCGCTGGTGGAATATCAGTCAGACCATCCACACAGCGGACCAGTCCCATGGCAAATTTCGCACCCATATCTGGAGTGATCAGATAGGCCAGCTCTGCGCCTGGCCAGTCGGGCTGGGTGATCCATTCGTGGCTTTCTGGCGTCAGAAGCGCGTGGTTTCGTCGGATATCCGAGCGGGTTTGTCCAAAGCTAGGTTTCATGCGGTCTCTCCAGTGGGGCGCGTGCCCGCATAGGTCAGTATCAAGTCGCGCAGCAAAACCATGCGGCGCGATAGTGGCGAGACGAGGATATGTTCCTGCGGCGAGTGCCAATTATTGCCAATCGCACCAAGGCCATCGAGTGTCGGCACGCCAGCTGCACAAGTGAAGTTGCCATCGCTGCCCCCTCCAGAACGGGTTTCGATCATGGGAGCGTCCATTGATGCGTTGATCTGGACTGCGCGGGCGAACATCGACAGAGTTTCCGGCGTACGGGCTAGGCTTGGCTTTTCGATTTCACCTGACAATGTGATCGAGACCGATGGATCATCCGATTTCAGTGCCCGCAACGCATCTTCGACCGCATGCCCCAGGGCGTCATCGGCAAAGCGCACATCGATATCGCACGCCGCGTGGCCTGCGACGACGTTTGGTTCTGTCCCGCCGCGCACGCGGCCGACATTCACGGTAGTCTCTGTAGCCAAATCGGTCATCTGCTCCAGCTGCCCAATCGTCCGTGCCATCTGCAGGATCGCCGAGCGCCCATCGGCAAAGGCTGAACCTGCGTGGCTTTCGACCCCGTGAAAATCGAGCGTGTACTTGGCGCGCCCCTTGCGAAAGGTGATTGCCTCGTCCCCGCGAGCGGGCTCTGGGATAAGAGCCGCGCCCATCTTGCGCGCCTCTGCTTGGATAAGGGCGTGCGAGGTCGGAGAGCCGATCTCTTCGTCCGAATTGTAGATCAGCGTGACGGGGCCGGGCAGCGCCACGCCTCTGGCCACGATATCCTTCATCGCGCAAAGCGCTAGGAAACCGCCGCCTTTCATATCCGCGATACCGGGGCCGTATTGCCGATCTCCATCGCGGCGGATCTCAACGGTCCCCGGCGCGCAGACTGTGTCGATATGGCTAGTGACCAAGACGCCCGGTCCATCCCCGCCCGCAAAACGGGCGATCAGATGATCGCCCATACCATCCCGGCCAGCGACCCGCTCTATCACGCAACCAAGGGGTTCCAGTTGCGACTGGATCAGGTCGACGAGCTTTGCAATCCCTGCAACGTCACCGGTCGGAGTGTCGATCTCGACCCACTCTAGCAGGCCCTCTAAGATATCTTCGCTCTGCATGGGTTAGCTCAGGCTGTCTTCGTAGTCTTGCCAGATGCTCGGGGCGAGCTTCAGAGTTTGCTCGGCGGGGTGCGCCTTGTGCCAATGATCCGCGATCTCGGACCCGGTCGCAGCCCACACACCGGGGTGCGCCATTGCATCTCGCAAAACGGTTGCAAAGTTCTCGAACCGGTGCCCCCATCCCGAACGCGCAGGCGAAACACACATGTTGAAGTAACGGCCACGGCGGTACTGCGCGCGGAATTCAGCCCGCCAGTTGTTGAGCAGAGCTTGCGGACGTTCGAGGCCGGTCCCTTCGCGCGGGAACATCAAGAAGAAGGTATCATCAAAATGGTAGTAGTAGGGCAGGGCCAGCAATGCCTCGGCCTTGCCGACATCGGACACCCAGTAGTAGGGCGCATCATCCGCTAGACCGTTGCCAAAATAGCTATAGCCGCGCGCCCTGAGCAACCCGATTGTGTCGTCCGTGGCGCAGCCGGTGGCCGCCCGATCGTCAGGGCGTGACAGGGCAAACCAACCCTTGGGCGCTGCGCCTATGGCGTTGGTCAGAATGGCGGTGGCCCGGTCCATGTGCTCTGCCTCTTGGCCTGCGGCCAACAAAGACGGATCCTCGCCATACAATCCTTGGGCCGCGATCTCGTGACCGTCATCCAGAATGCGGTCAAAGATGTCGCGGTAGCTTTCGACGATCACCGCTGGGGCCGCGAAGGTTGCCTTGATGTTAAAATCTTTGAAAAGGTCGAGGAAGCGATCCAAACCTTCGTTCAGACCATAATGCCATGTGGGATAGGCCAGATCCTTGGCAGTGATGCCTTTGCCCGCGCCGGCGGGATTCAAATTGACGGTTAGTCCCAGCGCCATGTGCTGACCACTGGGCCAAGAGACCGCATCGTCGCGCATCCCGATCTCGTCAGAGGTGGTGTAGAAGTCTTTCCAAGGCATATCGTTACTCCGCCTCCGCCAGAGGGTGATGCATCAGGATGTGCTGCGCCAGTTCATCGCACGTCGGGAACCAGACGCCGGGCAGGGTTTTCATCCGCTGGATCAAGCGCTGGATCATGTCGACGCGCATGGCGTGACCCGACACGAAGGGATGAAGCAGAAAGTTTACGTAACCGCCTTGCTTGTACTGCTGCAGGAACGCGGACCACCAGATTTCGAACACCTCGTCCACGTCCATCACGCGCTGAGCATCATTGGGCGTGTCGAGCCAACCAAAGCTGAAATACATCGCGTCGTCCAAAGCGTAGTGAAACGGCAATTGCAGGATCGGGTTCTGCCCGTTTGAGTCAAATTCGTAGAACGGCATGTCACTGGCCGAGGTGAACGAATTGTAAACCACACCTTTGGATTTCAACAGCGCGGGTGTGTGACTGGAACGTGTCCCCGTGATGGGCTTGCCTTGCACGGCGCTTAGCGCTGCCAAAGTGCGGGTGAGGTGAGCATCCTCGACCACTGGATCGGCGTAGACCTCGTGCTCCCACATATGGTCTGCCAGCTCGTGCCCGTTCGCGACCACGTCTTTCAGTGCCTCTGGGTATAGCTCGCAAATCCGGCCAGGGGTAAAAAGAGTGACCTTCACGTCTTCGGCGTCAAACATCTCCATGATCCGCCAGACGCCGACACGTCCACCGAACTCACCCTTGGCTTTTTGCCCCCAAGGCTCGTTCAGCAATCTGCGCAGCAGCATCGCGTCAAAGTCTAGGGTAAAGTTCACCGCGATTTTGACACCCTCGGGGTAAGCGAAGTCGGGAATCGGGATACGGCGGCTCCGCTGGAAACGAGCCGTCTCAACAAGGCTCAGGAACGGGTCTTGAGCCGAAGCGGTGGGATCTGGGGAAGTCATTCCGCACTCCGGGTTGTGGTGGTGAAAGATGCGCGCGGCAAACCCGCGCGGTACAGAACGGCCGCCTCGGCCGCCTTGAGGCCAGCGATAACCGGATTGATGACCGGTACGCCCACTGCGGCGGTCAGCTTTTCCGGCAAGCCTGGGATGAATGACAGCGCAAAACAGCCCAGTACGAGCACATCTGCGCCTTGGGCGACACAGCCTTTGGCCCGTGCCACGATCGCAGACAGATGGCGATCGGGGTCGCGGTTCAGATCGGCGACAGACCCTCCAATGGTGACCTCGGAAACGAAACTCCCCTCTATCCCGATGCCGCGAATGCGGCGACGCAAGCCCTTGGGCGTGGGGTCAGACGACAGCACCGAAAACCGCTCTCCAAGCTGCGTTGCCGCCAAAAGCCCCGCCTCTCCGGGTCCAATAACGGGGAGGCTCGAAACTTCGGTCAACGCGTCCACTGCAGGGTCACTAAAGCACCCGATCAGAACGGCATCGTATTGGTCGGACCATTTCGATGCTGCACCGCGAAGGGCCGGAAAAACCATCGCTGCGTCCGCCGCTGACTCGATCGCATCGGGGCCGTCGTCGGGCGAATTGATGAAGACCGCAGCCGAAGGCGCCCATCCGCGCAGCATCTGAAGACGGCGCTCGACCACATCCGACCCGGCGGTGCGATGCAGGGGGCTGGCCAGTTGATAGAGCACACGGGGGGTGGCCGATGAAGAAAGCATCGGGGAACGTCCTTTGATCAAGGGTGGGTCGGGATCAGAAAGCGCGCTGCAATCCGACAAGTTTCTGGACAAGCGCCACGCCGCCAATCGAGAGCAGGATCGACAGGGTCGCAGCCGCTGCCGCTGTGGGCTTGAACTCGTAGGTCAGGAAGTCAAACAGCGCGAGCGGCAGGGTGTTACCCCCTAGCGGTTTCAGCAGGAGCGAGATGGTGTAGAGATCGAAGCTGTTAATAAAAGCAAAGATTCCTCCCATCGCCAGCCCCGGCATCACGAGCGGCAAGATTACCAACCGAAAGGTCTGCCATCCCGTCGCTCCGAGACTGGCCGACGCTTCCTCAAGCGAAGCGGGCACCTGACGGATTGCCGCCGCGATCGACACGTAGGCATAGGGGAAGGACATCAAAATGTGTCCCATCTGCAGGCCCATGACAGTCTTTGCCATCTGAATTTTGTATAGGAAAAACAGCAGGCCAACAGCGGTCAGCAACTCTGGCACCAAGAGCGGCAGGGTCATGCCCAGTTGGAACCAGCCTGACAGCTTGCCCGAGATCACCTGACCAGCCATCGCCGCCATCATCGCGACGGTCATGGTGACCACCGCTGTAATCGCACCAATCCGAAGAGACATCAGAAGGCCATCGACCAGATCTTTGCGCTCGAAGAACTCGACATACCAACGCCAAGAGAAGCCTTGGGGCGGGAATTCAATCATCATACCGTTGGTGAACGACGCGCCGATGATCATGACCAGCGGAGCCATCAGGAAGGTGTAAAGCAGGACGATCAGGATACCAAAGCCGATGTTCACCGGCTTTTGGTTGGAAAAGGTGTTGGTCATCTCGCTCATGCCTTGGACCTTTCCATGAGACGCGACGTGAGGGCGGTAAACAGACCCACGACAAGAATGGTAGAGACCGACAGCACGATGGCGAGCGCAGAGCCAAAGGGCCATTGGAAGGTGCCCGTCAACTCGCCGATGATGAGCGTCGGCATGTAGCTGACCATTTGCCCGCCAAGCAGCGCAGGGGTCACATAGGCGGCCACCGCCAATACGTAGACGAGGATCATGCCAGGATAGATGCCAGGAAAGCTTAGCGGTAGGATGATGTCACGGAACACTTCGCGGCGCGTTGCGCCCATCGAAGACGACGCCTCGATCAAGGTCGGTGAGATATTGCGCAGCGCGTTATTGATCGGCAGCACCATGAACGGCACAAACACGTGCACCAGCGCGAGGATCACCAGACCTTGGGTGAATAGCAGCCGCAGGGGGCGTTCGATCATCCCGAGTGCGAGCAGCGTTTCATTAAGTGGACCGTTCAGTGCGGCCGCGATCATCCAACCAAAATTCCGGACCAGAACACCTGTCATCAACGGGGAGGCGATGCAGGCATAGAGGAAAACAGCCTTCAGCCCTTTGGCTTTGGACATGTGCCATGCGATCGGATAGCTGACGATCAAGCAGAGCAGGGTTACCGCGCCCGCAGTCAGCAGCGAACGTCCTAGCACCCCCCAGTAATAGCCGTCACTCAGAATGCGGTCGTAGTGCATCGTGGTGTAGTCATCACCAAAGGGTTCTGACTGGCCAGGGGTGCGAAAGCTCATCTCGATCATGTTCGTGATCGGCAAGATCATAAACACAAAGATCAGAGCAATCGCAGGGATCGCGAGCAAGAGTTTCGGGCTGCGCAGGCTCATGGCGCGACCTCTGGCATCAGCCACGCGTGGCTGTGGTCAATCGCGATGCCAACCTCTTCGCCGGGTGCGACCTGATGGTTCGGCGGCGCAGTCAGCTTCAGGACAGAACCATCCTGCAAGGTGATTTCGCAGTGCAGCGCTGCACCTAGGAAAGCGGACTTGGTCACTTTGCCTCCAAACGTGCCAGCACTAGGCGAGGTCAATTCCAACGCCTCGGGGCGCAAGAGCAACTCAGCGGGGCCAGCGATGCCAGGTACGCCGCTCAATTCAAGCTTTGCGCCGGCTGCTTTGATCTCGTAACGGCCATCTCCCATCGGGATAACGGACTGACAGGGGATGAAATTCGCTTCGCCGGTGAAGTCAGCGACATAACGTTCGACCGGCTTTTGGTAAATTTCACGAGGTGTCGCGAACTGGGCCACGCGGCCTGCCTTCATCACGGCAACCATGTCGGACATTGCCATAGCTTCGGACTGGTCGTGCGTAACGTAGAAAGCCGTGATCCCAGACCGCTGCTGCAGATCGCGGATCAGCCAGCGCACTTCGTCGCGGAGACGCGCATCAAGGTTCGCGAGCGGCTCGTCCAACAAAAGGAGTTTCGGTTTCAGAACCAGAGCACGGGCCAAGGCGACACGCTGCTGCTGACCACCAGAAATTGCGCGCGGCAAGCGGTCGCGCAGACCATCCAGCCGGACCAGTTTCATCACGTCGTGAACGCGGGTCTCGATCTCTGCCTTGGGCAGCTTCTGAAGTTTGAGCCCGTAGCCGATATTCTCGGCTACGGTCATGTGCGGGAACAATGCGTAGTTCTGAAAGACCACGCCGAAACCGCGACGGTTGGCAGGGGTCCCGAGGATAGATTCCCCATCTACTGTGATTTCCCCGCCATTTGCCTCGAGAAAGCCGGCAAGACACCGCAAAGTGGTGCTCTTACCGCATCCAGAGGGCCCGAGTAATGTCACCAGTTGGCCGGACTCGGCCTTGAGTGACACGCCATCGAGCGCAAGAAAATCCTGATACCGCTTGCGCAGATCCCTGACTTCAACCGTCGCCATAACTTAGATTGTCCGTTCCCAGAGGTCGTTCAAGCCCGGCATGATTGCGAGCGTTTCGTCCCAGTCAAACCGGATGGCTTGGCTGACAACTTCGGGCTGCAGTGGCCATTTCTGTAGCTCTTCGGACAGCTCGACTGTCTTGTTGGTCGGTGCGATCAGCCAGTTTTCCGCCATCCACAGCTGGATTTCCGGGGACAGAACGAAGTTGATGTAGTCAAAGCCCAGCTGCTTGTCGGGGCTGTTTTCGAAGACCGAGAACGAGTGGTCGAACACCAGCATGCCTTCTTCGGGGACGACATAGTCGATCGGAATACCGGATTCCTGCATCGCTTTGACTTCGCCAAGATCGATGGGCGCGACAGCAACCTGACCCTGCGACAGCAGCGGTGTCAGCTGAGCCGAGTAGCCGATCTGCGGGAACGGACCCAGCTCCTTGAACTTCGCAACTGCAGTTTCGATGTCGTCGCGGCCCGAACCAAAGTGCTCGCCCGCCCACATCGCCATCATGGTCGCGGCAGAGTTGGTGATTTTATACAGACCCAGCTGGCCGCGGAAGCGTTCGTCCCACAGATCAGCCCAGCCTTTGGGCGGCTCGTCCACAAGGTCGGTGCGGTACGCGATGACCAGCGGGGCCAGCATGCCGGTGACAGCGGTGTTGCCCTTGAGGATTGCAGGTTCGATCACGTCGGCCATGTTCGGCACGTTCTCGGGTGTCAGTTCCGCAAAGTAGCCGTCGTTGCGGATCATCGCGGTGTACTTTTCGTTCAGCATAACGGCAGGGAACGGGGGATTCTCGGGGCCCGCAGCGCGGAAGTTCGAGATCCAAGCCATGCCCAAACCGATGTCCAGATCGAAATCCTTGCCAATCTGTTCAGCAAACTTGGGCATCACGTGCTGACGCCAGTCATTCTCCCAGCGGCCGCCGAACATGTTGACGATAAAGGTATCGGACTGCGCCAGCGCGGGCATCCCGATCGCCCCCAGCGCAGCAGCGCCTGCGGACGTCTTGAGGAAATTACGTCGAGTGAAGGTCATTGATGGATCTCCTGTTGGGGAACATTATTAGCGGGTCAGTTGCGCGTTTGGGAGGCGTAAGCTGCAGCCGCCCTATTTTACCCACCGGGGAGGCGGCGGGATTCGGTTGCGGGCCTTACATCTCGATCTTGTCAGGGTCGAGACGTAGGTCGATCAAAAGGGGTTTGCTCCGTTCGGCAATGGCAGTGCAGGCGGCACTCAGACTGCTTTCGTCGGTGACCCGGACGGTGGTAAATCCGAGCGTCGCGCAAGTGTCGGCAAAGTCGATGCGCGCAATCATCGACAGCTCCGGGCTCATGTTTCTGTTAGTGAATTGAACGTGTTCCGCGCCGTAGCTACCGTCATTACAGATAATGACGATCAGGTCGGCTTGCTGTTGAACAGCGGTGACCATTTCGCTCAGACCAGACAGAGTAAAACCGCCATCACCCGCGACCAAAACCGTGGGACGGTCCGTGATTGCAGTCGCGGCGCCGATCGCCTCTCCCAAGCCGCAACCAATCGCACCGAAATGCGAGGTGTAGACCAGATCTGCAGGACGGGTCACTGGCAGGTTGCGCCAGGCTGTGGTGACAAATCGGCCCAAGTCAGCCACCAGAACACGGTCTTTGGGCAGGGCCTGGTGCAAGCGCCTTAGGGCAGGGACCATATCAACCGTACCTTGGGCGGTCGGAGCAGCCTGCGGCAGGGTCGCAAAGGCGGCAGCCTCTGCTGTCAATTTCTCGCCTAGATCAGCCGTCGCGCCAGAACCGGGGATATCCGCCATGTCCAAAAGCTCGGTAAAGGCACGGGCTGTTCCAGCGATATCGCCAATGATCCGCACAGACGGAATATCGAGACGCGGCGTTTCCTCGGCGTCGGGCAGGATTTGCACGACCCGCTTGCCCTTGGTGTAGGCACGCTCTTCGGTGGTGTGTTTACTCAGGCTTGCGCCAAAGGCCAAAATGCAGTCGGACTGCATGATGACCTCTGTCGCAGTTGGATGGCTGAGACCGCCGCAGATACCGATATTAAAGGGCTCGCCTTCGAACAGGCCCTGCGCTTTGAGAGTGGTAGCGAGTGGGGCTTCAATCCGCGCGGCCAGCTCTATCAGAGCAGCCCGTGCTTCGGGGCTGCACGCTCCGCGCCCCGCAAGGATCAGGGGCCGGCGCGCCGAGGCCAACATGCCCGCGGCATCTTCCAGCGCATCGCCCGAAGCAGGCGCGGCCGTAAAATCTGGTACGGGCATCGCGTCAATGTCGGGGCTCAAATCCTCCCACATCAGGTCAACGCGCATGTTGAAAACGACAGGGCACCGATGGTGGGCCGCGATCCGGAACGCTCGGCTCAGATCCTCGATCGCAGTGTCAGGGCTGCGCATTTCAATGAATCGCGCACCGGTGCTGGCAACAACTTCGCGCTGGTCGATATTCTGCAGGTGCTGCAGATCGCCGGGCTTGGTATCACCGCACAAGACAACAAGAGGGATGCCGCCGCGCGCCGCCTCGGCCAAGGGTGTAATAACGTTGGTGAGCGCGGGACCATGTGTGATCGTAGCAACGCCAGTGCGTCCGGTCGTCTGTGCAAACCCGATTGCGGCCAAGACAGCGTTTGCCTCGTGGGTGCACGCCACATATTTCCCAAGGCTGCCTTCGATATACGCATCCACCATGAAGAGGTTGGCATCCCCGACCAAACCATACAGGTGTGTCGTCTGGTGAGCGGCCAGCGCCCGCGCCAATCCTTGGTGTAGTTTCATGGTATGTGCCGTATCTTTCATGTCTCGCCGCTGGCTGAACTCTGTGAGTGAATCAACATTATGCCGCAGCGCATCGCGACAAAAGTTCAAGTTACTCTCATTAAAAGTTCTGATAAGTGAACATTCCGGAACCACCTCACGGCAAAGGAATTTCCGCTTCGCATGCGGTGTCGCTTGCAAAAAAATCACAACTTGGCCGGCCGTGTGGTGTTCTGGAAAACAACCCGTGATTTGACAGAACGCTGGCGGGCCAATAGCCATTTGGGAACTGCGCGTCGGGATTGATCTCCTGAGCATTCCCAAACAGGAGCACTGTCCCGAGTGACACAACAAGCCATAGATCATGCGCAATTAATCTGCGCTTGCGCGGCAGGTGAGCGCGCGGCTCTCAAAGGCCTGCTGGATGCCGAAGGCGGACGTATGCTGGGTGTTGCCAAACGGATGCTGAAACGGACAGATCTTGCCGAAGATGCGGTTCAGGATGCCTTGGTGCTGGTTTGGCGTAAGGCCAGCCAGTATGACCCCGAACGTGGCAATGCGACCAGTTGGCTCTACACCATCTTGCGTAATAGGTGCCTGACAATGCTGCGGAACGAGGCCAGAGAGACGCCGACCGCACCCGAGGCGATTGACGAAACGATCGACGACGGCGTGCTCAACACCGCTTGGGATCGTCTTGAATCCACTTCCGACCTGAAACGGTGCCTTGCGGGGCTCGATTTCGACACGCGCCGCGCAATCCTGTCCTCCTATGTCTTGGGCCACAGCCATGGAGAAATTGCGGGACGCATGAATGCGCCACTCGGATCGGTAAAATCATGGGTGCGGCGCGGACTGGTCAAGTTGCGGGAGTGCATGACATGACAGATCGCTCTCTTGGACTACTGATTGACGAGGTTGCGCTCGGGCTAGCTGACGACGACGATGTTGCGCGGCTCGAAGCTATGGCCGCCGCAGATCCTATTGTCGCCGCGCGACTAGATCATGCACGCGCAACCTTTGCTCTACTGGACGACACCGCTGATCCACTGCCGCTGCCCGACGACATTTGGAAACGGATTGACCAAAGCATCGACCTTGCCGAAGCCGAGGCGGCTCCGGTCGCTGCGAACGTGTCGGGTCAGCGCGCCTCCAAGACCGAAGAAAGCAACGTTGTCGAGCTCGGCGCCGTGCGCGCGCAGCTTTCGCGCTGGCGTCTGTCCGCTCTTGCGGGGCTCGCTGCCGTGGTGGTTTTGGCCGTTGCGCTGTCTTGGACCGTGATGTCCCCCAAGAACCCAGCTGTCATCGCAGTGCTGCTTAATGATCAAGGAGACGCCGTTGCGCTGATCGAGGGACGCCCCGACAACACCACACGCGTTACCCTGCTAGAGCGCCCGGATGTTGCTGCCGATCAGGTCATGCAGGTCTGGACAAAACCGGATGCTGACGGCCCGCCCGTATCCTTGGGCCTGCTAGAAACCGGAGAGTCGCGCACCTTGACAATCCAAGGCCTGCCCGCGCCCAACGCGCAGCAGCTTTACGAGATCACGACCGAGCCTGCAGGTGGGTCGCCCACCAATTTACCAACCGGACCGATCCTTGGCAAAGGGTTGGCAAAAGAGCCTGTGATCTAGACTAAACGGCTGCGAAAAAACAGACTGACAGCTACCGATTGAACAATAAAAAGCCCTCTCCGACAACACGCCGGAGAGGGCTGAGTTCTTACGAAAGAGCTGTGCTTACTTCACTTTGCGCTCTGCAAGTAGACCTTTCCAGATCGCCCAACACATGACCAGCAGGACCACGGTAAAGGGCAGACCGGTCGAGATCACCATCGACTGCAGTGACTGCAGGCCACCCGCCGACAGCAGCAGAACGATCGCAACAGCACCTTCAAAGATGCACCAGAACACTCGCTGGGGCACGGGCGCGTCGACTTTGCCGCCTGCCGTGATCGTATCGATCACCAGCGAACCCGAGTCCGACGAGGTCACGAAGAACACGATGACCAGCACGATACCGATCAAGCTTGTGATCTGGGTTAGGGGCAGAGCGTCCAACATCTTGAACAGCTTGAGTTCCAGAGGCGCATCTTGCGCGGCAGTGTAGCCGTCTTGAATGACCTGCTGGATTGCCACGCCGCCAAAGACCGACATCCACAGAACACAGACCAGCGACGGGATCAGCAGAACACACACAACGAATTCACGCACTGTGCGGCCACGGCTGACGCGGGCGATGAACATGCCAACGAAGGGCGACCAGGAGATCCACCAAGCCCAGTAGAACGAGGTCCAGCCTTGGCTGAAGTTCACGTCTTCGCGGCCAATGGGGTTCGACAGTGCTGGCAAGTAGGTCAGGTAAGCCGCCAGGAAATCCACAAAGCCAGTCAGGATGGCAATGGTCGGTCCGGCGATCAGCACGAACAGCAACAGCAGTGCTGCCAGACCCATGTTGATCTCGGACAGAACTTTGACGCCCCCGTCCAGACCACGCACAACCGAGATCAGCGCGATTGCCGTGATCATCGAGATCAGTACGACTTCGGTTGTCGAGCTTACGGGAATGCCGAACAGTTCGTTCAGGCCCGCATTCGCCTGTGTCGCGCCAAAGCCGAGCGAGGTCGCCAGACCAAAGAGCGTTGCAAAAACCGCCAGAATGTCAATCACGTGGCCGGGCCAGCCCCAGACTCGGTCGCCAAGGATCGGGTAGAACGCCGAACGGATCGTCAGAGGCAGACCCTTGTTGTACGAGAAGAGCGCCAGTGCCAACGCAACAACCGCGTAGATCGCCCAAGGGTGCAGGCCCCAGTGGAAGATGGTCGCAGCAAAGGCCAGCTCGATTGCGGCTTGCTCGTCACCAGCCGCCGCGCCGAGCGGGGCCCAGTCGGTACGGACGCCGCCTTCGGTCGCGGTGCCGCCAATGGACGATGCAAAGTGGCTCATAGGCTCGGACACGCCATAGAACATCAGACCGATGCCCATACCGGCGGCAAACAACATCGCAAACCAACCCATGTAGGTGTAGTCCGGACGCGCATCCGCGCCGCCTAGGCGTACCTTACCAACCGGCAGCACGATCAGCAGCAGACAGAAGATGACAAAGATGTTCGCGGCTCCGAGGAAAAACCAGTCAAAGCCTTTGGTGACTGCGCTAAAACTCCAGCTGAACACGGCGCCTGCCTGATCCGGCAGTGCAAGCGCGTAAAAGACGAATGCAATCACGCACATCCCAGAGATCAAGAAGACGGGATTGTGTACATCCAGCCCGAACGGGCCAATCTGTGTTTCAATATTATCCTGACCGATTTCATAATCGGTATCGATAATCTGGGACTTCCCTTCGGGTTCCGGGATCCCCTGATTTTCAGTTGTTTCGGCCATACATGGCCCCCCATTTTTTCACTATTGTTTTACTGTTCCCAGGGATCTTAAGTCCCACGGGCCCTGTTGGTTCCGCTAACAATTCAACGAACCACCATCACCGACACTTTTGCGCGGCGCGCGATCGTGCCGCCGTTGGACGGCCAGATGTAGTCTGTGAGGTTCGGAATGTGGCTGGCCATTACAACCAGATCCGCACCACATCGGTCCAGTGCGTCCAGCAGCGTCGGGTCCAGATCGGTGGACGGATCGTGACTGGTCATCGCCAAGCTATCCGTTGAAATTCCAGCGTTTTCGCCCTGAGCAGCGGCAAAGGCAGCGAGCTTTTCCGAGAATTCCTGCGGTGTGTGCGCAACGGAGCTAGGGGTCGCCGCTGCGACGCCGACATAAACGACCGTTGCCTTGTAGTGCGTTGCCAGATCCGCCGCGCATTGCAGCGCACGTTCTAGCTTGTCTGCATGTGCCAGGTCGACCGGCACCATGATTTTTGTGAACAAATTTGTCCCTCCTGCTGATTGGACCAGCACGGCGGGCGCACTGGTCTGTTCGGTCTTGGCCGGTAGGCGATCCCGCCTGGTCCTTGCGCCACTGGCCGCTCAAACACCCCAAAGGTGCGACGTCTTAGAGAGTTTTTATTGGGCGTCCTCTGCGTGAAAGGCACAGACGCCATAGACCTTTGATATAGCCTAAAGGTTTTGTGACAGGACTTAAAAGCGACACTTCTTGGTCGCTCAGCGATTTTCGGTCACAGTTTCGTGACAGATCGTTAGTTGCCTGCTCCGACCAGTGGTCCCTGCAAACGCTATATTTCACAGTATTTTTCGAACCCAAGCCATTGCGTTTTCAGGCATCGACCCTCTCGGCGACGCGCCGGCCGTATGCAATAAGCGAGCTTGGGTTACAAGTGCAAGCCGCCGCGCTGTCCGGCCACTTTCGGCGGACAGCGCGACAGCTCATACATCACAAAGGATATATCAGCGCCTGTTGCCTGCACTGGGCAAGGCAAGCGAGAGCCGCGCTTCAGCTGCGCGGCCGGGATTTTCGCGGATCGTAGTGGGGGAAGGGCGCGATTTTGGCCGCATAGCGTTTCAGGTGACCATCCAGTTGGCCGACCTCCACCTCGGTCCCGACATCCGCATGCGCCACGTCGACCCGCGCCAGCGCGATCCATTGCCCCGTCCGAGGAGACCGCATAGCCGAGCAAACCTCGCCGATTTGCGCGCGGCCAATCCGAATGCAATCGCCGTGGGCGATGGCATTCTGCCCTTCGACCTCCAAACCTACGAACTTCCTCGACGGATGCTCTTTGCGGCGGAGCAGCGCATCGCGCCCGACGAAATCAGTGGTTTTCGATTTGAGCGGCACTGTGAAACCGATCCCTGCTTCGAACGGGTCGGTTTGGTCAGAGAAATCATAGCCCGCAAAAACCAGCCCACTTTCAATCCGCACAAGATCGAGCGCAGCCAAACCCATCGGCTTAATCCCCATGGGCTGTCCGGCCGCCCAGATTGCATCGAAAATCGCGGCACCGTCTTTGGGGTGGCAAAAAACTTCGTAGCCCAATTCACCCGTGTAGCCCGTCCGCGAGATAACAACAGGAATTCCTTCGGAACCACCAAGGCGCGCAGGCGTAAAGCGGAACCAGCCCATCTCGGTCAGGTCTGTGTGATGAGGCGCCGTCCAAAACAGCGATGTGATCAGCTCGCGGGACTTCGGGCCTTGGACCGCCAGATTATGCATCTGATCTGTCGAGGAGCGGATCATCACGTTCAGGCCCAAACGCGCGGCCTCTTCGCGCATCCATGCTCCGCCCACATCCGATCCGCCAATCCAGCGGAAATTCTGCGGCCCAAGCCGGAAGAGCGTACCATCATCCACCATACCCCCGTGCGGATAACACATGGCAGAATAGACGACTTGGCCCTCGGCCAGTTTTTCCACATTGCGCGTCAGCACCCAGTTCATCAACGCTTCAGCATCTGGGCCCGTCACCTCGAATTTGCGCAGTGCGGACAGGTCCATGACGACCACGTCCTTGCGGCAGGCCCAATAGCTTTCGACCGGATCACATTGCGGGAAAGAGTTTGGCAGCCAGAATCCGTTATAGTCGTCAAAGTCTTGGGTCATTGCGGCAAAGCGATCGTGAAAGGCGCTCTCGCGGGTCATGATGGGATCCTCGTCAGGGGTCGGGCGCCACGCGGTCGCGCGGCTAAACCGCTCTGCGCCGTCATATGTGCGCACGTGAATTTCGGTCAGCAGCCAGCCGTTCGCAGGGGATGTGTCGTCGGGGCAGGCCGAGGACACGCAGATCAGGTCAGTCAGCGCCCGCAGCAGAACATAGTCACCAGGACGCGACCACGGCTCGTCGGAATACATGACGCCGTGCTCATCAATGCCGGTGTTGAAAAAGAAGTTGGCCGCCATCCAGCCCGGTCGTGCGGGCACGCCATACTGGGCCAGCGCCCCATTGAAGTTGTCCGAGCAATTCAAATGACCAGGATACCCGATATCGTCATAGTATTTGGCATTGCAGGCCAGTGCAAAGGCGTCATGGCGCCCGCAAGTGTCCTGCACCACTTCGATCAAAGGGGTAAGATCGTGGTCGAAATATTTTCCATGCAAGCCGGGCATGGGGTAGCTGTGCCCTTGGATCGTGCGGGTGGTGGTCACATCCAGAGGGTGGAAAATACCCTTGTCCACCTTGCGCGCATCAAAGGCTTGGAAGTCCGTACACTGCCGTCCGTCCACGTCCATGATCTGGATGTAATCACCCTTTTTCACGCGATAAGCCCGCGCGGTGGCAGAGGCCACGCGCAGGTCGAGCACCGGCTCGGCCAAGGGATCAGGCAAAGCGAACGCACCTGACTGCCGTGCGGTGGCTCGGGTTAACGTCACTGCAAGCGGGGTCGCAGTGACCTGCGCCTCAAAATCAGGAGCGGGGCAGGGGGCCGTGATTAAAACCCAGCCATCAGCTTGCGAAGCAAAACTTTCTGCCGTGCCTGCGGGTGATGTGGACGAGAACATTTGCAACGTTTGCGCACTGGAAACATCAATTCCGCGCTCAACCAGACCCGCTTGTAGGCGCGGCATATCAGCAAGCGCAGCACGCACGCCAGCTCCCTGCGCATTTCCAGCAGCCCCAAGGATTGCCGGATCGCATCGCCCATCACGGTGCGCCGCCAATACCTCGCAGATCTGGCCACCTTCGGTATTGCGGACGACCAGCCTGTCGCCAGCCTTGATTTCGATCAGCGCAGCGCCGCCACCTTGCACGGTGTAGCGCTCTTCTTTCGGGCCAAGCCCGTAGGCGGCCGCACGCCGCGGGACGGAGCCACGCGGCGGGCCGGGCCGGAACGGCTGACCAATCTGGTCGAGGATCATAGCATCTCTCTTTGCATGAAAGGTGCCTCGGGCCGATCAGGCCCGAAGCGCAGGTCTTGCTTAGTTTTGCAGATAGACTTCAAGGCTATCGTCCAACGCATCTTTCCACGGGGTGTGATGGACGGGCGCTTCGGTGCCGGTGATGACCGACGTGTACGAATTGTTGCGGAAGCCCATAATGTTCTCGGCCTTGTGCTTCTTCCACTCAAAGAATGCCTCGCAGGCACCATCCACGTTGAAGGACGGATAGTCAGTCTCAGCGACAAGCTCTTTGATGTAGTCCGCCTGATACTTTATGGCGTATTTGGTGTCGTCCGAGGCCTCTTCGCGCGCTTCGCGCTCTGCCACGTCAGCCATCAGAACCTGCTTGTCTGCGGGGATCTCGATCCGGCCCATGATCGCGTCACGCACCCACCATGCCTGAGCATCAAACATATTAAAGGTGAACCACTGATCCTGCATACCCAGATAGAAAAGCTTAGGATTGTGGACATAGGCCACGCCTTTGTACAGGTCCGCGGTTGCCAGACGGTTCGCTGTCTTGAGCCGCAGATCATCTGGCAAGAACGGGAAATAGTGGCGATAGCCGGTGCACAGGATGATCGCGTCGATATCCTTGGTGGTGCCGTCCTTGAAATATGCCGTTTTGCCTTCGACACGTTCAAAACCGCCTTTTTCCTCCCAGTTGTCGGGCCAATCAAAGCCCATGGGGGCCGAGCGATAGCAGGTGGTGATCGAATTCGCGCCGTACTTCCAGCACTGGGACCCGATGTCTTCCGCCGAGTAAGACGAGCCCATCAACAGCACATCTTTGCCCTCGAACTCGCGGGCATCGCGGAAGTCGTGCGCGTGCACGATCCGGCCATTAAAGCGGTCAAAACCGGGATATTCAGGCACATTGGGCGAAGAGAAGTGACCAGACGCCACAATCACGTTGTCAAAGCGTTCGCGGGTCACGGTGTCTGACTTCATATCATGGACGGTGACCTCGAAATCGCCCTTGTCGGCGTCGTATTCGACCCAACGAACAACGGTCGAGAAACGGATCCAGTCACGCACATTCGCCTTGAGCACGCGGCCTTCGATATAGTCGAATAGTACCGCGCGGGGCGGGTAGGATGCGATCTGCTTGCCGAAATGCTCTTCAAAGGAATAGTCGGCGAACTCCAAACCTTCTTTGGGACCATTCGACCACAGGTAGCGGTACATCGAGCCATGCACAGGCTCGCCATTTTCATCGACGCCGGTGCGCCACGTGTAATTCCACAGACCGCCCCAGTTCGACTGCTTTTCAAAACATACGATTTCGGGGATTTCTGCGCCCTTTTGCGCTGCGGATTGGAAGGCTCGTAGCTGAGCAAGTCCCGAGGGGCCCGCGCCGATGACTGCAACTCTTTTGGTCATGTCGTCTTCTCCATGTTGGCTCGCTTATTGGTGTGAACCATTTTTGTGAATTGGTTCTTTTGGTTGTTACTGGTGTGGGCCAAAAATTTAATGGTGGTCAACAAATTTTCTTTGGGAGAGAATAATTGTTGGGAAAACCTACCCCGGACTGTCGTGTTTTTAGGCGTGAGGTAAGAAGATGAGCGCAGCCTCCTTGGCACAGCGACTCGCCGTGTCGGGCAGCTTGCCTCGGCTCAGCGTCCAGATGCGGGCCGCTGTGCGGATCGGCATGCTGGTCCCCATGACCGGCCCAGAAGAGTTCTGGGGCCGTCCAGGCCTGAAGGGCTGCCAGATTTGGGTGGATTGGATCAACGAACGCGGCGGCATGATGATCGGGGGCCGCCGCCATCTCGTCGAACTCGTCGCCGAAGACAGCGCGCATGGCGAAGAGGCGACGCTAGAAGCGGCCCGTCGCATGGTCGAAACCCAAAATGTTCGCCTGATGCTGACGCTCGGCGGACCGAACATGGGCTTGGCCTTTGCCTACCTGATGGAAAAAAAGGTACTGACTGCCACGCTGCTGCCGTCTGACCTGTCGCCGGATCACCCGACGCTGATCGCTCCGGCCGAGGTGCACCCCTTCTTTAACGTCACAGGCGTCGAATGGCTGGCCCGCGCCCACCCCGACGCACGCCGCATCACGCTGTGTTCGCAGCAAGATCCACTGGGACTACCGTCACTTGCCACCTACCGTGCCGCGTGCCGTGTGGCTGACCGCGATGTAGTGGCTGAAGTCCTGTATGATGACGACACCGCCGATATCGACGCCATCGTTGCCGAAATGATGGCGTCGGACCCAGATGTCCTGTGCTGGTGCAGCTCGCCGCCCCCGACCATCGACGCCATGACCCGCGCTGCCTATCGCGCAGGCTTCAAGGGGCGCATTCTGGCCTGCACCTGCGACACCTATCGCGACCTTCTGGAAAGCACAGCCCCCGAATTTATGGAGCGGTTCACCTTCCAGTTTCCAGATTTTGACGATCCAGCTTTGGACGACGCGGAATTCTTTTTTCGACAGCCCAAAGCCTTCTTTCAGACATACACGCAACGATTTCCGAATGAATGGTCCGCCGTGAGCTGGGAATATGCGTCGATCCTCGACATCTGGCACGAGGCGGTCGAGACAGCCGCCAGCCTCAGCACCTCTCCGGTTCTGGCAGCGCTAAAACGCGGTCGGCACATGCCTCATGCCTTCGGGATGGCGAAATGGTGGGGGGACGACGTTTATGGCATCGACAACGCCTTGGTCGGCGATTGGCCCGTCGTGTCCATCAAGGGAGGAAAAGCCGTGATCGAAGAGTTCGGCTCCGTTCTGGATTGGCTCGAAACCCACAAAGACATCCTGATCGAAGAGTTGGGCAATGTCGGGCAGCTCTGGCATCAGCGGGGAAAACCCGACCTTGTCAGTGCGCTCGCGAGCGCAGACGAACAATAAAAGCAAACAAGACAGAGTAGGCCCTTGGAAAAGAAGACAGGCACCGCCCCCCTCCGCCAGAACCCTCATGCCATCAAGGAGCAGCGGGAAAAGAACCTAGAAGTCGCGATTGGCCGTCAGGTCCGCGAGTTGCGCAAGCGGCAAAGGCTGACGGGGGCTGATCTGGCAGGGATGACGGGACTATCTGTCGGGATGCTGTCCAAGATCGAAAACGGCGTCATCTCTCCGTCGCTGAACACAATCTCGGCTCTGGCGAATGCACTGAAGGTGCCTCTGATCCAGCTGTTCTCGGGCTACGAGGAAACACGCGGCTGCATGCATGTCAAAGCAGGCGAGGGCGCAGAGATCGAACGCGAAGGCACCCGCGCAGGCCTTCAGTACAATCTGCTCGGCCATATCGGGTCTAATAATTCCGGCGTGGTAGTCGAACCTTATCTGATCACGCTGGACGAAAACTCACACTTCCAGACCTTTCAGCACGAAGGAATCGAGTTCCTCTATATCCTCGAGGGTAAGGTGAATTACCGACACGGCGACCAGCGCTATCTATTGGAAGAAGGCGACTCGCTGTTCTTTGATTCGGATGCTCCCCACGGCCCTGAGGAGATCACGAGCCTGCCGCTGCGCTACCTGTCGATCATTACCTATCCGCAGACACGCTGATTGGTCCAATAGTGGACCAATCGCGGTTCAATCCATACGCGCACCCAAATTTTCGCACAATTCTTAGGCACAAAAGCTTCATTCCGAGCAATTTTCCGGTGGAGAGATAAACTTTCCTGTTGGGAAAATAAATATCCCGCTACTAAAGGGTCAAGGACGCAAGCTCGCGTCTCGTCTTAAGTCACAAGGAGACCCCCCATGTGCGGCATTGTTGGCCTATTCCTGAAAAAGGACGACCTGCGCCCCAAGCTGGGTGACATGCTGACCGATATGCTTATCACCATGACTGACCGCGGCCCCGACAGTGCGGGCATTGCGATCTACGGTGACGAAGCGGCGGGAAGCACCAAGATCACCGTGCAATCGGACACCCCCGATATTGCCTTTGCAGGACTGGAAGCTGCGCTGAACGAAGCGCTAGGCGCCACCGCATCGGTCAAAACAGTCGACACCCACGCCGTGATCGTTTTGCCTGTCGAGAAACAGGATGCAGCGGTTTCTTTCCTCGAAGGAAAGGGCCTGCGGATCATGGGCGTTGGCTCGTCGATGGAAATCTACAAAGAGGTGGGCCTGCCCAAGGACGTTGCAGCGCGATTTGGTCTGCGCGACATGGGTGGCAGCCACGGCATCGGCCACACCCGCATGGCGACTGAATCTGCCGTGACGACCATGGGCGCACACCCGTTCTCGACCGCCGATGACCAGTGTCTGGTCCACAATGGCTCCCTGTCGAACCACAACCAGATGCGCCGCAAGCTGGCGAAAAAGGGTGTCTTCACCAAATCGGAAAACGACACCGAAGTGGGCGCAGCCTATATCAGCTCGCGCATCGCAGAAGGTGCCTCGTTGGGTCAGGCGCTGGAAGGGACCATCGACGATCTGGACGGCTTTTTCACCTTTGTGACTGGCACTAAGAATGGTTTTGGCGTGGTCCGTGACCCCATCGCCTGCAAACCCGCCGTCATGGCCGAAACCGAAGACTACGTCGCCTTTGCCAGTGAATACCGCGCCTTTGCGGACCTGCCGGGCATCGAGGCCGCCAAAGTCTGGGAACCCGAACCCGCCACCGTCTACTTCTGGGAGCGTTGATCCGATGACCACTCTGGATATGTCCACCACCCCCCTGCGCGAGGTCAACGTGACCCTGCAAGAGGCCGCGAAATCCCAATCGAACAGCGCGTACGAGATCACAAATCCTCGCGGAAGCCACGCAGTTGCTGTGGGCCTTGATGGCCCGCTGTCGGTCACGATCAAAGGCTCGACCGGTTACTACTGCGCGGGCATGAACAAATCCGCGACCATCCGCGTTGAAGGCTCCACTGGCCCCGGCGTTGCGGAAAACATGATGTCCGGCGAGGTCGTGATCGAAGGCGACGCGTCCCAGTATGCAGGCGCGACCGGCCATGGCGGTCTGCTGAATATCAAGGGCAACGCGTCTTCCCGCTGCGGCATCTCAATGAAGGGCATCGACATCGTCGTCCACGGCAACATCGGCCACATGTCCGCATTTATGGCGCAAAAGGGCAATCTGGTCGTGTTGGGGGACGCGGGTGACGCGCTGGGGGACTCGCTGTACGAAGCGCGCCTGTTTGTGCGTGGCTCCGTGAAATCTCTGGGTGCCGACTGCATCGAAAAAGAGATGCGCCCCGAGCATCTGGAAATCCTCAAGGACTTGCTGGCCAAAGCCGGCGCGGACGCGAAACCCGAAGAGTTCAAGCGCTATGGCTCGGCCCGCAAGCTCTACAATTTCAACATCGACCACGCCGACGAATACTGAGGAGCGCGACATGGACAAGACACCCCAAACCGATCCGCGCCAGAGCTGGACGTTTTCGAACTCGGTAAACTCTGAAATCCGCCGTGCCGCTGCAACCGGCATCTACGACATCCGTGGTGGTGGCGCGAAACGCCGCGTGCCGCACTTTGATGACCTGCTGTTCCTTGGCGCGTCGATGTCGCGCTACCCGCTCGAAGGGTACCGCGAGAAATGTGACACCTCGGTCACCCTCGGCACCCGTTTCGCCAAGAAGCCGATCGAGCTGAAAATCCCGATCACCATTGCGGGTATGTCTTTCGGCGCGCTATCCGGCCACGCCAAGGAAGCCCTTGGCCGAGGTGCGACAATGGCGGGCACGTCGACCACTACTGGCGACGGCGGCATGACCGAAGAAGAGCGCGGCCACTCGGAAAAGCTGGTCTACCAGTACCTTCCCAGCCGATATGGCATGAACCCTGACGATCTACGCCGCGCCGATGCGATCGAGATTGTCGTGGGGCAGGGTGCCAAACCGGGCGGCGGCGGTATGCTGCTGGGGCAGAAAATCACCGAACGTGTGGCTGGCATGCGCGATCTACCCGTGGGCATCGACCAACGCTCGGCCTGCCGTCACCCCGACTGGACCGGCCCCGATGATCTGGAGATCAAAATCCTCGAGATCCGCGAAATCACCGGCTGGGAAAAGCCGATCTACATCAAGATCGGTGGTGCACGCCCCTACTATGACACCGCTCTGGCGGTCAAAGCAGGCGCGGATGTAGTCGTTCTGGACGGCATGCAGGGCGGCACTGCGGCGACCCAAGACGTGTTCATCGAGCACGTCGGCCAGCCAACTTTGGCATGTATCCGTCCCGCCGTTCAGGCGCTTCAAGATCTGGGAATGCACCGCGAAGTGCAGCTGGTCGTCTCTGGCGGCATCCGTTCTGGCGCGGACGTGGCTAAAGCGCTGGCTTTGGGCGCAGATGCTGTCGCCATCGGCACCGCTGCGCTGGTCGCACTAGGGGACAACGACCCCAAGTGGGAGGCCGAATATCAAGCCTTGGGATCGACCACAGGCGCCTATGACGATTGGCACGAGGGCCGCGATCCTGCGGGCATCACCACTCAAGACCCAGAGTTGATGAAGCGTCTGGACCCAACCGCTGCGGGCCGCCGTTTGCGCAACTACCTGAACGTGATGACGCTGGAGTGCCAGACCATCGCGCGCGCTTGCGGCCACAACCACGTGCACAACCTTGAGCCAGAGGATCTGTGCGCCCTGACCATGGAAGCCGCCGCGATGGCGCAGGTTCCGCTGGCGGGCACCAACTGGTACCCCGGCAAACCCGGCTTCTAAGAGACACGCCAGAGGGGCCAAAGAGCCCCTCTGCAACCAACAGGGAAAAGGGATAATAATATGAGTAAACTCGCGAAATTTGCCGAAGAGAACGGCGTTAAGTACTTCATGGTCTCCTACACTGACCTGTTCGGCGGTCAGCGCGCGAAACTGGTCCCCGCCAGCGCCATCGCGGATATGGAAGAAGACGGCGCGGGCTTTGCCGGCTTTGCCACCTGGCTTGATCTGACGCCCGCTCACCCCGATATGCTGGCCGTGCCCGACCCCGACGCGGTGATCCAACTGCCTTGGAAACCCGATGTTGCGTGGGTGCCCGCAGATTGCGTTATGGAAGGCGAGCCCGTTGAACAAGCGCCCCGCAACGTGCTGAAAAAGCTGATTAAAGAGGCATCTGCAGCAGGCCTGCGCGTCAAGACTGGCATCGAAGCCGAATTCTTCCTGCTGACGCCCGAGGGCGACAAAATCTCGGACCCCTTCGATACCGCAGAGAAACCCTGCTATGATCAGCAGGCGGTCATGCGCCGCTACGACGTGATCGCTGAAATCTGCGACTACATGCTGGACCTCGGCTGGGGCCCCTACCAGAACGACCACGAGGACGCGAACGGCCAGTTCGAAATGAACTGGGAGTTCGACGACGCGCTGGTGACCGCCGACCGACATTCGTTTTTCAAGTTCATGGTGAAATCGGTCGCCGAAAAGCACGGTCTGCGCGCGACCTTCATGCCCAAACCGATTGAAGGTCTGACTGGCAACGGCTGCCACGCCCACATTTCGGTCTGGGATATGGACGGCAAGACCAATGCCTTTGCGGGCGATGCGGGCGGTCAAATCGGCGAGGTCGGCCTGTCAGAGCAGGGTGGCTTCTTCCTTGGCGGGATCATGAAGCACGCCGAAGCCTTGGCCGCGATCACCAACCCCACCGTGAACAGCTACAAACGGATCAACGCCCCGCGCACCATGTCGGGCGCAACCTGGGCCCCGAACACGGTGACGTGGACCGGCAACAACCGTACACACATGGTGCGCGTTCCCGGCGCTGGCCGTTTCGAGTTGCGCTTGCCTGATGGCGCAGTGAACCCCTATCTTCTGCAAGCCGTCATCATCGCGGCGGGCCTGTCGGGCATCAACGCCAAGGCCGACCCGGGCAAGCGTTGGGACATCGACATGTACGCCGAAGGCCACACCGTCACCGACGCCCCCAAACTGCCCCTGAACATGCTGGACGCGATCCGCGCATTTGACGCCGACGAAGGGCTCAAGTCAGCTTTGGGAACCGCCTTCTCTGCGTCCTACATCAAGATGAAGCATCAGGAATGGAACGCGTTTGTCTCGCATTTCTCGGCTTGGGAAAAAGACAACACGCTCGACATCTGATCCGGTGATCCATCCCATCCGGGGCAGGTTCCCTCCTCGGATTTCCCTGGGTCCGGCATCACGCCGGGCCCTTTTTCCGTCTTAGGGCAGAGGGCGCGGTGCCATACACCTTGCGGTAGGCGTCCGAAAAATGGGTTTGACTGGCAAAGCCAGTGATCTGCGCCACCTCGGACAGCGGCATCCGGCTACCCTCGATCAACTCGCGCGCGGTTTCGAGTCGAATGCGGCGATATTCCTCCATCATCGAGCGGCCAATAGACTCGACAAACTGCCGGCGCAGCTGTCGCGATGACACACCCGCCAGATCGGCAAGTTGCTCTTGGCTCAGCGGGTCCGCGATGTGAGACTCCATCATCTCGAGCGTCGCCATCACGGCATCCGGCACCACGCCGTAGCGAGCAGAGATCGAAGACTGCTGCGGCGCGTCCGCTCCGCGCACATCGGTCTGGATAAACCAATCCGAAATTCGCTGCGCAAATCGCGTTCCGTGATCCCGCGCGATGATGGCGTGCATCATATCCAGCGGTGCAGACCCACCGGCGCACGTGTAGCGGTCGCGGTCGATCACAAACAGGCGGCGCTCCAGCAAGGAAACTCCGTCCATCCCTTTGAATGCGTCATAATGATGCCAGTGGACCGTGAAGCGCCGCCCCGACATTAGCTCTGCTTTAGCAAGCAAAAGAGCACCGCCCGAGATCCCTCCCAATGCCACTCCATTGCGATCCGCCTGCCTCAACCAAGCGAAAAGGCTTGGGTCATTGATGCCCGCCGGATCGCCACCCGCAACCACGAAAAGAATGTCATAAAGCGGTGTAACGTCGCGAAAATACTTTGTCTCAAACCATGCCCCAATTGAAGATTGCGCGGTCTTTCCAGTGGTAGAGAGCAGGGTCACATCGTAGGCCAGAGTTGGCGCAAACATGTTTGCGGCGCGCAAAGGTTCAAGCGCTGCTGCGGTCGAGAGAAGCGCAAAATCATCCACCAAAAGAAAGCCGATTCGCCTCATGTCTCCCCCCTCAGCCCGATGCTTCTATTCGCGGCCATTTTACAGAGAATAACGTCCAATAGAAAGAAGATGTACCGCAGCAAGACCGATAAAACAGACGTCATACGAAGGAGAGAAATTATGAAATTCTCTGGATTTAAGGTCTTTAAGGAGGCGGTGACCGGCCACAAGGGCTGGAAGCCCCTTTGGCGGAACCCCGAGCCGAAAAAGTCCTACGATATTATCATCGTTGGCGGTGGCGGGCACGGCTTGGCTACGGCCTATCATCTGGCCGCGACCTACGGGCTAAAAAACATCGCGGTGCTCGAGAAAAGCTGGCTTGGGTCGGGCAACATCGGGCGCAACACGACGATCATCCGGTCGAACTACATGCTGCCCGGCAACCAGCCATTCTACGAATTTTCGATGAAGCTCTGGGAGAGCCAAGAGCAGGATCTGAACTTCAACTCGATGGTCAGCCAGCGTTCAATTATAAACTTGTGCCACACGGACGCACAGCGTGATGCTTACCGCCGCCGTGGCAACGCGATGCACCTATCAGGCGCCGGCGGCACATTGCTGTCGCAAGACGATCTGCGCGAGATGGTGCCCTTCTTGAACTTTGACAACGCCCGCTTCCCGATCAAGGGCGGCCTGATGCAGAAGCGCGCAGGCACGGCCCGTCACGACGGCGTTGCCTGGGGTTACGCGCGCGCCGCAGACATGCGCGGTGTAGACCTGATCCAGAATTGCGAAGTCACCGGCTTCCGTATTGAGGACGGCAAGATGTTGGGGGTCGAGACCTCTCGCGGGTACATTGGCGCCAAGAAAGTGGGGGTCGCTGTCGCAGGATCCTCGTCGCGCGTCATGGCGATGGCAGGCATGCGACTTCCGATCGAGAGCCACGTCCTGCAAGCCTTTGTTTCCGAGGGCTTAAAACCAACCATTCCCGGCGTCATCACCTTTGGCGCAGGCCACTTCTATGTCAGCCAGTCGGACAAGGGCGGGCTGGTTTTTGGCGGCGATATTGACGGCTACAATTCCTACGCACAGCGCGGCAACCTGCCCGTGGTCGAAGATGTGGTCGAAGGCGGCATGGCCCTGATGCCCATGATCGGCCGTGCGCGCCTACTGCGCAGCTGGGGCGGCATCATGGACATGTCCATGGACGGCTCCCCGATCATCGATAAGACTCATATCGACGGCCTCTATCTGAACGCGGGCTGGTGCTATGGCGGGTTCAAGGCGACCCCGGCCTCTGGCTACTGCTTTGCCCATCTCTTGGCCACCGACACGCCGCACGAGACCGCGGCCGCCTACCGACTGGACCGGTTCGCGCGCGGCTATGTCATCGACGAAAAGGGCGTTGGCGCCCAACCCAACCTGCACTGAGGCCACCTGATGTTGATCCCTCATCCCTTGCTTGGTCTGCGCGACGCACAAGAGTTCACATATTACGGCGACGCTGCGCTGATGAACCGACCCGATCCGACCACAGACACCGCCGAAGCGGATTTCTGCGACTACGTTTTTCTACGCGACAACCCCGCTGGTGTGCATCGCGAACTGTGGTTCCACGAACAGGGCGACCGCTCTTGGCTCGTCGTGACTCGCAATACCGTCACACACGAAATCCTGAGCGCCGAATTGCCAACAGACGTCAAATCCCGAGGTGCGAAATGACCCGTTTGACTGGCGGTCTGATCGACCGCTCCAAGCCCCTGCACTTTACCTTCAACGGGCAGGGCTACAAAGGCTACGCTGGCGACACGCTGGCCTCGGCTTTGTTGGCCAATGGTGTGCAGCTGATGGGCCGCAGCTTCAAATACCACCGCCCGCGCGGCGTCTTCTCCGCCGGGTCTGAGGAACCGAATGCGCTGGTCACTCTGCGGGATGGTGCGCGATCCGAGCCGAACACCCGCGCGACAGTAACCGAGTTGTACGATGGCCTGACCGCCAAATCACAAAACCATATCGGCCCGCTGGACCGCGATATCTTGGCGATCAACGACCGCCTCGCGCCCTTCTTTGCCGCAGGGTTCTATTACAAAACCTTTATGTGGCCGCGTGCCTTCTGGGAAAAGCTTTACGAACCCGCGATCCGCAAAGCTGCGGGTCTTGGCGAATTGTCGATGCTGCCGGATCCCGATGCCTATGACAAAGGGTTCTTGCATTGCGACGTACTCATCGTCGGCGCGGGCGCAGCGGGCTTGTCCGCTGCTCTGACCGCAGGACGGGCAGGGGCCAAAGTGATCCTCGCGGACGAGGATTTCCAGGTCGGTGGCCGTCTTCTGGCTGAAAGCGATCTACTGAACGAGGCGCCAGCCTCTGATTGGGTCAACCGCACGCTGGCTGAGCTAGACAGCTTGCCAAACGTTCGCATCATGCCGCGCACCACTGTCTTTGGCACCTACGACCACGGCATCTATGGCGCAGTCGAGAAGGTTGCAGATCATGTGCCAGTGCCCGGCAATCATGTCCGCCAAACCCTATGGCGGATTACGGCGAAATCCTGCGTTCTAGCCGCTGGTGCAATCGAACGGCACATTCCCTTTGCCGACAACGACCGCCCCGGGATCATGTTGTCGGGGGCCATGCGTGCCTATGCCAACCGATGGGCGGCCGCACCGGTCAAGTCTCCTTCCGATCCCATTGCCATTTTCACCAACGGCGACGATGGGCACCGCACCGCGCTGGACCTGATCGCCAAGGGCGCGCCCGTGCTTGGGGTCATCGACACCCGAGAGGATGCTCCGAAATTCGGGGACTATCAGCTTTTCTCTGGCAGCACCGTCACCGGCTCAAAGGGGCGGCTAGGCCTAACCAGCATCCAAATTACCCGCAACGGCCAGTCATCTTGGCACGATGTGGGCGCTCTGGCTGTGGCCGGCGGCTGGAACCCCAATGTGCATTTGTCCTCGCACCATCGCGGGCGGCCCGTTTGGGACGACACCCTGCTCGCCTTTGTTCCCAGCCCGAATGGCCCCAAGGGAATGCATCCTGCTGGCGCCGCCGCGGGCCAAGGGGGCACGCAGGCCGCTCTGACAGACGGCATGCGCGCCGCGCAGGCTGCCCTGACCGAGATCGGCGTTACGGGTGCGGAAATTACATTACCCAAGGCCGAGAACCGACCCAGCGCGCAAGAGGCCTACTGGCATGTCCCCAGCAAAGAACGCGCCTGGGTCGATTTTCAGAACGACGTGACCGTCAAGGACATCGCCCTGTCGCACAAGGAGAACATGCGCTCGGTCGAGCATCTGAAGCGTTGGACAACTTTGGGGATGGCAACCGATCAGGGCAAGACCTCCAACATCTCGGCGTTGGCTGTTATGGCTGAACTCAGCGGCGCGACGATCCCAGAGACCGGCACGACGATCTTCCGCCCGCCTTACACCGGCGTTTCGCTGGCCGTTTTGGGCGGCGGCGACACCGGTAAACACTTCCGCCCAACCCGACTGACCCCGACCCACCACTGGGCCGAAGCCCAAGGCGCGGAATTCGTCGAAGTTGGTGCATGGATGCGCGCACAATACTTTCCACAGGACGGCGAAACCCACTGGCGTCAGTCGGTCGACCGCGAAGTCAAAGCTGTCCGCTCGAGCGTTGGCCTGTGTGATGTGACGACCCTTGGCAAAATCGACGTCCAAGGCGCAGATGCGGGCGAGTTCTTGAACCGCGTCTACGCCAACATGATGGGGACGCTCAAGGTTGGTATGGTCCGATACGGCTTGATGCTGCGCGAGGATGGACACCTGTATGATGACGGCACCTGTGCCCGCCTGTCCGAAGACCACTACGTGGTGACAACCACCACAGCCAACGCTGGCTCTGTATATCGGAACATGGAATTCGCCCACCAATGCTTGTGGCCAGAACTGGATGTTCAGTTGATCTCGACCACGGATGCGTGGGCCCAGATCGCTGTCGCGGGCCCAAGATCCCGCGAACTCCTGAGCCGGATTGTCGATGACTTTGACATCTCGAACGAAGCATTCCCCTTTATGGCCTGTTCGGAGCTGACAATCTGCAAGGGACTGCGCGCGCGTCTGTTCCGGATCTCTTTCTCGGGCGAATTGGCTTATGAAATCGCAGTACCCGCGCGCTATGGTCACGCCCTGATGGAGCGCTTGATGGAGCAGGGACGCGACCTTGGTGCGACCCCTTATGGAACAGAGGCGCTTGCCGTCCTGCGGATTGAGAAGGGGCACGCGGCAGGCGCTGAACTGAACGGGCAAACCACAGCCGCGATGCTCGGGTTAGGCAAAATGGTGTCCGCCAAAAAGGACTCGATCGGCGCGGTGATGTCCCGCCGCGAAGGTCTGGCCAAGGACACCCGCCGTCTGGTTGGACTGAAACCTGTCAATAGCGCGATGCAAGTTCGGGCGGGTTCGCACCTGTTCACCAAGGGCGCAGAGCAAAACCTGTCAACCGACCAAGGTTGGGTCACTTCGTCCTGCTATTCGCCCCATGTGGGCGGCTACATCGCCCTAGGGTATCTAATAAATGGCGATACCCGCCAAGGCGAAATCATAACTGCGGCCAACCCTCTCGAAGGGCAAGAATTCGATGTCGAAGTCGTTTCGGCCCACTTCGTTGACCCCGAAGGAGTACGTCTCCGTGACTGATTTGACCCCTATCACTGCGCTTGGCGCACAAACCGCGCGGCAAGAAAAGTTTGGCGCGCTCACTATCACCGAGAATGCCGACCTTGGCATAGCCTCGCTAGCCCTGCGAAAGGGACAAGAGGCGCCGACGGTCTTTGGCCTGACGCTGCCTGATGTGGGCAAAATCAGCGGAACCGATGGCACCAGTGCTTTTTGGACGAGCTTCGGCCAGTGGATGATCATGGGCGCGGGGCAGGGGACGAGCGACTTTGCCAAAACCGTAAAGGCAGAGGCATCAGCCTGCTCTGTGACCGAACAGACCGATGGCTTTGCTGCATTTGAGCTGACCAGCGACGCAGAAACGCTGGAAAGGCTGATGACAAAACTGGTGAACCTGCCCGCCTCAGCTTTTTCGGCAGGGTGCGCCGCCCGCACGGGACTCGAACACATGACGGTCTTCCTTGTTCGCCCTTCGGAGACGACCCTCACGGTGATCGGTATGCGGACCTTTGCAGATGCCCTCTGGCACGCCCTAAGCACTGCCGCCAAACGATTGGAGACATGAGATGAGCGCCACACTTCTGGACGGCAAGGCCTTTGCCGCAACCCTACGCAGCAAAGTTTCTGAACACGTCAGCGGACTGAAGGAAACGCACAGGATTACCCCCGGCTTGGCCGTGGTTCTGGTCGGTGAAGACCATGCGAGCGAGGTCTATGTTCGAAACAAAGCGCGGCAAACCGTCGAAACCGGCATGCAATCCTTTGAACACCGCCTGCCTGCCGAGACTTCCGAAGCCGATCTGCTGGCCCTGATTGACCAGTTGAACAATGATCCGGCTGTGCACGGCATTCTGGTGCAGCTCCCTTTGCCGGGCCATATGAATGCGGATCTCGTGATCAATGCGATTGAACCGGCCAAGGATGTTGATGGCTTCCACATCTCGAATGTTGGCCTGCTGGGAACGGGACAAAAGGCGATGGTGCCCTGCACGCCGCTGGGATGCCTGATGTTGCTTCGCGATCACCTTGGATCTCTGTCCGGCATGAATGCGGTCGTGGTTGGCCGCTCGAACATCGTAGGCAAACCTATGGCGCAACTGCTGCTAGGGGATAGCTGCACGGTCACCATAGCCCACTCCCGCACCAAAGGGATTGAGGCGCTGTGCCGCTCTGCTGATATTCTCGTCGCTGCGGTCGGACGTCCGGAGATGATCAAGGGAGACTGGATCAAATCTGGAGCGACTGTGATCGACGTCGGCATTAACCGCATTGAAGCCCCTGAAAAGGGACTGCGCGAGGATGGCACCGTCAAAACCCGCCTCGTGGGCGACGTCGACTGTGACAGCGCCGTTCAGATCGCTGGCGCAATCACACCTGTTCCCGGCGGCGTCGGCCCGATGACCATCGCCTGCCTTTTGGCCAATACCGTGACGGCGTGCTGCCGTGCAAACGGTTTGCCAGAGCCCCAAGGCCTAACCGCCTAATCCCCACCTTTCACACAAAAAACAAACAGATAGAGCGCGCCCCGCAGCGCGCTGCCAACTCGGAGTATGTGATGTCGAAATATTGCCTTACCGTCACCTGTGACACCAGCCGCGGCATCGTGGCCGCGATTTCCACCTTCTTGGCCGAGCACGGATGCAACATCACCGACAGCTCGCAGTTCGATGACATGGACACCAGCCAGTTCTTTATGCGCGTCGGCTTTGCCTCTGAAACCGGCGCGACGCTCGAGGAATTGGAAGCAGCGTTTGCTCCCGTGGTCGAGAAATTCGGAATGCAGGCAGCCTTTCACAACGAAGCCGAGAAGATGAAAGTCGTTATCATGGTCAGTCGCTTTGGCCACTGCCTAAACGATTTGCTCTACCGTGTCCGCATCGGCGCTCTGCCGATTGAGGTGGTCGCAGTGATCTCGAACCACATGGATTACCAAAAAGCTGTCGTGAACGCCGACATTCCGTTCCATTGCATCAAGGTGACCAAAGACAACAAACCAGAGGCCGAAGCTGCGATCATGAAGGTGGTCGAGGATGCAGAGGCAGACCTGATCGTGTTGGCCCGCTATATGCAAATCCTGTCGGACGAGATGTGCGAAAAGATGTCGGGACGGATTATCAACATCCATCACTCGTTCTTGCCGTCATTCAAGGGCGCAAACCCCTATAAACAAGCTTATGCCCGCGGCGTGAAATTGATCGGAGCAACCTCTCACTATGTGACCGCCGATCTGGACGAAGGTCCGATCATCGAGCAGGACATCGTTCGCGTGACCCATGCGCAGTCGCCCGCAGACTACGTGTCGCTTGGCCGTGATGTCGAAGCGCAGGTGCTTGCCCGTGCTGTGCATGCCCACGCCCACCATCGCGTTTTCCTAAATGGCAATAAAACTGTCGTCGTTCCGGCCTCTCCCAGCTCCTACAGCTCGGAAAAAATGGGCTAAGACGCGCAACGCATCCAGTTTTGAGAGGCTCGGCAGTTCGCCGGGCCTCTTTTCGTGTGCGCAATTGGCTCGACGGCTCTGGACCAATCACGTCACAACACCTTAAAGTCGGTCCTTGTTTCATGCCTTTACCAAGGACCGACTTTGCAGAACCCTTCGACGCCAGCGGATGGGGCCTACCTTCCGGGGGCAACCGTCAAATACGTTATTGAAACGCTCTCGACGCGGATCGCCACGCAGGAATATGCGACAGAAGAGCGTCTTCCTTCGGAACGTCAGTTGGCGCAGGAATTGGGTGTTGCGCGCAACACCGTGCGCGAAGCCCTAGACCACTTGGAAAGCCGCGGCATGATCCGCCGTCGTCCTGGGTCCGGTTCGTTTGTCACGTATGACCCGAATATCGAAGGCAAGACTCTGTCCCCCGTGGCCGCTGAAACTGGCCCACTGCAATTGCAGGTGATGCGCGGGATCATCGAGCCCGAGATGGTCCGGCTGGCCATTGTGAACATGTCGCCCAAGCAGATTGAGGCCCTGTCCGTAGTCTTGTCCAAAATGGAAAAGGTCCAGACCGACGCCACAGCCTTTGTCCGCTTGGAAGAGGAGTTCCACAGATTGCTGGCCGAAGGAACCGGCAACCCATTGCTTGTGGCCTGTTACAATCTGGTCTTGGATGCACGGCGTCAGTCATTCCGTGCAGCGATGTATCGTCGTCACCTGACGCCCATGCGTCTGGCCATTTACCAGCGCGGCTATAATGGCCTGTTCAATGCCATCGCTGCCCGCGACATCGAAGAGGCCAGCGAATTCATGAAGCTCGCTTTGATAGAAGATCAAAGGCTTTTGCTGCAAGAGGACTAATTGGTTCAACAGGTCCAACGGCAGCCCTGAACCAGCGCAACGCCAATTATAGTAGCCCCAAAAACCCAGATCGCGCAGGTGATTCACCCGCGCGACCCATCCTCGCTTGTCTATGATAGCGCGAACGGACGTCAAAAACCGTCAAGAGCCCGCCTAAAACTTCATCAAAGATGAGGCCGGTGCTTGGGTTTTAACAGACCTGTCCGTCAAAAATATTTCCTACCACGAAAAAAGTTTGTTCCAAGGTGATTTTCACCGTTCACTTGGTCCTGTCGAGGGACCATTCCATAAAATTGGTTTGAGCCAATCCGGTCCGCTCGCAGACTCTTCGCAAGTCTAACAGGACGAGGATAACGCATTGGAACAAGATCTCGCATCTCTGGCTGCCGCTGTCGCGGAGCTGACGGACAAGGCGGCCGCCACCAACGGCACCTTTGCCGAAACATTCTACTATCTGACGATCCCGCTCATGGTCCTGATCCATGCCGGGTTCCTCGCTTATGAAATGGGCGCATCGCGGTCGAAAAACGCGCTGGCCTCTGGCATCAAGAACATTCTCGCGTTCGCGATGATCATCCCCTTCTTCTACTTTGTGGGCTGGTGGATCTACTGGGCCTTCCCCACAGGTCTGACCCTGAGCGAAGGTGCAATGGGCATTTCCGGATTGGCTTATGCCAACGAGATCGCCTTGCCTTGGAGCCAATATATGGGCCCCAACTTGGATGATCGCTCGTCGGGCGTTTTCTGGGGCGCATTCGTCCTGTTCGCCGCAACTACCGCGTCGATCATGTCCGGCGGCGTCATTGAGCGCATCAAGCTCAGCGGCTTTGTTGTGCTGGCCATCATTCTTGGCTCGTTCGTCTGGATTCTCGCAGGCGCATGGGGCTGGCACTCTGACGGCTGGCTGGTCACCCAGTGGGGCTACCACGACTTCGGCGCAGCGGGCGTTGTGCACATGATCGCGGGCTTCTTCACCCTTGGTGTTCTGATGAACCTCGGGCCGCGGATCGGCAAGTTCAATGCGGACGGTACCGCAAACCACATCGCGGGCCACTCAATGCCTATGACCTTGATCGGTCTGATGCTGATCATCGCGGGCTTCTGGGGCTTCCTGATGGGCTGCGTCATCGTTCCCGGCGAGGCATGGTCGTGGGGCGACACAATCGAAGCCACCATCTACGGCACGCCCATGACCATCTCGGGCATGACCTTCAACACCTTGATGGGCTTTGCTGGTGGCATCATCGGCGCATGGATGGTCACGCGTGATCCGTTCTGGATGATGTCCGGCGCACTTGGCGGTATCATCTCTTGTGCGGCGGGTCTGGACCTCTGGTACCCGCCTATGGCCTTTGCCATCGGCTTCATCGGCGCCTGCGCCATGCCATTTGTGGCGTCGTTCGTCGAACGTCGCGGCATCGACGATGCGGTTGGCGCATTTGCCGTCCACGGTTTCCTTGGCATGTGGGGCCTGCTGGCAGTGGGTATCGCAGCCCAAGGCTACCCAGCCCTATTTGGCGAAGACGTGATCACCACATCGTTCATCGGCCAGTTGGTTGGCGCGATCGTTATGGGTCTGCTTGGCTTTGTTCCTGGCTACGTTGCCTCGTGGTTCCTGAAGGTCACAGGCCAGCTACGCGTCCCCGCCGAAGCCGAAGTGCTGGGTCTGGACGCTGTCAAAGTCCCTGCCTCTGCCTATCCCGAAGCTCTGCACCCGTCGGTCAGCCCGGCCGAGTGACTCCCTGTCATCTGAAAGGAATACGCAATGGAATCTCCGTTTGACATGACCACCTGGGACGGCGTCACCGGCGCCATCTACACAGGCTACGGATCGGCCGAAGGCTTCTGGCTCTTGCTCTGCCTCGTGCTCGTTGTCGTCGCGATCGTGTTCGGCTGGCGCCACGAAGAGCATGCCTACAAGGCCACCGAAAAGAAGGGCTGAGCCCTTTGACGGGCCGCCTTGGTCCGGCGCTGGCGGCACGGTCCCGCCGCCAGCGCACCCCCATCCATCACCACACTGACTGACCCGTAAGGACGAACACAATGATCGCATCATGGAGATTTTCCGCATTGGCGGACCGGCACCGCGCCATGGGCTCCGATCTCGAAGACTGGAGCGGCATGGGCACCGCATGGACCTATGACAAAGATCAGACCGAAGAATATCTGGCGATCCGCACCAAAGCTGGCGTCATGGATGTCTCGGGCCTGAAAAAGGTCCACATCTCTGGTCCGCACGCCCAATACGTGATCGACAAAGCCACGACCCGCAATATTGAGAAGCTAAAGCCCGGCCGGTCGACCTATGCGACTATGCTGAACGAAGCGGGCAAGTTCATCGACGACTGCGTGATCTACCGCATGGGGCCGCACAGCTTCATGGTCGTGCATGGCTCTGGCGCGGGCCACGAGCAGCTGACCAAGTTTGCGGCGGGCCGCAACTGCGTGATCATGTTCGACGACGACCTGCACGACATTTCGCTTCAGGGGCCTTTGGCCGTCGACTATCTGGAAAAGCACGTGCCTGGCATTCGCGATGTAGTCTATTTCAGCCATATCCAGACCACGCTATTTGGCAAACCGGTCATGATTTCGCGCACTGGCTACACCGGTGAGCGCGGCTACGAAATTTTCTGCCGCCGTCAAGATGCCCCCGAAATCTGGGATACGATCGTGTCCGAGGGCGCAGAGATGGGCATCATCCCGACCCGCTTTACCACGCTGGATTGGTTGCGGGCCGAAAGCTACCTGCTCTTCTTCCCTTACGACAACTCGGAAATGTACCCGTTCGAGGACGAAGCTGCTGGCGACACCCTGTGGGAACTGGGGCTCGATTTCACCGTCTCGCCCGGCAAAACCGGCTTCTGCGGCGCCGAAGAGCATTACCGCCTGAAAGGCAAAGAGCGCTTCAAAATATATGGCGTGAAACTTGAGGGCACCGAGCCTGCCCCCGAAGGCGCGCCCTTGCTCAAAGATGGCAAGGAAGTCGGCGTCGTGACAATCGGCATGTATTCCGAATTGAACGGCCACAACGTAGGCATCGCCCGGATGCCAGTTGAGTGCGCGGTCGAAGGCACCGCCCTGACCGTCAAGATTGGCGAAACAGACGTGCCCGCCATCGCGCATCCGATGCCCTTCTACGACGTCGACAAAAAGCGGCGCACTGCCAAGGGCTAAGCGCCCATCCCGTCACCGCGGGGGCGCGCCTTGCGCCCCCACACTGACCGCCCAACAGGAAATTCGTTCGCTATGTCTATGACAGAATTCTCTCCATCGATCGAAAGCCGACCGACCTACGCCCCTCTGACATCTCATGGTGCCGCGCCTGCAATTATGGTCGCGGACGCCGCAGGTGCCGCCGCGCTCGCGGATTTAGCCGCGTCTGACAGTTCGGTCATGGACAAGGCCCATGTGGTTCTTGTGGCCCCCACCGCCGAAGGCCCCAGCCAGATTCAGTCGCTGCGCCCCTTGGCCGTTCATGTCACCCCAGACCTTGATGCCGCGGGCCCCATGCTAAAGCAACTGCTTGGAACTGCACGGATGGGCACCCAACTGTTTCTGGCGGGGTCCGAGGGCCTGATGGGCCACATGTCCGCCCTTGCCACCGCCGAGGGGCTGCCGCTGGATGCCATTCAGATGGAACATCGCGGCACCATCGCGCGCCGTATGCAATGCGTGCACTGCAAAGGCATCACCGACAACGTGACCACCGACCCGTTCACCTGCTCTCATTGCGGGCTGACTTTGTTTGTGCGCGATCACTTCTCACGGCGTCTTGGCGCATTCCAAGGGGTTTGCGTGGACGCTGAAACGCCTGGCGTCGTCCCAAACAGCGTGGAGATCCGCCCATGAACAAATTGACGCTCAAGGTCACCGAAACCCAGCAACTGTCCCCACTGGTCAAGCGCTTCCGCTTTGAACACCCCGATGGTGCGGCATTGCCCCTCTTTTCAGGCGGCGCCCACATCACCGTTGAAATGCCCGAAGGCGAGCTGATCCGCCGCAATTCCTATTCTCTCGTGTCGGACCCCTATGACGGATCGGGCTACGAAATTGCCGTCCGCCGAGAGGACACCGGCCGTGGCGGATCGCGTTACATGCACGAGAAGGTCAACGAAGGCGACTTAATCACAGTCTCCGCGCCCAAGAACCTGTTCCAATTGGACCTGCGCGCCAAGAAACATATTCTGATCGCGGGCGGCATTGGCATCACGCCCTTCCTGTCGCAACTGCGCCAGTTGGACCTAGCCCAAGCGCCCTTTGAACTGCACTACGCCGCACGGTCTCGCAAAGAGGCCGCGGGCCTCGCCATGTTGCCGGAGGCTGCGCACATCCACATCCATATCTCCGAAGAAGGAAAACGGATGGATTTGGGAGAGATTTTGGACGGCCAGCCTCTTGGCACCCATGTCTACACCTGTGGCCCAGACGGCCTGATCAAGGCAGTCGCCGACCAAGCCGCACGCCTGAATTGGCCCACATCCTCGGTCCATTCCGAGGCATTCACCGCCCCCCCACCAGGCGAGCCGTTCGAGGTCACCATCACCTCGACCGGACAGAAGGTCCGCGTCAAAGCCGATCAAAGCCTGCTCGAAGCACTCGAAGCGGACGGAATTGAGATTGACTATTCCTGCCGCGGCGGCGCCTGCGGACGCTGTGAAACCAGCGTGACCGCTTGCGAAGGGCGCATCCTGCACCACGACCACTGGCTCAGCGACGACGAGCGCGCCGAGCAGACAAAAATCATGCCCTGCATGTCGCGTTTCAAAGGCACGCGGCTCGAACTCGATCTCTGAGGACTGCCATGACCTTCCAATTCAACGAAGAGACTTTCCGCGGCGACTACACCTATTTTAATTCGCCTGCTGCTGTTCAGCGCTTCCCATTCCCGTTTGATCAGGACAGCTACATGTACTCGGTCAATATCGAGCGCCATCCGGGCGGGCCCAAAGGCTCCCCATTTGAATTCGCGTTCGATGTGGACGAACATTACGTGTCCGAAATGAAAGACCGCGAAATCACACTGGCCGAAGACCCCATGCGTTGCCAGTCTCTGCCGCACATGGAATTGGCGGGCTGGGATTTGCTCGAGCTGATCATGGTGTCCAAGGCCCGTGATTATCCCGACCTTTTCACGCTGACCCGCGATGGCAACCAGTGGCACTGGATCAACAAGCCCCTAGGGATCGACAAGAAGTTTACCTTCCTTGACCCGACCACGCTGCCTTGCGGGCCAATGGAATACATCACGCGCCAAGCCCAAGGAGATTTCGCCCTGCTGCACGAACGCGAGGGCAACCTTTGGCTAGATGCGGGCATGATCACCAGCCAAGCTGACTGGTCACTGGATTTCGACGTGGGGATGAACTTCTTTGAATGGCATGCGCCAGTACCCAAGGCCCGCAAGATGGGGGTGTTCGACAAAGCGCTCAAGTTTCTGCTGGCAGTCGACCAAGAGCAATCCTACCGCCGCCTAAACTGGACCATGACCGTGAACCCGCGTCTGGATACCAGTCCAGAAAACTACCACAAATGGGGCCCTGAAAAGCGGACAATCACCCCCGAAAACGTGGGGGCCAAGCAATTCCTGCGGGTGGAACTACAGACGTTCTGGCGGTTGCCGCGTTCAAACGCACTCGCCTTTCCGATCCGGTGCTATCTGTGCAGCCTTCAGGATCTGGCGACCGTGCCAAAGTGGGGCCGCCGCCTGCACCGCGTCTTGCGCGACATTGACCCTGACCTCGCGGACTACAAAGGCTTTGCCGTTAACCAAGAGACCATCGTGTCTTACCTATCGCAGTTCGATGATGGCGCGCCCACTTCGGCCGGCATCTTTCCGGACTGATCCGGATGGCGTGGTTCATCCTGTTCTTCGCGGGCCTGCTCGAGATCGTGTGGGCCACGGCGATGAAATCCTCAATGGGCTTCACCCGTTTCTGGCCAAGTGTCCTGACGATCGTGACGATGCTCGGCTCTTTTGGCTTGCTCGCGATTGCGACCAAAACCTTGCCCCTTGGCACCTCTTACATGGTCTGGAGCGGAATCGGGGCTGTGGGTGCGTTTATCGCGGGGATCATCTTGTTCGGAGAGGATCTTTCGCCGGTCCGACTTGCCGCGGGTACAATGATTGTTTGTGGTATTACCCTGATGAAATTGGGGACCTGACCCCGGCTAATCTCTTTACGCAGTTGGCCTTTGCGCCCAAGGGCCGGCTGCACTTTTCTTTGGGCTAAAGGCCCCACTGCGCGAAAAGAAATGGTTACAGTCCAGAGTCTGGCTTGGCAGCGAGCCACAGCTTTTATTCATTTCCTTTCATAGCATTAACCAAATCCCAAGCTTAAACATCTGCCGCCGGTTAGCGAAAAAATACACATACAACACATCTGTAAAAGCGATATCCGGTATACATCTATGACTTCTTGAATATTTTTCGGTAGGAAGCGGAACATATGATGCATTAACGTCGTTCCATTCCTGAGAAATAGTGTGTGTGAGACAAACATGACGGATCAAAAAGCCCTTCGGGTTCTCATCGTAGAGGACGAACCAATCGTGGCGATGGACCTCGCCGAGATGGTCGAAGGGTGGGGCCATAATGTTGTCGGCCCCGCCAGCAAACGCGCCAACGGCGTCGCACTGGCAGAATCCGAGGACATCGACTTTGCCATTCTCGACGTCAACCTTGGCCGCGGAGGGACAAGCGAGGCCATCGCTGCTGCCCTACGCGCCCGCGGAATACGGTTCATGTTTCTGTCCGCACACAAAGCGGCCGCCATCGACTTTTGCATGGGCGAAGATGTGATGCAGAAGCCGGTGATCGTCTCACAACTCGAGACACGCTTACAGGATTTCGCCGAGACGACGTTCAGCCAACAAGCTACCTGATCTGCACATAGAAAACCCCGCGCCAGATGACGCGGGGCTTTTTGCTTCTGAGCTGAACCGAACTTACGGGATCAGGCGATCGATGATCGCGTCAGCCGCTTCTTCAGGGCTCATCGCCGTGGTGTCGATGCGGATCTCGGCATTGAACGGCGCCTCGTATGGCGAGTCGATGCCGGTGAAGTTCTTCAGCTGACCCGAACGCGCCTTGGCGTACAGACCTTTGACGTCACGCTCTTCGGCAACTTCCAAAGGAGTGTCGACAAAGACTTCGACGAACTCGCCGGGCTGCATCATGCTGCGGACCATGTCACGCTCCGACCGGAAAGGCGAGATGAAGGCTGTGATGACGATCAGACCTGCGTCGGTCATCAGCTTGGCCACCTCGCCCACGCGGCGGATGTTTTCGATCCGGTCCGCCTCGGTGAAGCCAAGATCCTTGTTCAGGCCGTGACGCACATTGTCCCCATCCAAAAGGAAGGTGTGACGGTTCATGCGCGCCAGCTTTTTCTCTAGGATGTTGCCGATGGTCGACTTGCCCGAGCCCGACAGACCGGTCAGCCACACAACTGCGGGCTTCTGGTTCTTCATTGCGGCGTGATCGGCACGGTCGATGTCGGTCGCCTGCCAATGGACGTTGGTCGAACGACGCAGAGCAAAGTTGATCAGGCCAGCTGCCACGGTCGCATTGGTGATTTTATCAATCAGGATGAAGCCACCCAGCGCATGGTTGTTGTCATATGCGTCAAAGGGGATTTCGCGATCCAGAGTGATGTTCGCCACGCCGATCGCATTCAGGTCCAGCGTCTTCGCGGCCAGTTGCTCTTGGGTGTTGACGTTCACTTCGTACTTGGGGTGCTGGACGGTGGCCGACACAGTCTGGGTGCCGATCTTCATCCAATAAGCGCGACCGGGTACCATTTCCTGCTCGTCCATCCAGACGATGGTGGACTCGAACTGGTCAGCGACTTCCAACGGAGCCTGCGCCGCAACGATAACCTGACCGCGCGAACAGTCGATCTCGTCCTTCAGGGTCAGAGTCACGGACTCGCCTGCAACGGCGAGGTCGCGATCGCCTTCAAGGCTAACAATACGCGCCACTTCCGAGGTTTTGCCCGACGGCAGAACACGCACCGAGTCTCCGGGACGGATCGAGCCGGTTGCAACCAGACCCGCAAAGCCGCGGAAGTCGAGGTTCGGGCGGTTCACCCACTGCACGGGCATCGAGAAGGGCTGTTCCTGCTCAACCGTGTTGCTGATCTCAACCTCTTCGAGGTGGGGCAGCAGGGCAGGGCCGGTGTACCACGGCATCGTGTCGCTGTGCGCGGCGATGTTGTCGCCCGCGAGGCCAGAGATCGGGATCGCTACGAACTCTTCGATGCCAATGCTGCGCGCAAAGTTGGTATAGTCTTCGATGATCGCGTCGTAAGTCGCCTGATCGTAGTCGACGAGGTCCATCTTGTTGACGGCCAGAACCACGTTCTTGATGCCCAGCAGCTGCACGAGGTAGCTGTGGCGACGGGTCTGGGTCAGTACGCCTTTGCGCGCGTCGATCAAGATGACAGCCAGATCAGCGGTCGATGCGCCAGTCACCATGTTGCGGGTGTACTGCTCGTGACCGGGGGTGTCGGCGACGATGAACTTGCGCTTCTCGGTCGCGAAGAAACGATAGGCCACGTCGATGGTAATGCCTTGCTCGCGCTCGGCGGCCAGACCGTCGACCAGCAGAGCGAAGTCGATGTTGCCGCCCTGTGTGCCAACGCGCTTGGAGTCGGCTTCCAGAGTGGCAAGCTGGTCTTCAAAGATCATCTTGCTGTCGTACAGCAGACGGCCGATCAGGGTCGATTTGCCGTCGTCCACCGAACCACAGGTGATGAAACGCAGCATGGTCTTGTGCTGGTGAGCCTCGAGATACGCGTCGATGTCTTCGGCGATCAGGGCGTCTGTTTTGTAAATAGGATCAGTCATTTATAAATTCCGTACTGGCGTGAAGGGACCGAAGAAGCGGCGCTTAGAAGTAGCCTTCCTGCTTCTTCTTCTCCATCGAGGCGGCCTGATCGTGGTCGATCGCACGACCCTGACGTTCCGAAGTGGTGGTCAGGAGCATTTCCTGAATCACTTCGGGCAGGGTTTTTGCTTCGCTTTCCACAGCGCCGGTCAGCGGGTAGCATCCCAAGGTGCGGAAGCGGACAGAACGCATTTGCGGGGTCTCGCCGTCTTGCAGCGGGAAGCGGTCGTCATCCACCATGATCAGCAGGCCGTCACGCTCAACAGTCGGGCGGGGCGCCGAGAAGTACAGCGGCACGATTTCGATGCCTTCGAGGTGGATGTACTGCCAGATGTCCAGTTCGGTCCAGTTCGAGATCGGGAACACGCGAACGCTTTCGCCCTTGGCTTTGCGCGCGTTGTACAGGTTCCACAATTCGGGACGCTGGTTCTTGGGGTCCCAGCGGTGGTTGGCCGAGCGGAACGAGAACACGCGCTCTTTGGCACGGGATTTCTCTTCGTCGCGGCGCGCGCCACCAAAGGCCACGTCGAAACCGAATTTGTCCAGCGCCTGCTTCAGGCCCTCAGTCTTCCACATGTCGGTGTGCAGGGCGCCGTGGTCGAACGGGTTGATGCCACGCTCAGCGGCTTCGGGGTTGCGATGAACGAGCAGCTCCATGCCCGCATCCTTGGCCGCTTTGTCGCGCAGCTTGTACATGTCTTGGAACTTCCAAGTGGTGTCCACGTGCAAGAGCGGGAAGGGCGGGGGAGCTGGGTAGAACGCCTTCTTGGCGAGGTGCAGCATTACTGCGCTGTCCTTACCAACCGAATAGAGCATTACGGGGTTTTCGGCCTCGGCCACGACCTCGCGCAGAATGTGAATGCTTTCTGCTTCGAGGCGCTGAAGGTGCGTCAATGTTTTCTGGGTCATACTCGAATCATCTCTTTAATCGCTGAAACCTACTTAGCTTTGGGAAAACGCTGGCGAACCCCCCAAATGGGGGGTATCTTCCTGCAATGCAGTATGTCGACGATCAAACATCTTTGATTCAAAGCCTTTTTTCGGCCAGTACTGGCGCGGGATGGCAGGATTTCCTGACCCCTCTGCGCGACTTTACGCAAGCTGACGGCGCAATGCTGCACTTCCAGCCCGTTCGCGGCACCGCGCAGACATGGTCTATCGGGGTGGACTGCCTTGCGCTGCAGGATCTGATGCCCTCTCTCCGCTTTGACCGCGTTTACGGGCAAGAGGACCTTACGACCACACGAGCGCTCGACGGTTTTTTTCGGATAGTAAAGGTGCGCGCAGACGGCAGCGCTAACGCCAGTTTGTGCATCTTGCGCGAGGCGCACCGGCGCGACTTTCGCAGTCCAGACCGCCAGTTTTTGACGACCGTTTCGCCGTTCCTAGGCCAGTGTCTATCTACATGGGCAAGACTGACTGCCGAGAGGGGGCAGGCCGATCAATCAGAGCACTTACTTGCCGGTTTGGGTGCAGGCTGGGTGATCACTGATCTGACTGGCAATATTCAGTCGATGTCGCCAAATATTGACGCTCTCCGCGCCTTCAGGAACATGCGGATTTCCGAGCGACTTCGGCTTGAGTTTGCCGACCCAGAGATGGCGTTGCGGTTTCGGACGGCGTTTGCGGCCTGCGCGACCCAAGGAACCGCAACTGTCATATTCACGGCGGATGTTGGCACCGAGCTGACCCTGCAAAGGCAGAACGCCGAAATCCTCGTGCGGCTCAGAGAAACGCCGGATCACACAGCCCTCCCGGCCGAGGCTTTTGCCCAACATTTCGGCCTAAACCGCAGCGAAGGGCGGCTCGCGGCACTCATTTGCGACGGGCATAGTCTGAAGTCGGCGGCCAAGGTCTTGGGCTGGACGGATGAAACCGCGCGCTCGTGCTCCAAAGCGATCTTTGCTCGAATGGGCGTTCAGGGGCAAACCGGCCTACTGCGCCGGGCTTTGACCAGCGGTGTCACGCTCGATTAACTCTGCGCAAGTCCCGACACAGCCAGTTCCAGAATTTCTTCGGTAATCTCTTCTTGCCGCAACTGGCGGGATGTGGCGACCATCTGCGCCAACGTCTCTGCCGTATTATCCTGAGCGGCGATCATTGCACGCATCCGCGCTTCATTTTCTGCGGCAAAAGACTGAAGTGCCGCCTCGGCCAATTGAGCAAACACGTATTCTTGCACCAAGCTTTCGAGCATGACCGTGGGCGACAGTGAAAACAATGCATCCCCGTCATCAGCCGCGGGAAACCGGTCAAAATCAAAGGGCACCAAGCGATCGACATGAATATCCGCGCCTCCGGCCGCGGGCGCAGCATGAACAACTGAGATCGATCCAAAAGCACCGGCCGCCAGTCTTTCAAACAGTACATCCGTCAAACGCGTGGCCAAACCCAGCGCTAACGCAGGTTGCGACACCATTGGGGCCTGCCACCCCAGTGGCCATCCCCGCTCGACGGCCTCGGACACACCACGCTCTCCGACCACAAAAAGAGTGTCTTTGGCATAAAATTGACGGGACACATGGTCAAACACGCGGTCCGAGAAGCCCCCCGCAAAACCCTGCTCCGCTGCAAACACGACAACCGCGTGACCCTCTCGGTTGGGGAGCTCGTCCGCCGGTGGAACGCGCGCAAGCACCTGTGAAATCCCCGTGACGATTGTCGCGGCGTAGCTTCTCACGCTCTGCAAATGCTGGTTCGCCTCTTGCACGCGGGAGGCCGCAATCCCGCGCATGGCTTTGATCACCGACTCTAGCTTGTGAACCGTGTCGATCCGAGCAGAGATATCGGCCAAGCGCCCACTCAAGGCGCGCGCTCCACCTGCAACTCATTTATCAACGCCTCGACCACAGCGATCAACTCTGCGCGCTGATCAGCGCCAAGTGGGCCAGCTCCCAGTTCGACGCTGTTACCGAGCCGTGAGGGCAAACGTTCCCTCAGCGCGGGGATCAGCGCCTCGTCGACCTGATCCAGCAAACCATCTGCGAGGGCCGCGAGCAAAGCAACTTGATCGACCTGACGCAATCCAGAGTAGCGCGGCTGCACCAACAAGGACCGAATACGCGCGCCTCGGGTGATCTGCGCTTTGACGCGCTCGTTCGAGATGCCGCCAAACCGCGTGAACATCTCAAGTTCTTGGAACTGCGCGTAGTCTAGCCGCACACGCCCTGCGACAGATCGCAAGGCTTTGTTCTGCGCTTTACCCCCGACACGGCTGACAGACAGACCGACATCCACCGCAGGCCGTTGGCTGGCAGAAAACAGGTGGCTGTTCAGAACGATCTGCCCGTCGGTGATCGAAATCAGATTGGTCGGAATGTATGCCGATAAATTCCCCGCATCTGTTTGCGCAATGGGCAGCGCCGTGAGTGATCCGCCACCAAGCTCCGGCGATAGTTTGGCCGCCCGCTCCAGCAGGCGCGCGTGCAGGTAGAAGACATCCCCCGGATACGCCTCGCGGCCCGGCGGCTCGCGGGTCAAGAGCGCCAATTCGCGGTGGGTCGCAGCGTGGCGGGTCAGATCATCAATGACAATCAGCGCATTCTGGCCGTTATCGCGAAAAAATTCGGCCATCGTCATACCCGCAAAGGGCGCGATCCACTGCATGCCGGGCGTCGCGGCGGCGCTACCGACGACGAAAATGCAGCGCGACGGGTCTCCGTGAGTGCGGACAGCGTCAATAACGCGCTCTACCGCCGACGCCCGCTGGCCCACCGCGACATATACGCAAATCACGTCCGAATGCTTTTGGTTGATGATCGCATCAACCGCGAGAGAGGTTTTCCCCGTCGCATGATCGCCCACGATCAGCTCTCGTTGCCCGCGCCCCAAGGCAAACAGGCTGTCCATGACCAGAACGCCGGTTTCAAGCGGTTCGGACACCAGGTCACGCTCAATGATCGTGGGGGCAGGTCGCTCAACCGGCCAATGGTCTGCGCCGGCGATATCTGGTCCGCGGTCCAACGGACGCCCCAACGGATCAACAACGCGGCCCAGCAGAGCCTCTCCGACCGGCACACGCAGAACGTCTCCGATGTCGGTCACGCGGTCGCCGACAGAGACGGTTGTTCCTTCGTCCAAGAACACCGCATTGATCCCGTCGCGATCCAGACTGTGCGCGAATGCGAACGCGCCATTCTCGCATTCCAACAGAGCGCCCAGAGGCGCATCCGGCAGTCCGTCGATCTGCGCGATTCCGTCCGCCAACCGCAGGATGCACCCAACCGGTGTAGCTTGCGGCCCAAGCTCGGCTTGGTCTACAATTCGCGAGTTCTCTTCGAGCCATCCCTTGGGGAGCGCTGGTTCAGGCATAACGCACAAGCTCCTCTTTTATTTGCATCAGATCGGCCGCCAGATGATTGCGCACTGTCGCCGTCTGCGCATCCAGCTCGAAGCCAGCAATTAACGATGGATCTACAGTGATCGCGACCTGAACATCACGTCCTAGCGCACCAGAGATGTCGCCCCGCAGCTTGGCCGTTTCCTCTTGTGTCAATGCACGCGGAGCGCGGACTGCAACAGGGCCCTTTGCGCCGATGCGGGACCGTGTAGCATCTGGCAAAGCAGCCAGAGCTTCGGCCAAACCCGTGGAAAATTCTGAAACCTGAGCTTCTTGAGGCAGACGGGTCAGTAGTTTCCGCGCGATCTGCACGGCTAAAGTCGCCGCCTCTTCTCCCATTTGGTGACGCGCGTCTTTTTGCATCTGATCGACCGCTTTGGCGGCATCCTGTCTGATCTGCGCTGCCTCCTGTTCGGCACTAAGGCGCATTTGACGCTTGATCTCCTCGGCCTCGTATCGCGCCTTTTCCTGTAGATCAGATAGCTCGCGCGCGAACGCAGCGCGCTCTGCATCGGCCGCGGACTTTGCGGCTTCGGCTTTTTCCATCGCCTTCGCGGCGCGGCGCAATTCGGCCTGCGCGGCGTCTTTACGCTCTGCAATGATGGCCGAGACGGGACGGAACAGGTAGCGTGCCAAAATCCACACAAGAACCAGTGCGTTGATGGCCTGTAGCCCCAGCGTCCACCAATCGATGCTCATTCACGCCCCCGTTCAAACAAAGGGATTGGCGAACAGAACCAGCAGCGCCACGACCAGCGCATAAATCGCTGTGGTTTCGATCATGGCCAAACCTACGAACAAAGTCCGGCTCAGGGTCCCCGCGGCTTCGGGCTGGCGGGCGATCGCCTCCATGGCGGCGGCGACAGCGCGCCCTTCGGCCAAAGCGGGGCCGAGTGCGCCGAACCCCACAGACAAAGCCGCTGCGAGGATTGAGACTGCTTGGACAAGGTCATTGGTCATTGAGTAGGCTCCTTGGTCGCAGGCTTGGCGGTGGCGTGTCCGCCTTCGACCGCCGAACCGATGAAAACGGTGGCAAGCACCGCAAAGATGTAGGCTTGAACCGCTCCTGTCAGCAGATCCAAGGCCATAAGCGGGATCGGCAGAAACAGCCCCGCCAGAGATAGAACGATGCCGATCACAAACACGCCGCTCATGACATTCCCGAACAGACGGACGATCAGCGAAAAGGTTCGCGTAATTTGCTCTACGATGTTCAGCGGAATCATGACCCAACTTGGGTCCGCAAAACCGGCGAGGTAGCCTTTGACGCCTTGGGCCTGCACTCCGTAGATCACCGTCGCAACGAAAACGATCAGGGCGAGCGCAGCGTCAGTTTCCAAGTGCGCTGTCGGCGGCTCTATCCCGGGGATCAACGAGGACCAGTTCGATATCAGCACAAAGACAAAGATCGTTCCGATCAGGGCGCGATATGGTGCGGGATCGCGGTTCATGGTGTCGCGGATTTGGCCATCGATTGTGTCGACCAGCAACTCCACAGCGGATTGCAAACCGTCTGGGGTGGTCCGCAGCCGCCCTGACATCCAGACCGAGAATGCCGCCAGACACGCCATGATCCCCCAAGTCACCAGCACAGCCGAGGTGATGGGGACCGGGCCCACATAGAACAGCGGCTGCGTGATCAGCGGATTCTCCATTACACCGCCTCATTGGTGGGGCGACTACGGCGCAAGACCAACACTCGGGCAAGAATAACGCCAGCCAGCGCGGCCAACAGCGAAAGCGGCCCGAGCGGCGCGATCCCATAAAGAGCGCCGCCAAGCACTGCAAAGCGCACAAGTTGCAGGACCAGTCCTAACCCCATGGGTCCGCCAACCAGCATCTGTACGACGCGCGAAAGGCTCAGGAAATGCGCGAGCCCTAGGGTGAACCCTGCCAGCCCGCCGAACGCGATGAACATTGTGAGCTCCGTCATTGTTTATGCATCCACTTCCATGCTGCGTGCAGGCCGATGCCTGCACCAATGAAAATCGCGGGAGCGGTAAAGAATATCCCGCTCTCCGCCACGCGATCGACCAACCGGCCAAGGACGATCCCAATCAGGATCGGCATGACAACCAGCCACCCCAGTACCCCGATCTGGCCCAGTCGCGCCGCAACCGAGGGCTCGGGGTCCTCTGCGCCAATCCGCTGGCGTTTTGCGGCACGGCGGGTCGCGTCCTCCATCTGATCGCGCGGGTCGGCCATCTAACGTCCCTCTGTCGTGATGGCCGGAGGATGATCCAGTCCAGCAGGTCTTTGCGGATGAAAGACCTGCATCATCTGGCGCACGGTTTGGGTCTGCATCCGCATCGCCTCGACCCGTGCGCGGCGCTCCTCGTCTTCTTCGGCTTGGCGCAGGGCACGCACATGGGCCAAAAGCGCCTCTAGATCATCGCCGAGGACCCCTTCGCGGCAGGCAACCTCCACAACAGATCCGCCGGTCACGCGCAGTAGCCCAGAGCGCATCGCGCAATATCGCTCGGTGCCTTCGGCGGTCTTCCATCGCAGAACGGATGCTGGCAGCACCGTTAAAAAATCCACGTGACCTGCCAGAATTCCAAAGCTGCCAGACTGATCTTCGGCACGGATGGACCTGACTGACTGTGCTGCCACAAGCGTGTGTAAGGGCGTGGTAACGGACAGTGACAAACCCATCACGCTGCCCTGCCGCCTTGTCTGACAGTTTCTTCTTTGGCGCGGGCTTCGTCCAACGAGCCAATGAGATAGAGCGAGGCTTCGTCCCAATCGTCGGCCTCTCCTTCGAGAATAGCACGGCACCCTGCGATGGTGTCCGCCAAGGCGACCGAACACCCTGCAATGCCGGTCATTGCCTCGGTTACGGCGAAGGGCTGGGTAAGAAACCGCTGCAAGCGGCGGGCCCGTTCAACCATCTGACGGTCCTCTCGGCCCAACTCCTCCATCCCGAGCAGGGAAATGACGTCCTGTAGTTCGCGGTAATGCTCAATCGCGCTGCGGACGTCATTTGCCACAGCGACATGCTCTTCCCCAACGATCAGCGGATCGAGCAAGACCGAAGAGGATGCAATGGGATCAACCGCAGGATACATGCCATCCGCTGCCATCGCACGCGACAGGACGACCATCGAGTCCACATGGCCCGCAATCGCGATCACGGCTGGATCTGTGAAATCGTCTGCAGGCACATAGACCGCTTCGATCGCGGTGACAGAAGCGTCTGGACCAGAGGCAATCCGCTCTTGAAGCTGTGCGACTTCGGTCGCGAGGGTCGGCTGATAGCCCACGCGGCTAGGTAAGCGCCCCAGCAGACCAGAGACCTCGGCCCCTGCCTGAACAAAGCGAAACACGTTATCCATCAGCAATAGGACATTTCGATGATCAACGTCGCGAAAATGCTCGGCAATGGTCAGTGCTGTCATAGGTACCCGCCAGCGTGCGCCGGGTGGTTCATTCATCTGACCGTAGACCAGAACGGTGCGGTCCAGCACGCCTGCCTCGGTCATTTCAAGCAGCATTTCATGCCCTTCGCGAGAGCGCTCGCCGATCCCCGCAAAGACGGATATTCCGTTGTAGCCCGCGACCATGGCATGGATCAGTTCCATCACTAGAACGGTCTTACCCACACCCGCACCGCCAAACATTGCGGCCTTACCCCCTTGGGCCAAGGGGGTTAGCAGGTCGATCACCTTGATCCCTGTGTGAAAAAGTTCTGACGGAGCACCGCGATTTTGCAGACCGGCTGCCGGCTGGTGGATGGATCGGCGCGGAGCATTCGCTGGCAACGGGGCGCGTTTGTCACCCGCGCGACCTGTCACGTCGAGCAACCGCCCCAAGACAGCCTCGCCGACGGGCACCTCGATCGAGCCACCCGCTGTACGTACCGGCGCGCCGCGTCGCAGGCCCGAAGTCGACTGCAAGGCAATGCACCGTGCGATCCCATCCGCAAGTTGCGCCTGAACCTCCAGCAACAGATCGCCGTCATTTCGCGCGACCAGCAACGCGTCGTTGATTGCGGGCACATCACCGTCCGCAAATGCGACGTCCACCACCGCGCCGCGTACGGCAACCACCTGTCCTTGGCTTTGCAAAAGGTCTTCCATGGGCGTCGTCCCGAAGATGAATCCCCTTGGTGGTAGCGCCCTGTTCGTCGTGTTTTCATGATCCTGATCAAGGCACGCACGGAGTCAGCCGATCAGGCACTTCGAAAACGTTCACGATCCCGTGCAATGCTACGAAAACAGGCAGGTAATTCGAGTGTTTGGGGCGGGACAGAAGATGAGAGCTCGAAATTTCTTCGCCCTTTTGACGCCAAGTCCGACTAGCATGGACGGCAACGTTGATTATCTGCGTTACAAGACCAAGACAGAAAGGCCCGCCATGCAAGCAAGCTTCACTGTGAACGGCCGTCCGCATCAGGTGGACGTGCCCGAAGATATGCCGTTACTTTGGGTCCTTCGTGACATTCTGGGCATGACAGGCACCAAATATGGCTGCGGGATCGCGCAATGCGGCGCCTGTACGGTCCATTTGAACGGCGAGGCCGTGCGCTCTTGTCAAGTTGGCGCTTACGATCTGGAAGGCGCCGAGATCACAACGATCGAGGGGCTGGGGACGCCCGACGCCCCGCACCCAGTCCAAGAGGCTTGGATCGAAATGCAGGTCGCGCAGTGTGGCTACTGCCAGTCAGGACAGATTATGCAGGCTGCGGCGTTGCTCAAGGACATCCCCGTGCCAACAGACGCCGAGATCGACGATGCGATGTCCGGCAATCTGTGCCGCTGCGCCAGTTACCCCCGCATCCGCGCCGCGATCCATCTCGCCACTACCAAGATCGGAGGTCGCTGATGGGCAAGCTGCGCACGCTGACCCGCCGCACGTTTCTGATCGGGTCCGCCGCAATTGCTGGCGGCGTCGCCTTTGGCACCTATTTGGTCAAACGGTCGATCCCGAACCCTTTGCTCGACGATCTACAGGACGGCGAGGCTGCTATCACACCTTATATCAAGATTGCGCCGGACGGGATCACCCTGATCACGCCGCGAGCGGACATGGGGCAGGGGGCCTATTCGATCCAAGCGCTCTTGATTGCCGAAGAGCTGGATATCGATCCAGCCACAACCACGATCACACCGGGCGCACCAGACCCTGCCTATTACAACGCCGCTGTATTGGCCGAAGGCGTTCCTTTTCCCGCGTATGACCGCAGCACCATGGCCGAAACCGCGCGGGCCTTTATGTCGATCCCGGCCAAGCTGTTCGAGGTCCAAATCACCGGCGGATCTTCGACCGTACCCGACAGCTATGACAAACTGCGGACTGCGGGGGCCGTCGCACGAGAGACCTTGAAAGAAGCCGCAGCACGCAAGTTTGGTCTCGCGCGTGCAGATATATCCACGAAAAATGGGCAGGTGGTACTGCCGGACGGAACGGTAATCCCGTACACGGACCTTGCTGCGGATGCCGCGCAGTTGGATCCCGTGACAGAGGTTGAGCTCAAGCCTGCGACGGCGTGGACACGATTGGGCAAGCCGCAGCAGCGTCTGGACATGGTCGCCAAATGCACCGGGACAGAGACCTATGGCATCGACTTGAACGTTGAGGGCATGGTGTATGCCACCGTCCGCGCAAATCCCGGTATTGGTGGTGGCATTGCACGTCTGAATAGTGATGCGGCCCGCACCACTGCAGGGGTGCAGCAAGTTTTGCCCATCACGAGTGCGGTCGCTGTGATCGCGGATAACACATGGAGCGCCTTTCAAGGCGCAAACGCGCTCGACGTTACGTGGGGGCCAGCCCCCTTTCCCGAGAATTCTGATAGGATGTTCGAGGCACTCGAGGCCGCGCTTGGGGACGATGACGCCTTTGACCACCGACAACGAGATGACGGCAACATCGACGCCGCATTGGAACAGGGCGCAGAGATTGACGTCACTTACCGCGTCCCCTATTTGCCCCATGCCCCGATGGAGCCGATGAACGCGCTGGTTCGTCTGACCAATGATGCCTGCGACATCTGGGTCGGCACGCAAATTCCGCTGTTCATCCGTAAAAAAGCCGCATCCATGACCGGCCTCGACGAAGAGCAAGTCCACGTCCACGTGCAACCAATGGGCGGCAGTTTTGGTCACCGGCTCGAGATGACCCACGTTGAGCAAGCGATTGAAATTGCAATCGAGATGCGCGGCACCCCCGTCAAACTGGTCTGGAGCCGAGAAGAAGATATGACCCACGACTACCCACGACCCGCGGCTATCGCACGGGGCCGCGGACGTACGGATTTGGGTCATGTCATCAGCATGGATTTGTCAGTCGCGCAATCTGCGATGACACCAAGCTGGATGAACCGCCTGACTGGTATGACCCTGCCCGGACCGGACGCGACGATCACGACGGGATCGTGGGACCAACCTTTTGCGATCCCGAATTACCGCGTCACAGGATACCGCGCACCCGACATGGTGCCCGTATCGTCGTGGCGGTCAGTTGGCGCGTCCAGCAACGGGTTTTTCCACGATTGTCTGCTAGACGAATTGATCCATGCGGCAGGCGCTGATCCTCTGGCAGAGCGTATTCGACTGTGCATGGATGACACCTCGCGCAAAGTGCTAGAGGCTGTCGGCGAAATGTGCGGCTGGGACGGACCTGATCTGGGCTACAACCACGGGCGCGGTGTCGGGTTCTGCGTGTCCTTTGGCGTGCCCTGTGCACAAGTCGTGGACGTAACGCGAACCGAAGAGGGCATTCGACTGGATCGCGTCTACGTCGCCGTAGATGTGGGCGATGTTTTGGACCCTGTGAACCTAGAGGCGCAGGTGACTGGCGGCGTTCTCTTTGGCCTTGGCCATGCGATGAACTGCGCGCTGACCTACGCCGATCACGCGCCAGAACAGGACAACTTCTACGCCAATACCGGCCTACGCCTGTACCAAGTGCCCGAGGTCAAAGTGAAGGCCCTGACCAACGGCACACGCATTCGAGGCATCGGAGAACCGGGTGTGCCCCCTGCAGCACCAGCGCTTGCCAACGCGATCTTTGCTGCGACGGGACAGCGGATCAGGGAATTACCCCTGAACCGCCATATCGATTTCGTTTAGTCGGCGCTGTTTCAGAGCCCCCGTGCCAAACGCAAGGCGTCATAAATCGCGGCGTGCGTATTCCGCGCGGCGACAGCATCCCCGATCCGGAAAAGACGGAAGGCACCCTCGGGGTTCGTCTCGACCTCTTGGATCCCACCTGTTGCCAACGCGTCGTAATCCACTTCGCCCCCATTGCGTGATAGCGGCTTGAGTTCAAAGTAAAGCTCGTCCAGCGGACGGGTGCCGTGGTTGACCACCACCTGATCTACGATCCGCTCTTTCTGGAAATTGCCGTAGTCGGACCCAAGGATCGCCTTGAGCTGATTTCCCTCTTTCACGACGGATTTCAGCCGCCATGTCACCGTAAAGGTCACATCCCGCTCTTGCATCGCGCGCATGTAAGGCACGAGGTTCATGGCCATCACCTCGGGCGCAAACGAACGGTCGGGCGTCACGATTTCAACCTTTGCGCCGGTCGCGCTGATCATATCCGCCGCCTGCAGCCCCGAGTGGTCGCCCGCGTCGTCAAAAACCAGAACATCCTGGCCCGCTTTGACATCGCCAGAGATGATATCCCAGCTTGACACCACCTTGTCATTTCCATCGGTCAGAACATCCGTATGGGGCAAACCACCTGTCGCGACAAAGACTTCGTCCGGATTGGTCGCCAGAACATCCTCGATCTCAGCATAGGTGTTGAACCGGAAATCGACACCCAGTTTGGTGCACTGCTCGAACCGCCATGCGATGATCGAGATCATCTCGCGGCGGCGCTCCTGCTGCGCTGTCAGGCGCAACTGGCCACCCGGTTTATCGGCTGCCTCAAACACTGTGACGTGATGGCCGCGCTCTGCGCTAACCCGCGCTGCTTCCATACCTGCAGGGCCCGCACCGATGATCGTGACACGTTTGGGCGTCTCGGCTTTTTCGATGGTGTGAGGCTGCTCGACCTCGCGCCCCGTCGAGGGGTTGTGCGTGCAAAGCGCCATTCCGCCCTGATAAATCCTGTCCAAACAGTAGTTTGCGCCGACGCAGGGACGGATATCATCCTCGCGCCCTTCGACAATTTTGCGCACTAGATGGGGGTCTGCCATGTGCGCGCGCGTCATACCAACCATGTCGACCTTGCCCGAGGCGATCGCATGGCGTGCTGTCGCGACATCCGGGATCTTGGCCGCGTGGAAGGTCGGGAAATCTGTGGCCGCACGGATTTCACCTGCAAAGTCCAGATGGGGAGCGTTGCGCATGCCTTGGATCGGGATCAGATCGGTCAAACCCGGATCAGTGTCGATATGCCCTTTGACCACGTTCAGGAAATCGACCATCCCGCTATTTTTGAAACGCTGAGAAATCGTCAGACCGTCCTCTTTGGTCAGGCCGCCTGGCAGGTCCTCATCGCCCGAATATCGAATACCCACGATGAATTCTTTGCCGCAGCGCTCGCGGATTGCACCAAGTACGTCCCAGACAAAACGAAGACGATTATCCAAAGATCCGCCGTAGGGTCCCTCCAACGAGTTCGTCAGCGGCGAATAGAACTGTTCCATCAAGTGGCCATAGGACTCCAGCTCGATCCCATCCACACCGGCAGCCTGCATCCGCTCTGCCGCGTCGGCGTAGTCCTCAATGATGCGTGCGATATCCCAATCCTCAGCCACCTTGGGGAAGGCGCGGTGAGATGGTTCGCGCAGATGGCTTGCTGACACAACTGGCAGCCAGTCCGCTTTGTCCCACCGGGTTCGACGGCCCAAATGAGTCAACTGGATCATCACCGCGCAGCCATGGTCGTGACAAGCATCAACCATTTCCTTCATGTGGCCAACGACTTCGTCTTTCCACGCCAGAATGTTGTTAAAGACCGGCGGACTGTCTCGCGCCACGCTCGCCGAGCCCGCTGTCATGGTCAGGCCAACACCTGCCTTGGCACGCTCCAGATGGTAGGCGCGATAGCGCTCCTTGGGCATCCCATCCTCGGGATAGGCCGGCTCGTGACTGGTGATCATAATACGGTTTTTCAGCGTCAGGTGCTTCAGCTGAAAGGGTTGGAGCAAAGGATCGTTAGACATTTCAGGCTCTCTGTGGACCGGGACTTGCGTTGAATATTGAGTGATGCTGAATTAAAATGTTCATACATGTCAAGAGACGTCCTTTCGTGAAGAACAAGAATACATGCGCACCAAAATGCTGCGCAGCATTTTTCGATTGCAATTTATAATGATGATTTTTCTTGGCTAGGTTCTCTCAAAGATCTCAATATTTCTGCAACGCAGCATTTTCAAATTACCATAACTGATAAACACTACTGCACATTCTTCCACATGCGGTCCATGAATGCTTGCCAACACTGGCCACAATCCCTAGGAAATGAGGAATGAGCACAGAGCCCCTTCCCGAGCGCGGTTGGCGCGGATCACCTGATGTCTGGCTGGACGCTGCTTACGACGCCCTTCTTCAGGGCGGGATCGACTCTGTCAAAGTCATGCCCCTCGCCAATAAACTGAAGCTGTCGCGCACCAGCTTCTACTGGTTCTTCAAGGACAGAAAACAACTGCTCGACGGGCTGTTGGACAGATGGGACGTCCGCACGACCGAGCCTTTGATCGCTGCAACGACCGAATACGCATACTCGGAAACAGAGGCGATGCTGAACGTGATTTTCACCTTTCTCGAAGGTCAGGCGTTTGACTCGCGTATGGAACTCGCAATCCGTTCTTGGGCGCAAAAAGACCCAAATGTCGTCACACGCTTGCAACAGGCAGACACCCGCCGCATCGACGCACTGCGCGAAATGTTGGAAAAATGGGGACATGATCCGGCGGACGCGGATGTTCGTGCCCGAACGATTTATTTGGTGCAGGTTGGCTACATCTCGATGCAGGTGCAGGAACCTATCGAAGTGCGCTTGGAACGCTTTCCATCCTACGTCGAGATTTATACAGGCAAGCGCCCACCGGAGCACGAAATGGACCGCTTCAAAGCGCGTCTAGGCCTGCTCTAAATCGGCATCCAAAGTCCGAGCACCCAGATCACGCTGGGAATAGCCGCAATCCCCATTACCGTTTGCGTTGCCGTGATCCCCGCCATTAAAGGCGCGTCACCGCCAAGTTGCCGTGCAAGGATATAGGCCGATGACGCAGTTGGCAGGACTTGGAACAACAGTGCGGTGGTTAGCGCAGGGCCATGCAGTCCAAAGACCAGTGCGAAGGCCGCCGTCGCAAAAGGCATCAGCAGAAACTTAATGCCCGAAGAGACGGCAACAGGGGCCACCCACTGACGCGCCGTGCCAAGCTCTAGCGCAGCGCCCACACACAAAAGCCCCAGCGGGAGGGACGCGCCACCCAAAGCCTTGAGCGCACCGGCAATTCCAGAAGGCACGCCCAAACCCAGCATCTGAAACAGGATCCCCGCGAGTGAAGACATGATCAGCGGATTGCTGACCAGCTGCTTGCCCACCCCCAAAGCGTTCAGTTGCGCCCGCCCATGGCGCGCGAACACGAGGACGCACAAAATATTCACCGTCGGCACGATAGAGGCATTGCAGATCGCTGCCAACGCGACGCCTTGGGCCCCAAATATCCCCGCAGCCAGCGTGACACCAACATAGTTATTGAAGCGAACACTGCCCTGAAAAACCGAAGTGAAAGCGGGCCCATCCACGTGGATCAACGGCCTCAGTAGTACCACAAGCGCTCCGACCGTCACCGTGGCAAGCACCAAGGTCAGCGCCAACTCGGCCACGGGCACCCCGCCCAACTCTGCGGTCGCAAGACTGTGAAAGAAGAGGCAAGGGAGCAGAACGTAATAGCTCATCCTTTCCGCCTGCGGCCAGAAGGCCGCTTGGATGAAGTCCGTTTTTCGCAGAACCGCGCCCGCGCCGATGATCAGAACAACCGGCATCAAAGCCAATAATACTGCTCCGTCCATCATTGTCTCCTTCGGGTTCTGGCCGCCAATGGCGGACCTCAAATCATGCATGGACGTATCACGCCAAATCGGCGCGGAAAAATTCTTAATACTCCCTCAATCCATGATATAATCTCATGGATTGGAGGACGATTATGTCTATACGTGCATTGCGCACATTACAGGCCATCGCACGGCACGGTTCGTTCGCAAGTGCAGGTGCGGCCGTGGGCCTGACGCAATCGGCAGTCAGCCTTCAGGTCAAATCGCTCGAAGAAGAATTCGGGGCCAAGCTTTTTGACCGCTCTCGCAGACTTCCAGTGCTGACCGATGCAGGAAAGGTTCTGGTCGAAAAGTCCGCCGAAGTGCTCGCGCTTTACGATCAACTGGGACCTGCATTGAGCGAAGAGGGTGTACTAGCTGGCAAGGTGAAGCTGGGGGTGATCCAGACGGCTCTTGCAACTTTTTTGCCCGACGCGCTGGTACAGTTAAACGCGGCCCACCCTGATGCCCGTTTTCACGTGGTTGCGGGAATGTCGGCAGAGCTGGCCGCGCAAGTCGCCGCGCACGAGTTGGATGCGGCCATCACGACCGAACTTGTGCGGCCCCATCCGTCGGACCTCATCAGCACTCCGCTCTATGAAGATCAATTCTGGGTGGTCGCCCCTAAGGGCCAAGAGCACCTATCGCCATCAGAGCTTTTGCAAGCCTATCCGTTTATCAGGTTTGACCTTGCGTCATGGGCCGGACGCATGATTGATCGTGCCCTGCGACAGATGCAGATCCGCCCACAAGAGGAGATGATCCTCGACAATCAGCGCGTTATCCTAAGCATGGTCGAGCGCGGCCTTGGCACCGCGATTGTCCCGATGTTACCGCAGCTCGCGCAGGAGATCCCGCTGACATGCCTGCCATTTGGAACGCCGCATATGACACGGCGCATCGTCATGCTGGAACGCCCTGGCCATTCCGGCGGGCAACTCGCCGCCGCGATGGCAGAGGTGATGATTGATTTAGCCGGCTCGCGCACCTGTTAGGGTCCCCCCGTTGCATCTACTCCAAACATTGGGCATGGACAGAAAAACCGAGGACCCTCGATGCCCTATGTCAGTCTCTTTTTCGCGGCATTCATTGCTGCGACTGTCCTGCCGATGCAGTCAGAGGTCCTATTGGCCTATTACCTACGCGACCCGGCGCTTTCGATTGCAGGGCTCCTGATCGCGGCCACGGTCGGCAATGTGCTGGGGTCCACGGTCAACTGGTATTGCGGACGTTTCTTGCGCCACTTCCAAGATCGCAAATGGTTTCCTGTAAAACCAGAGCAACTGGGCCGCGCAGAACGCGTTTACCACAAGTACGGCCGCTGGAGCCTGTTGATGAGTTGGGCCCCGTTCATTGGTGATCCGCTGACAGTGATCGCGGGCATTCTGCGCGAGCCTTTGCCGAGTTTTCTACTGATCGTGACGATCGCCAAGGCCGCGCGGTATCTTCTGGTTGCGGGCCTTGCCTTGGCTTGGCTGTGAGCTCACGTCAAAATCAAATGAGCGAAACCAGACCAGCCACTGCCCCCACGATCAAAACCACCCAAGTCAGGATCCAATTTTTTGGTGGCGTCATCCGGTAGCAATGGCCGCAGGACGTCGCGCCAAAGCGCAAATGATGGTTGCACCGAGGGCAGTGATAGACCCGCCAGACGCGGTCAGATCGCGACTTGAACAAAAACATAAAAATCACCAAACACGTAAAATACGCGGGTAATTTACGCACTCTGGCTACTTTTCTCAAACCTTTACAGAGGTGTAGTGCTCTAGTTCAAAGCGAATGTTCACATTGATGCCACAAGGGGATTGGGCATAGCTCGTCAAAGCATCGCTCAGCTTTTTGGCAAGCTCTTGGGCGAACACCGCATCTCGGTGCTCCTTGGGGAGCATCGCGAGGCGCAGATAAATGTGACTGTGGTTAAACTCTGCGATCGGATGCGCTCGGCCTTTGCACGCGCCGGACGACGGATCATGAGCGTGGATCACGTCCTCGATCTTCTGCAGCACCTCTTTGGCGGGCAGGGTTTGGTCGGCGGAATAGTAAAGATCGGCGTGAGGCATTTGGGCTCCGGTCGTGCAGATAAGCTAATGTGCCGCGCTAAGATGCGCGGCAGAGCGGCCCTGCGCAACGGCTTTATCGTCAGCGCATCACGAAAGGGTTGGCCATCGGTTCTGCCGAAGTGTTGATCCACACCGTTTTGGTGCGCGTGTAGTCATGGATCGCTTCGATCCCAGCTTCGCGACCATATCCCGACTGATTGAAGCCACCGAACGGCGCAATCGGAGAGATCGCGCGATAGGTGTTTACCCAGCAGATGCCGGACCGTATGCGCGCGCTGACGCGGTGGGCTCTGGCCAAGTTCTGAGTAAATATCCCAGAACCCAGCCCGAAATCGGAGTCGTTGGCCAGAGCCAATGCCTCTTCTTCGGTGTCAAAGGGCAAAAGCGACATGACAGGGCCGAACATTTCGACCTTGAGCGTCTCTGTCTCGGCGCTCGCGCACTCAACGAGTGTCGGTGCCATAAAATTCCCAGCGCGGTCGAGCGGCGTGCCACCGAAGTGGATGATCGCCCCTTGGGACTGCGCTTTGCCGAGTGTCGCTTTGATCGTATTGATTTGCGCCTCGGTGCACAGCGGACCCAAGTGGGTATCGGCAGCCAGGGGGTCACCAACCACAATGCCTTTGGCCTTTTCAGTGATTTTTGCGATCAAACGCTCCAGAATAGGGCGATGCACCAGACCGCGCGACCCAGCCACACAGCTCTGACCAGAGGCCCCGAAATTCCCCGCAATCAAGCCATTCGCCGCGCCGTCCAGGTCAGCATCCTCGAACACGATAATTGGAGATTTTCCCCCTAACTCTAATGAGGTCACTGCGAAATTCTGAGCCGAGTTGCGGATCACGTGACGCGCCGTCTCTGGCCCACCTGTAAAGGCGATCCGATCAACGTCAGGATGACGGGTCAGGGGAATGGCGCAACTCTCGGCATCCCCAGTAACAACCGACACCACGCCCTTCGGGAAACCCGCTTCTTGTATCAATCTTGCGAATTCCAGCATCGGCGCCGGCGCGATTTCAGAGGCTTTGAGCACCACCGTGCACCCTGCCGCCAGCGCAGGCCCCAACTTGGTGGCCGTCAGGAACATCTGCGCGTTCCAAGGCACCACGGCTGCCACGACACCAATCGGCTCGCGCCGTGTAAAAACGTGCATGTCGGGTTTGTCGATGGGCAGGACTGCGCCCTCAATCTTGTCTGCAAGACCGGCGTAATAGCGGTAGTAGTCACCGACATACTTGGTCTGGCTCGCGGTTTCTGCCAGCAGTTTGCCACTATCCGTCGTTTCGATCCGGCCCAGCGCTTCTGCACTATCTTCGATCAAGTCGGCCAACCGGTAGAGCAGTTTGCCGCGCGCAGTCTGGGTCATGTCTCGCCATATGGGATCTTCCAAGGCACGCTTGGCCGCGGCAACAGCACGCTCGACATCCGCAGGCGCAGCGCACGCGAACGTCGCCCAAGGCCTCCCAGTCGCCGGATTTTCAGTGCGCATGGTCTGACCCATCGCGCCCTCGCTAAAGGCGCCATCGATAAACAATTGGAAATGTTGCACGGCGGTCTCCTTCTTGGGGTGGGGGTCAGTGAAAGGCGGGCATAACTTCGTCGATGAACCGCGACAAAGAGGCATGCTTCTTTTCGGCGCTCATGCCGCTATCGACCCAGAACGCGAATTCGTCGTACCCCATGTCCTCGTAACGTTTGATCTTATCGATCACCTGCTGCGAGGTGCCGATGGTCAGATCATTGAGCAAACTTTTGGCGTTCGTTATCGGGTTTGCCGCAACCTCTTCATCGGTCAACTTGGGCATCAGCCCCTGAGAGATCGGGCGCTTGTTCTGGAACCACGCGCCAAAATAGGCGTAGTAACGCGCCAAATCCTGCGCTGCGTGACCGACGTCTTCTTCGTCGCGCCCCACATAGGTGTGGTGCAACAGCATGATCTTGGGGCGGGTGCCATCATGGCTCTCGCACGCCGCATCAAAGCGATGCATGAGCGCGGTAATTTCCTCTATCCCTTGCCAAAGTGGCGTGACCTGAATGTTGAACCCGTTGTGCACGCCGAACTCATGACTGTTCGGGTCACGCGCTGCGATCCAGATCGGTGGGCCATCCTGCTGCACCGGTTTGGGCGAAGAGGTACTGCACGGAAAAGAATAGAACTGCCCCTCGTGCGCGTAATCGCCTTGCCACAGTTTGCGCAGGGTCGGGGCGGTTTCGCGCATCCGCAGGCCCGCTTCCCATGCATCCATGCCCGGCATTACGCGCTCATACTCATAGACATAGGCACCACGCGCGATCCCCAACTCCAGCCTCCCGCCCGTCATCAGATCAGCGGCGGCGGCCTCTCCTGCCAGCTTGATCGGGTGCCAGAACGGTGCGATCACGGTTCCAGTCCCAAGGCGCACATTCTTGGTATGGTGCGCCAGATCGACCAGCGACATTAGCGGGTTCGGCGCGATTGTGAATTCCATCCCATGATGCTCTCCGGTCCAGATTGCACGCATTCCGCCGTCATCAGCCAGTTTGCAAAGGTCCAGAAATTCTTCGTAAAGGACCGCGTGAGGCTGCTGGGGATTGAGCCGTTCCATGTGCGCGAACAGAGAAAATTCCATCGTCAAAGCCTTTCCGAATAAGAGTGAATCTCTCCGCGATCGGCGTTCCCGATGTAGAGAGTGAAATCGCGTGTGCGGGTTTCGCGAGCGAAGCGCGCGAGCATGCGGGCTTCTGCCGGACTGGCGCAGCATGTCTCCGGCAAGTCCGCGATGGGCACCGGAACCAGTCCCGACGCAGGCTCGACCGCAGTTACCTTGCCCAGAAGCCATGAGTGGTGCGTGCCAGAGCGGTCATCTTCGTAGACGGAATAGACCGGCCCTAGATCGACCGCGATGTGCCGCGCGGCCATGGCAGCGGCCAAACCATCCCGCAGGCCGATCCGATCCGAAACGGTCATTGCGGGCAGGCGGTACCCTTGGTCCGAAGGTTCGAGCAGGACCTGATCCAGATACCGCAGAATTGCGCCGCACGTATTCCGCTTGGCTGCGGGGTCACGGGCGGACCGTTCAAGCCCTAAGCTAAAGAACTGGCCGTCCGCGTAGCCCAATCCGTGCGCGTCGTCTGTGTTGTAAGAGGTCACTTCGCCAATCAAGACAAGGTGATCTCCGGCCTCTTGGGCGCTGTAGGTTCGGCACGTGAACTGCGCGATAGCCCCGTCGATTAGGGGCAGGTTCTGCGCCCCCGCGTGGTGGGGCACCTTGGCGAACCGGTCGCCTTTGTAGCTGGCAAAGGTGGTCGCAACGTCTTCTTGCCCCTCGGCCAAGACACTCACCGCGAAATCGGTGCAGCCCTCGAACGCTGTGTAGCTCGACAGGAATTTGCCCGGACACACCAGCAGCAGGGGCGGGTCCATGGAGACAGAGGCAAAGGAGTTCGCGGTGAAGCCCACGGGCGTTCCATCAGCGTTTCGCGTGGTGACCACCGTCACGCCTGTCATAAACCGGCCAAAGGCACTGCGCAGAGCGCGTGGATCGAAGTCAGTCATAGCTCGCACCTTTGTATCAAGTCCCGCAGAGCTGCATTCACAGCTGCGGGGTGCGTCATCGGCATCATGTGTGCAGCCCCATCCAAAACAACGGACCAACCATTTGACGAACGTTTCGCCATTGCGGCGGACATCTCTGGCGTCGAATTGGGCTCGTCTGATCCGGTCATAAAAAGGGCAGGGCAGTTTAAAGCTCTCAGCGCTGCATCGCTCGGCCCATCCTCGGCCGCGAAAACTCGATAGGCCGCGCGGTATCCAGCGGGATCGGCGTTCCGTAGCCATTCTGCGCACGCCGACCGTTCAGCAGAGAGCGCCCGCCCGAACCAACGACTCAAAGTCGGCTCTGGGTCTGCCAAGCTCACGCCATCCAAAGAGGCCGCACGCGCCTGCACTGCAGCTTTGGCGTCGTCGGACCGGCGGTAGATCGCATTGAACGCGCCAATGCCGCGCACAAGCTCTGGGTAGCGGCTGGCCAAATCCAACGCCATCGTCGCGCCCATCGAATGACCGACGACAACCGCTGGCGTGCTCATTGCGTCTGCCACCGCCGCGACAAAATCCGACAATGTTGGCGCACCCGTCAGCATCGGGCTGCCGCCGTGCCCTGCCATATCTGGCGCGATCACGCGAAATTCCTTGGACAATTCTTCGATCTGCGCGCCCCACGCCTCTGCCCGCAGGCCGACGCCGTGCAGAAGTAGAACTTGCGGGCCAGCGCCCGCAATGACGGCTTTCAGGCGCCCGAAATCAGACCGCTGCCGGGTTTTCCAAGTCATGGCCCAACTCCTTGAGATCCTGATAACGGTCCCCAATCCGGTGGTGCGGACGGCCTGTGGTCGCCGCGCCCAAAACGACCACGATCTCGTCTGCGCGGGGGGCGTCAGGGATCGCAAATTGGATGGTCAGATAGTGGGAGCGTCGACCCGCGTCGTTCTTATCCATCAGCGGCACCATAATCGGCGCATTAGCCGGCCCCCGTGTATTGGTAAAAGACAAGTAGGATTTGGCATCCACAGCCGAGCGGTAGTGGTTCCCAAAGCGCAGTGTGTGGATCAGCCCTGACGCATGCTCGACCTCCCCATCCAGACCAACTACGGCAGCTTTGCCGTAAGCCTCGATCTGATCTCCTCCCCCGGCGAGCGCGATCATCCGGTCGGTCAGCAAAGCCCCAAGTTCAGGGCCATATGCGTAAATCTCTGGCTTCAGGTCTTCGACGTAGCGTCCGGCCCATGGGTTCTTGACCACCGCAGCCACAGCAAACATGCGCCAGGGTGTTTCAGCCTTGCGGAACCCTTCGATCAGGACTTCCTCGTCAAACGTCACAATTTTACGGATTTCCGGTTCCATAGATTTCCCTCGTCTCTGTCGGGAAAAGGTATGATCTGCATGGACATGTCGGACAAACGAAGGAAAATCACCCTTAGCCATAAGCCAGACTAATGAGTGACTTCCATGATGCAAAAATCGCTTCCACCGCTGAACTGGTTTCGCGCATTCGAAGCCTCTGCCAGACGGTTGAGCTTTACCGCCGCGGCCGAAGAACTGAACATGACTCAGTCGGCGGTCAGTCAGCAAATCCGCGCGCTGGAGACCCGATTGGCGACCCCGCTGTTCATCCGGCAGGCGCGGGGTCTGGCTCTGACGGACGATGGCCGCAAACTGCTACCCAAAGTTGAGAGTGCGCTAGAAACACTGGCCGCAGCCACCGCGCAGTTCGGGGTAGAGACAGAGGGCGCCCATCTCACCATTGCCTCGTCAGTGAGCATCATCGACTGGGTGATCGCGCCAGCGTTGCCAACTTATCTGGCCGAGCAGCCCGAGCTCTCATTACGGCTTGTCAGCACCATCTGGCCGGACGATTTCACCGCCGCCCGGGCAGATGTCCAAATCTTTTTCGGCACGCAGAAGCAGGCCGGAAAAGCAGCCCAACCCCTACGTCCCAGTGTACTGATCCCCGTCAAATCCCCAAGTCTTGCAGGTGACTTGAGAACTCTGCCTCTGATTGAGTCCGTGGGCACATCAGACGGATGGGCGGGGTGGACGAACACATTTGGCGAGCCCACAGCGAAACCAACGCTGTTCGTCGACACGTACGGCGCGGCTTTAGGCATGGCGACCGAAGGGAATGGTGTGGCGTTGGTCAGCGCTGTCTTGGCCGCACCCGCACTGGCCAGCGGCGCGTTGGTACACGCAGATACGCGCAGCCTCTCCGCCAAGGAGGGCTACTATTTGAGCGTGCTTTCTGATTCTACCGCAGCGCGTGAATTCGCGCAGTGGATGATATCGCTAACAAAGGCTGCCCCCTCTGCAGTGTAGTTTTGCGATTTCACACGACAAACTACTGCAAAAACCACCTATCCTATCCCCGAAAGGCGGCCCAAAACTCCGTTGATATAAAACATGTATCCGAAGGCGGTATTTCAGAGCCGAGTGGCCGTATTGAGAGGAGAGGCGCTTTTCTGAAAGATAGCGTAACTTCTTAGCGTTGACCGACAGGTGTCTTTTGAGCAGTACGACTATCGCCCTTTTCGAGCAAAATCCCGACCATGCGTCTACCTTGCGTGCAATGCTCGCGCAATTCCCAGCGCTAACCGTGCGCTGCTATGACACCCCTGCTGCCCTGCTGCAGGATGATGAACACGTCGATGTCTATGTTCTGGGTCTCGATGATTTGGGCAGCGCCGAAACGGATTTTCTGGCGAAACTGCGCGCCACGCAGAACGGTATGATTGCAGGGATCGCCCTGTGCTCTGCCAAAGAAGAGCAAGAGCTCGTTCGTGCCTTCGAAGAGCACGACTTCGACAGCTTTGTTTCCAAGGATTGGGTATCGCCCGCTCAGATGTATTTGGCCGTCACTGCGGCTCTACGCAGCGCACGCTGGCGCCTGAACCACAAGTGCGCTGTGCACGGCATGCCAAACTTACGCTGTGGCAGCACGATCACGTTCCCAGAGGCCGCCGAATAAGAGCGGGCTATCCCCACTTGGCCAGAGACGCGGCCAGCTCTGGATGACCTTTGGCGTAATCCTCGAGCTCGGCCCCAGCTGCAGCGCAGTCCCATGCTTGCCGGATCGCCCGCACGCCGGCCGCAATTCCCATCGGGTGACCGTGGATGCCGCCTCCGCCCAGATACATGAGGGCCAGTGTCTGGCCTGTCCGGCGATAGGTCTCGACCGCTTGACCTCCCCATTGGCCAGAGCAAACCACGGGCAGGGGGCGATCATCCTCGGAAAAGATCGGCGTCATCACGTCCTCGAAGGACTGCACAAAGCTTTCGTCCGGCTCCCAGTATTTCGCGGCGATGCCGTTGATCTGAAACTGGTCGACCCCCAACAAGCGCCAAATCTTCTGATAGGCCGCGAAGTCCATTCCGAGGCCGGGGTGCCGCGTCAGGATATCCCAGCCGTTTCGGTGCGCATGCAGGCACAATTGCGAGCGTTTGCGTAAGAACGCCATGCCGCCGTAGCCGACCGAGTTGATGTTCACCACAGCAGCATTCCCACCGTAGGACGCAACAGTATCATGATTGCGCATCATAGTGTCGGGATCGGCGGAGCTGATGCCAAAGGCATACATGACCTTCTTGCCTGTTTTTTGCTGGTGTGCGTCGATCACTGGCATGATCGCTTTGACACGCTCTTCTAGGGGGGAATAGGCGGGGCTCATCAGCTTTTCGTCGTCCTTGATGAAATCGACGCCTGCCTCGCACAAGGTTTTGACGACCGCTGCGGTTTCTTCTGGCAGCAGCCCCAAAGACGGCTTGATGATCGAGGCGATCATCGGCCCTTGATCAACCCCCATCAAATGTCGCGACCCAGTGATGCCGAATTGCGGGCCCGGATGGCAGGCCCACTCTGGCGGCAAATCAATATCGCGAACACGCACGCCGGTCAGACCTCGCACGGCAAACACACCGCCGACGGTAATCGTCATCAGCGCTGCAATATCGGTGCCCACAGCATCCATCGGGTAGGCGATGGTAACGTCCGCTCGTCGGTAGCGCCCCACACCTTCTGGGTCGGGGAAAGAAGGGGTATCTACCGCGTCCAAGTGCGAAATATCCACTACGCGGGCTGCACATCGCGCCTGCACTTCCGCCGTTTCGTTGGGTAACTCGGTGAAGGTTCCTGTGGACTGGTCCGACGCAATTTTGGCGGCGAGGGGTTCTATTTCCCCAGCAGTTTCAAGTCGGTAAGTGACCTTGATCATGTTCTGTGACATCTTGCTCCCCCGCGTGACTAGGCCGACAGTAATAGTGATCATACCAGTTGACAAGGCAAGGGATATTCGAAAGGCTCGGGCAGAGCATGGAGGAGAGCCAAAGATGAAAATTGCCCTAATCGGTTGCGGGTTCTTTGCCATGAACCAGCTGCACGCTTGGAACGGGATCGCGGGAGCAGAGGTTGTCGCTTTGTGCGATCGCGACCCGGAGCGGCTGTCAATCGCCGCCGCCTTGGCCCCTCACGCCGCGACCTACACCGATGCCTCAGAAATGTTCGCCGCGGGCGGATTTGACTTGGTGGATATTGCGACGACGGTTGGCTCTCATAGCGCATTGGTCGAGATGGCAGCTGCGCATCAAGTGCATGTCATCTGCCAAAAGCCGATCGCGCCTACACTTGCCGATGCCCGCGCGATGGTCGATGCGGTCGACGCTACGGGCAAAACTCTGATGATCCACGAGAATTTTCGCTGGCAATCGGCTGTTCGTGCGGTGATCGATGCGCTACGAAGTGGCGCAATCGGCGAGCCGTTTTTCGGGCGGATCAGTTTTCGCTCGGGCTACGACGTCTACGCGGGCCAACCCTATCTGGCGGAAGGCGAACGTTTCATCATCGAGGACCTTGGCATCCACATCCTCGACATCGCGCGCGCGCTGTTCGGCGATGCCACGCGGATCACAGCCACCACGCGACGCGTCAACCCTGCGATCAAGGGCGAGGACGTTGCCACCATGCTGCTGGACCACGCAAGCGGCGTAACAAGTGTGGTGGACTGCTCTTATGCCACCCGCCGCAGCCCTGAAACCTTCCCTGAGAGCTTGATCGAGATCGACGGCACACTTGGCACGTTGCGGCTGGATGCGGGGTACACGCTGTCAGTTCAAATCGGCGATCAAGTAGAAACCCGCGATGTCTCGCCAACGCTTTTGTCTTGGGCGGACCGTCCGTGGCACAACATCCAAGAGAGCGTGCAAATCATCCAACAGCACTTTGTCGACTGCCTGAACCAAGGTATTGCACCGGAAACCGATGGGCAGGACAATCTCAAGACCTTTGCGTTGGTCGAAGCGGCCTATCTGTCAGCCAATGAGAATCGCACCGTGGACCTGACAGAGTTATGACACCGTTCGAATTGTACGGCACGGATGCCCCGAGCACACCGACAGAGCTGATCACACTCGGCGATCTCTCTTTCACCCTAGAAGCGGGAGCGCTGCGGCATATCACCTACAAAGGTGTCGAGATGCTGCGGGGCATCGCGTTTTTGGTCCGAGATCGCGACTGGGGCACGATGATGCCCTCTCTGACAGAAATCTCGCGCGACACTGCAGGGTACTTCCGACTAGAGACGGAGGCGACATATGTCGGGACCGCCACGCTGACCGTCCGCATCGTGATCGAGGCCGACACCGATGGCTTGACCGTCCGCGCATCAGGCCAAAGCGATGGCGCGTTCGAAACGAACCGCGCGGGCTTTACCATCCTTCATCCAGCCGCCGTCGCGGGATGTTCGGCCCAAATCAGCCACTCTGACGGCAGCACGGATATGGCACCGTTCCCGCTGATGATCGAGCCTTGGCAACCGTTTATGGACATCACCGCACTGACCCATGACCGTGCCGGCCTGCGGGTGAGTTGCGATCTGTCTGGCGATACCTTTGAAATGGAAGACCAACGGCAATGGGGCGACGCGAGCTTTAAAACCTACAACCGTCCTCTGGCCCTACCATGGCCCTACGAGATCGCAGCTGGCATCCCGCTCGAGCAAAGCGTGCGTTTGACGTGGACAGAAATTTCCGTTCACCCCGAACCAACAGTGCAGCAGAGCGTCCCAAACCCACACTTCCCCGAAACCGCGATTGTGATCACCGCAGCAGATGCTGAGGCCCTGACACAAGCGCCGAGTGACCTGACCGTCAGCGCCCAGCGCCTGCTTTGTCACATGGATGCTGCCCTTGGCGGCACAGAGGCACAAATGCGGGCCTTTGCGGGACTACAGAAAGCCATTCCTGATATCGCCTATGACTTGGAGTTGATCTGCAAGTTTGATGGTCCGGTTGAGGCAGAACTTATTTCGCTGCGCACCCAGATGGATGCAGCAGGATTTGTCCCTGACAGCGTTTTGGTTTGCCCATCGGTGGATCGGCAGTCCACACCTCCGGGCTCGGAATGGCCGGACTGTCCGCCTCTGGACGAAATCCACGAAACTTCAGCCCGCGTCTTCAGCGATACGGTGCGCGGTGGCGGCATGGTCAGCTTCTTTCCCGAACTGAACCGCAAACGCCCGCCGTTAGAACATCTGAATTTCGTCAGCCACAGCCTATGTCCGATTGTGCACGCCGCCGACGATTTGTCGGTGATGGAAACCCTCCAGACGCTTCCGCATATCACGCGCTCGGCCAGAGCCCTCATGGGCGAATGCGAGTATCGGCTTGGGCCTTCAACCATCGGAATGCGGCAAAACCCTTATGGCTCACGCACGATCCCGAACCCAAACCGGCAGAGGGTCTGTATGGCGGATGACGATCCCCGCCACCGCGCGCACTTCGGGGCCGCGTACACGCTGGGGGTTGCCACAGCGATCGCAGAGACTGGCATCGCAATCTGGACCCCTGCGGCGCTCTATGGCCCCCGAGGACTGACTGGGCCGATCGTGCAGGTAATCGCCGCACTGATAGAACACGCAGGGGCCCCCGTTCATCGCGCCGTCATCGACGAGGGCATCGCAGAGCTGCACGTCGGATCGACCAAATTCATGGCAAACCTGACCCCTCATGAGCGCGGAGGCCTGCCGCCCTACGGGTGGTCGCGCAGCCCGCTTGCCGAGTAGTGGTATAACATCTTATACACCGTTGATATTGCTGCCCCAGCAGGAGCCCGCCATGATCCCGCCCACCGCGCCCAAGGCAAGCCAAGACAAGATTGTCCGTCGCAAATTGTCCGATCAGGTTCTGGACAAGTTACGAGAGATGATCCTGTCGCACGAGTTGAAGCCTGGGGATCACATGCCTTCGGAACGCGCCTTGATGGAACGGTTTGGCGTGGGACGGCCTGCAGTGCGCGAAGCGTTGCAAAACTTACACAACAGCGGCCTCATCAGCATCAACCACGGCGAACGGTCCCGCGTGAACGCGATAGACGCCAACACTGTGCTCAGTCAGTCCGACCAAGTCGCCCGCATGGTCCTGAGCGCCGCGCCGGACAATCTGGAGCATCTGAAACAAGCACGGCAAATGTTTGAGTTGGGAATGGTCCGACTGGCCGCACAGCAAGCGACGCCCCAAGATATCGCCGATCTGCGCAGCATCCACGCAACGCAGAGCGTGCAGGATCAGGACGCCACTGCCTTTATCGAGGCAGACATGCGCTTTCACACGCGCATTGCTGAGATTTCGGGCAATCCGATCATCCTGTCTGTCTCGCGGGCCATGCTTGGATGGCTATTTGAGTACCACGTCAGCTTGCTGCACTGGTCCGGAAAAGAGGACGTAACACTGGCCGAGCACGCCAAGATCATCGACCTGATCGAGGCTGGGGATGCTGACGGAGCCGTCAGCGAGATGGCCAAACACCTTGACCGTGCGGCTGCAGTCTTCGAACCCAAGGGTTAACGAGGGCCACCACCCTCTCTGATCCAGCCAAAGAAATCCATGCTGCCCATTTGGCCGCCCTTGAGTGCGATTTGCAGACCGTCATGACGATCTCCCCCATAGCCGACGCACAAGGACGCCCCTGGAATGGTAGGCGCAAGGGCCTGCAAAGCCTCTAGCCCCAAGGCGCGCATCCCATGTCCCGACGTATCCCCGCCGGAGATTACGGCGCGGCGGATGTCACAGCCTTGCAAAATGCCATCCAGCACGCGGCCTAGACCCATGCCGATCGCTTTGTTCGCCTCTTCCATTGGAATGCCCGCTGTACTTGCAGCTTCTCTCGCAGCAGAAACGGCGGGGTCATCCGGACCTGTGGCCGAGCAGATCAACGGGCTATGGCCTTCGGCTGCTGCTTTTAGGCCCGCAGATATTGCCGCTGAAATCACTTGATCGGTGCTATCGGGGTCTCGAATGATCGCCGCGGCATCAAACCGAATGACCTCGAAACCGTTCGCTTTGGCCCACGCGATCTGCTGTGCGGTACTGGGAGAGACAGAGCCGGAGACAACAGCGATCTGGTCAACCGCGCCAGCAGAACGCGGGCTGGGTGCAGGTGGGATGAGCCCTTGGTCCTGCCAATGGCGAACAAGCGCATATTCAACCCCTTGCGACCCAATAACAAAGCTCAGATCCTGCCTATTCTCCCAAAGCAACCGACCAGCGGCCAATTCGCTGCGCTCTTCCATACTGTCGACCGATAATAGCTGCGCGCCCTCAGAAAGAAGCGTTTTCAAACGCGCCTCCCCATCGCTCCAGAGCGCCTCTAGATCAATCAAACCGCTCGGAAGACTGGTCTGCGCTGCGATGTGCTGCAGCAAATCCGCCTCTTGCATCGGTGTGACGGGATGGCGTGACATAACGGGATGGCGATCAAGCCGGAACACCCCGTCAAAGGTGCCAGCAAACAGATGACCAAAGGCTTGGTATCTGCGCATCTGGGGCGCAGCCGTCAGCATTGGAATTGCACGCGCGCCGGTGACACTGAGACCGATCTCTGCCGCCTTGCCGATGCTTCCCACATGAGGGGCCGAGTCGAACGTCGAGCAAACCTTGTAGTGCAAAAGCGGCGCGCCTGTGCCCAACAGGAACCGGAATGCATCAGGCAAATGGCTGACCATCCAGTCGGGTCCCTCGGCTCGCGCGGTACTGGCAACGCCGATCGCACTGCAATCGGCAAAACGCGCGCGCACTTGATCCGAAGGCGTGTCTGCGAACAACACAGTGTCTATTCCGGCAAAGGCCAGCACCTCCATCACTGCGGCCGCGCCGGTGAAGTCGTCCCCGAACCAACTGATCAAAGGTGCCAAGGCGCATCCCCCTCCATTTTCCGCCGCACAAGCCGCGTTGACAATCTGGAGTGGATATTATCTGATCATACCAGTTAGGCAAGTCATCCCGAACACGGGATCTGGAGGAGAATTCAAAATGACCAAAGTGGCTCTGTTCGGCGCTGGTGGAAAAATGGGCGTACGGACCGCCCTTAATCTGGCGGAAACCGATTTCGAGGTCGCCCATGTAGAAGTCAGCGAACCGGGCCGCGCCCGCCTGAAAGAGGCTGTTGGGGCCGAGTGTGTCGATGTAGACGACGCGCTAGCGAGCGCAGAGGTCGTCATTCTGGCCGTTCCGGACACTGCAATTGGCGCGGTCGCAGGGGGTATTATCGACAAGCTGAACCCCGACACGATGGTCGTGATCCTTGATGCCGCCGCACCCCACGCGGGTCATCTACCTCCGCGCGAGGACATCACCTATTTCGTTACGCACCCCTGCCACCCAGCGATCTACCATAACGAAGAAACAGAAGCTGCGCGTCTCGACCGATTTGGCGGCGTGGCACACCCGCAGGGCGTCGTGAATGCCCTCATGCAAGGCCCCGAAGAGCATTACGCCCTAGGCGACTCCATCGCCAAAGCGATCTATGCGCCTGTCCGCCAAACCTATCGCGTGACCGTGGAACAAATGGCTTATCTGGAACCGGGCCTGTCAGAAACTGTCTGCGCCTCTTTGCTGGTCGTGATGAAGCAAGCCATGGACGAGGTCGTGAAAACCGGCGTGTCCGAAGAATGTGCCAAAGACTTCCTGCTGGGGCACATGAACATCCTTGGCGCTGTAATTTTCGGCGTCCAAGAGGGGCAGTTCTCGGATGCCTGCAACAAGGCTATCGAGTTCGGCATCCCCGCCTTAATGCGCGATGACTGGAAAAAGGTCTTTGAGCCGCAAGAGATCATGGATTCGATTAAGCGGATCACCTGATAATATTTGAATGGTAGGATTTGTGCAGCGGGACTCTGCTGCGCACCCCTCGACCTGAAACTTGGAAACGGTGGCGTAACATGGTTTTGTCTTCGACGAGGAGGCGGCCATGATCACCGAAAAACAGAAGATGTTGGCTGGCGAGTATTACATCGCCTCTGACCCCGAACTTCAGGCCGACGTTCAGCGCGCTGCGCAGTGGATGGACCGCTTTAATGCAGCGCACTCACGGACACCCAAACAGACGGATACCTTGTTGCGAGAGGGGCTTGGACAGGTGGGCCAAGACTGCATAGTTCGGCCCCCTTTCTACTGCGACTACGGCTACAACATCGCGCTCGGCACCGCCGTTTTCATCAATTTCAATTGCTGCATTTTAGACGTAGGGCCGGTCACGATCGGTGATCAGACCCTCATTGGGCCGGGCGTTCAGATCCTCACCGCCGATCACCCGCGGAACCCCGAGCAGCGGCGACAGATGCTAGAGTACGGTCGACCCGTTCACATTAGCAGGAATGTCTGGATCGGAGCAGGGGCAATTATTTTGCCCGGCGTGACAATCGGGAACGACGCGATCATTGGCGCTGGAAGTGTGGTGACGCGCGATGTACCTGCACGCGCTACGGCGATGGGCAATCCGGCGCGGGTCAAAACGACTGTACCGACTGGCGACCGTCTATAAATTCATCCACAGTCTGTATAATTTCCGCCTAGAGGTCCAAGCTGTCTTATTGTGCGGGCGCGGCAGGCTTCCTACTTGCTAAGCATGGCTTATCAGATATCCCAAACCGTCGGCCCCGTGTTGTTTCTGGACAGCGTGTCAGAGGCGCGGATGCACCTTGCTGCGCTTTTCATCACCAGCGGCGAAATACCTGCGCCAGTTGTGTTGGACGGGCGCGAGGAGCAGCCCCAAAGCATTGCGACCTATGACACAACCACCGTCTGGCGCGTGCGGTTCTCGCTGCCAGCGGACGCGGCATCAAGCTATGCTTGGAACGGCGAAACCTATCCTGTCGCGGGGGATTTGAGCGGCGATCTGCGCATGGGCTACGTGTCCTGCAACGGCGAAGAGATCGGCGACATGGAGCGCGAAGGGTCTGAGCGGAACGCCATGTGGGCGCGTCTACGCGAACAGCACCGCACACGGCCATTGTCCTTGCTTCTGCACGGAGGGGACCAAGTGTATGCCGACGAAGTAAGCAACGGCCACCCGCTGAGCGAAGGCTGGCCGGACGACATTCCCAAAGACCCATCACGCGCCGACTTGGCTGACCTATCGCACCACCTGCGAGAGCGCTTCATGGCCAGATATGCCGCGCTTTATGCCGCGCCGGAGTTTGCGTGGCTGGCCGCGCGGGTACCCTCTTTGATGCAGTGGGACGACCATGACATCTGCGATGGTTGGGGCTCTCTCAAGCGCTCTCGGACGTACTCTCCGGTGGGGCAGGCGCTATTTGCCGCTGCCAGAGAAGCTTTTCTCGTTTTCCAACACGCAACATCCGAAGGTGATCTGCCGCCCAGATTTGCCGATCCGAGGGGTCAGCACTTGGGCTGGACCATCAACACCCCGAGCCTGCGGATCATCGCGCCCGACCTACGCGGCGAACGCACCCGCCGCCAAATCATGGGCTTGGGCGGATGGGGAATGATGAACGCCGAGGCCAACCGCGACGCCGAAGGGCACACATTTCTTATGTCTAGTGTCCCGCTCCTTGGCCCGCGCCTGTCGATCCTCGAGGCGATCATGGTGGCGATCCCCAGCATGCAGAAATACGAGGACGATCTACGCGACCAATGGCAGAGCCGAGCGCACCGCGATGAGTGGCGGCGGATGCTCCGGTTGGTCCGCGACATGGCCCTGCGCGAAGGGCATGACATCACCGCGCTATCCGGCGAAATCCATCTGGCGACTCGCGCGACAATGGACTTGGGTCAAGGGCTGGAACTGAATCAATTGGTCGCGTCCGGCGTCGCCCACCGCGCGCCGCCCGAGGCATGGGCTCGCACGCTCGGGGCGTTGTCATGGCTGGGGGAAAACCCGCTACCAGAGCATCCCATCCGGATTGCCCCGCTGCCCGGGCAATCGAGCCGCTACACCGCTGAGCGGAACTACCTTTTGATCGAGCGCGAAAGCGGGCAATGGCAGGCTCGATGGGACCTAGAGACCAGCGGATTAACACCCCGACTACAGCTCTGAATTCACCGCATTTTTCTTTTCATCAGGCCTCTCAAGGGCGGGGCTTCGCGCAATACTTTCGTTTAGAATATCGCGTCGCGGGAAGCGCAGTGCGATTTGAAATGCCACACAACTTCTAATAAAGCACTTTTACCGCACATCTTTTATTGTATAAATTCCAAACGCTTGGTCAAATTTCTGCAGCGCAGCAATTCTGGAACACACCTTTGTATTAAGCTTCCACCAAAGAAACTGGAAACTCCTAGTTTGAGCGGGCTGCATTCATGGATGGGAATGTGTCAGTTGTATTTTTGGAAATCCGTAAATGCACTTTGGCAATTCGTATCGTAGGGGACAGCAGATGACGTTGCACCGCACAAATGAATTTCTCTCGTCAGCAGAGAGCACCTTTACCAAAGCTTATGACCTGCTTGGCGCGCCCGTTGTGATAGCGGATCGGGACTTTGTGATCCGCTATCTGAACGATGCAGCGCGCTCCATGTTCAAGCGCATGGAAGCACATATCAGGCAAGAGGTGGCTGGTTTCGTGGCAGAAGATGTTCTGGGACAACCGATTGACCTCTTCCACAAAAGCCCTCATGTCCAGCGCGCGATGCTGCAATCGCTGAAATCACCATACAAGGGTCAATTCACAGTCGGGGGCTCCTCGGTTGAATTTCTGGCGACGCCTGCGTTTGATACCAACGGGGAAGTCGACATGTATTTGGTAGAGTGGCGCGACGTCACTGATGCCAAGAAGGGCCAAACGCAGGTTGCGGAGCTGATGTCGCGGGTGAGCGAGATGGCAAAAGCGCACTACAACGGGATGATTAGTCATTTCGTCGACACGGCAACGCTTGAAGGCGACTACGCCGCAGTCGCAGAGCAAATCAACCAGATGGTTGCTGGTCATATCTCGATTAAAAAGCAGATCATTGGCTGTATGCAGGCCTACGCCAAAGGCGACTTTGACAAGGGGATTGAGCGTCAGCCCGGGGAGCGGGTGTTTATCAATCACGCAGTGGACGAGGTGCGCACATCCTTCCAGACCATCGTGACCGAGGTCGATGCCATGTCCACAGCAATCGTGAATGGCGAATTGGACCGCAACACCCACGCAGATGCCTTTCAGGGGCAATACAAGACGATTATCGAAAGCTTTGAGCGCGCCTACGACAGCTTGAATACCACCTTCACCAGTATTCGGGACCAAATCGAGGATATCTCGGGGTCAATAAATCAGGTCAACGAGTCAGCAGAAAGCATGTCGACCAGCGCGCAAGAGCAGTCAGCGGCGATTGAACAGATCTCCCGTTCGATCGAGGCGGCAGACTCATTTGCCCGTGCCAACAACACTGCCGTGCAAGAGGCACAGGGCTTGATCGGGCAGACCCGTCAGATCTCCGAGGCTGGCAGCACAAAGGTCGAAGAGATGCATGCAGCGATGGAGCAGATCACGAACTCGTCTTCCAACATCAAGAAAATCATCAAAGTCATTGATGAAATCGCATTCCAAACGAACTTGCTGGCTCTGAATGCCGCAGTCGAGGCGGCACGCGCAGGCGATCAGGGGCGTGGATTTGCCGTAGTCGCCCAAGAGGTTCGCAGCCTTGCCAGCCGGTCGGCGACGGCCGCCAAAGAAACCTCAGACCTCATCGAGGCATCGACGAAACATGTCGCGGCGGGCACCAAGCTGTCCAAGGAAACACGTGAAGCCTTTGTGGAGATTTCGGACAAAGTGCAGCTGATCGAAAGCAAGGCCGAAGCGATCTCGGACGGTTCCAGAGAGCAGGCGCGAGGTGTTTCGGAGATTTCAACCGCAGTAGTCGAACTTAATAAATCCAGCGCCTTGGTCGCCAGCAGCAGTCACGAATTGGCTGGCGAAACGGGCCGTATGGAGATGGCAGCACACTCCGTCAAAGACGCAATCAATTCGCTGCAACTCCGCGAACGCAGGTCACCGGCGGCGGCTCTGTTTGCAGAGGTGGACAGCGACATGCAACGCCAGATTATGCAGTTTCTTGCACAAAATGGGGTCGACATGCGCCAAGTGAGCCACCGCTGAGCGAGTGGGCGATGTTGGGACCCTAGTGTGCTTGGAAGCGCTATCCGAAATAGTCCTCAGTTACCCCCCCTCACAATACCTTCGGAAAGTGATATGTGTCACAAAAGGTGAAGAAAACCTGAAGCCTAACGGAGCTGATTACCTCAGCACGGTCAATGTTGAAGGTGAGCAGAATTCACTCGTGCAAATTCATTTTCGATCCCTGGACCACGCAAAGATGACCGCGATGAATGAGACGCAAATCAGATCCGTCAGTTTAGGCAAGGGTTTCGGGCAATCGAATCCGCAGTCCAAAGTGACCAAGTTTCACGCCTACACGCTGGCGCCTGTCTTGGTTGGACTGCCGACTTCATCAGTCACGCTCGCGCAGATTGAGGTGTTAAAAATCTGGCTGGATCGTCGGGATCTGCCCTCCTGAAACAGGCAAAGTCGCCCCACGCTATTGCCCATGTAAATCATAAGTCTAGATTGCCATATTAAAGGTTGGGAGGTTTAACTAAATAATAGACCTCGGGTGTGTACCAAAGTCCGCATGATACTTCGCGGATTTATCAGGTGCTTTGATTGTGTGTTGCCGCATGAGTCCGCGGCATCCTTGTCAGATCAATGCCGTGGAGGACGCCTTGGGAGCCGAACCAATTGAAAGAAAAGAAGATCTGGAGCGCGAAGTTTTCTTGCTCTCTATGGTCAATGCCCTGTCCGGCACGTTGCAGGATGTGGTCGGGCTTAAAGATGCAGAGGGCTACATTTCAACCGTAGGCGAGCGCATCGGCGAGACTATCTGCGGGGCCTATCGCAACAGCTCGGACAACGGCGAAATCACACCTGATGATTTGTCTTACATCTTGACCGATCTGAAGGCCCGTATCGGCGGCACCTTCAAAGTCGAGAGCGAAGACAGCAAAACAATCGAATTTTCAAACACTAAGTGCCCTTTCGGATCTTTTGTGGATGGGCGCCCGTCGCTCTGCATGATGACATCCAATGTCTTTGGCACGATCGCCGCGACACTGCACGGCGAAGCGCGGGTCGAATTGCTGAAAACAATCGCGAATGGGGACGGGTGCTGCAGCGTGTTGGTCCACACGGACGGCTCCGCTGGCGGCGGGAGAAGGTATTTCGCGTATGACGACTAACCCGGCCCTGCTGCAGGAAATCATCGAGACGTTCGACAAGCCCTCGTTCATCACCACTGTTCGCGCTGACATGGTGGTCACCAACGAGGCTGCACGCTCGATGTACAGCGCGGGAGGTGCCGAGGCGTTGTTTAGAGCGGAGTCGACCAAAGCCTTCCTCGGTAGCATCGCGAAATCGACAAACGTTCGGTTCGACAAAATCGTCGATCATCTCGGTCAAGAGCATCGCGTTGCAGGCAAACGGCTCGACCGCAACGGTCACCTGATGCTGTGGTTTGAAAAGGCCGACAGTCAGCACGACATGGCAGGCTTCACGTCTGAGGTGAAAAAGCGCGAGGCCGAAACATCGAAGCGGCGCGCAATGGAAAAATCCAGCAAGGATCTTGTCGCGGCGTCTGGCGATATGGTCCTGATCGTTGCGCGCACCGGCAAGATCCTAGAGTCGTCAGAGTCGTTTCACAAACTGACAGGCATTCACACTTCGGCCACACTGAATCAGCAGGTCAAACGCTATGTTTTCTTAGGCCTCAAAGAAGGAGTCGATGGATGGGCGCTGCAGACCCCGCTATGCTCGGCCGTTGAAGGGTATATTCAGGGCAGAGAGCGCCGCATCCCAATTGAAGTGACGCTGAAGCCGATTGTCTGGAAAGGCAAAGACGCAACCCTGTACTCAATTCATGACCTGTCCGAGACCCAGCGCGCGGAGTCCGCAATCCAGCGGATGCGTCTGCTTGAAGAAACACAGAAGAAAGCCGAGATGGCCAGTCTGGCCAAAAGCCGCCTGATCCGAGCAATCTCGCACGAGATGCGAACGCCGCTGAACGGGATGTTCCTGAGCCTTGATATTTTGGAAGACGGCATGACCCTGTCCAGCGCTGACAAGCGTTTGTTTCAAACGCTCAAGAAAAGCACTGAGCGTTTGCTGGGTCAGGTCGACAACATCATGTCATTTGTGCAGTCAGACACCCCGAGCGACACACAAGAGCAAACCGCCATTGATGTCGGCAAGGTGCTAAATGCGCTCTACACCGAGAATGTGTCTCGCACCCGAGCCCGGCATTTGGACAGTACGCTGGTAAACAACATCGGCTCGCACATGGCCCTTGGGAAAGAAAGCGTCCTGCAGAGCCTGTTCCAAAGCCTATATATTGAAGCGCTCGCATCGCCCGAGGGCGCATCAGTGCGGGTCGAATGCGATAGCGTAGTCCACGACGCCCAGATCACTTACCGCCTGTCCATCACCGCTCCGACCTTCAGATCCAAGCTAGTTGACGGGAATCTGGCACGCAAAGTGTACTCAGGGCAGGGGTCTGACAAACATAAGCAGGAAACGATCGACCTAAACCTGTGGATTTCACAAAACGCAATTTTGGAGTTGGGCGGATCGCTGACTTTTGAAGAAACTGGAGAGGACTCTGCCAGCGCGGTCGCGACTTTCTCTTTCCCACGGGCATCACAGCCGCGTCCAGTAATTGGCTCTATGTCTGACAAGTTGCCCCAGGATCTGAGTGTGATGATCGTCGATGACGACCCGATCAATCGTCGAATTTTGTCGCTGTTACTCAAGAAGAACGGCAATGCCGTGTGGACGGCCGAAAACGGTCAAGAAGCCGTTGCGTTAGCCATCAAACACAAACCTGACTCTGTGGTCATGGACCTTAATATGCCTGTGATGGACGGTATCAGTGCGACGCGTGAAATTCTGAGTCAAGCAGCGTTGGCTCATACAAAAGTCATCGGTGCGACAGCTTATGTCAGTGACGAAATCGAGGCAGAGTGCCTTGGCGCTGGGATGCTCGAGCTAGTGGCCAAGCCATTGCGCAAAGAAAAGCTGTTTCACGCCCTGTCACGCCATTTATCAGCCCAGCCCCCCATCGGGGCCACCTACTAAGAAATAGGGGTGTGAGAGCGCAAGCTAGATGCGCGCTTTCTGGGCATCCGATAATTGAGCGTCCGCATCCAAAGCCAAGGACCGCAGTTTACCGCGATATTCAGACCGGGTCATTTTACTGAGGGTCTTCTGACAGTGGAGGCGATCCGGCTGAGCGACATCCGATTTGGCAATACCCATAACCGCCAGCGCCCTGAGAAGCTCGCGTTCTTCGGTCGATAGACCGGAAGCCCCAAAGCTTTCCTCCATTCTCTCAATAAGAGAACGGATTTCGACCAGTCGATCAAGTGCGTCACTCATCTATAAATCCTCGGCCAAGCTAAATTAAGGCGGCAAGCAAACGGTAACATATGCTTTCGTATAGGTCCAGTATCTCGCGATATCTTAGCCAAGTTTGAAGACTGGTGAGCAAACTGGGTCTGTAGGGGGCTGGCACATTCCAAACCCCCTCAAACAGCGAGCGGCAATTGTGCGCAAACAGCGACGAGCAAGAAAAAGTTGAGATAAGTCAACTCACTGTCGAAGGCGGCATTTGAGAAACTATTGCCCATTGCGGCACCTGCTAACAGTTGGAAAAGCGATCTACATTTATCGAAAGTGTGTAGTTGCACATACGAAAATTACGCAATAAATTCAATAATTTGCACGCATTCTCGGTGTAGGTCATAGATTCTAACCTAATAAATTTGTTAGGAAAATTCGCCTCTCGTGAAACCAAATGGGTGATCGTTTCGTAACTCAACTAATCCACCAGAGAACATTCTCTGAGCTGGGTTATGTTGTTGCTGATGAGTGCTCTGCCTTTGCGGACTGGCCCCTTATGAGGGCTGCAAATTTTGAACTATAACTGTTTGGCGGGTGCCCAATGGACGGAACATTCGAAGGTCTCCGCTTCGACTACAAAGCGGACCTCTTTATGAAAAAGCCGATCGCTCTCATCGGATGCATGGACCTGTTTTCCCAGCGCGTTCAGCGAACGCTGTCTGCGGAATTTCCGCAAAATGATATCAAGTTCTTTGATACACTCAATGCCGCGCGTACCTATGCGGGCGACGCGGGCCCGATGTCTCGCTTCGAGATCGTGTTGATTGACGCTCCCACATTCATGGATCTGATGCTGGACGGGACGCTGTCGAGCACGACAAAGGATGGTGCCAAGCTGGCAATTGCATACGAAAATGACGCCGTCCACGAGCACCTGCTTGACCGCTACCGCGAGGCTATATCAAAGCATGGTATCAGCCTATTGCCGATGCACACGACGCTCGAAGCTTGGCTCTGCATGTTGGGATTGGTTGGCAACGGTGTGCAGTTCGTACCTGCTTCGGCCGCGCTACAATCCGCCCACACGGCCAGCCGCGCAATGGCATCCTATAATACGCAGGACGAAAGCAATGAGCCACTGCCTAGGCTCACCAAACGAGAGAGCGAGGTCTTGCGGGCGATTGCGGGCGGGAAGCCGAACAAGCTCATCGCGGTCGACTTGGAGATTTCAGAGCACACCGTCAAACTGCACATTCACCGCGTTATTTCGAAACTAGGTGTGACTAACCGTACAGAAGCCGCCGCGTTCTATTTCAAAAACCCCGAAGCTTACTCATAAAAGCATTTCAAACACGATAAATGGCGCCCCAAGTTGGGCGCCATTTTTTATGCGTTCGGATTTTGGTTGAAACCACAGGGCCTATTGAAACTTAGTGACAGCTCTGCCGCAGCGACTGCACTGCCCTCGATAGGCGCTACGACCCCTGAAATACCCCGTGAACGTAAACGCAGAAACACGGTGACCAATAAGAGCACAAAACAGTCGGATCTTCATTTGATCACTCCACGTGCCAGAATATACAAACGCACAAGGAGCGAGGTCATTGAGACACCCACCCCTTGGTCCTACGCTTTTGGAATTATTTTGAAATCCGCGACAGCAACGCCGGATTAACAACCAAATTACGAACCGCGTGTGCATGGTCCTCTTCGAACACGTTATCTTCGTACCACGCGCCAACAGAATTGATGTCGACCTTAATAACCTCAGGTCGCACTGACCACGTCACTTCGAAGGGGGAGGCAACCTCGTTATAGCTTGGGCCCGTGGTCGACCCTGTATAGAGAATGGGCGTTCCAGTGTCTGACGGGACATTGGGAGCCTGCCAGTAGCCATCCACTTCGTTCAGTTGCGCCAAGCTTTCAAAGTTCTGCGCTGACGCATCATTCACCAAAACCATCACTTGGGTTTCGACGCGCAGCTGCGGATTTCCGTTACTGTCTGCGAGGCAAGCGCCAAGTGTGGGACCCGGCACGACGTCTGCCGATGTGTGTACGAAGTGGACCTCAATCGTGTCACCGGATTGCAGCTTCCCGTGATCACCAGTCCCGATCGGCGCGGCAATCGGCGTCAGCTCGGCTTCGGTCAAATCACCATCATAGGCATACCCCGTACCGTGGCCTGCGCCATCACCGTTCCCGAGGAACTTGGTGAACTCGCCACCCGCATGCTCGGCGCCTTTGTGGAAGTGGATATTGCACAGATTCATTTGGCTTGCTGCCGGCGCCATACCGAAAATCCGCTTGTTCGAGCCTTCCGAATTGCGCAGATCGCGCGGCGCCTGAGGACCAAATCCCGCTCCAACTGAACTCGCCGCCAATGCAGCACGTTGCTGTGCAATTACCTCATCGCCTACCTCGGTGAGGCCTGCAGCAAAGCCAGTCAACGGGGCACACAGTGCGACGCCCAATGCGAAAGACTTTTTAAGTTTAAGTTCCATTGTTCCCCTCCGCTGAAACGCCAGATAGTTACGAAAAAGTTTGAAATTCCGCGCTTCAAAAGTGTTGCAAATTATCGAAAGGGTGCATTCTTTCCATCACTCGGGCCAGATAGCCGATGTGTTTATCCCAATCAGAATAGAGCTGCGGCTATAGGAAAATCGATCTGCACTCAGGCACTTTATTTCGAACGAACCTACGCACAGACCCAGGATGCATGACCAATGGATAGACTCCGCTCATCTATGACAACTTTTTAAAGGTGAGTTTTATGGCTCATCAAAGCGCGAACTACTGCAATCTAGAGCCGAGTTAGCTCGGCATATTTATAGAATAAAACTTACAAATTTAGAGCACGGACTGAAAAGATGATTCTGGCCGCGACACTCTCATTACCCGCGAGGCTCACTTAAACCCATGAAGAGTATGACTTACTGGTCGACAAGCGGCGAAAATACGCGCTAGTAAGCATGCCTTTGCCGAACATGCCGCAACCATCTGACATTAAACCAAAAGTTGACTTCCAAAGTCCGGCATTGGCAAAGCGCAACATCGCGCTTGCAGCTGCCAGATCAAAAGTCGGCAAAATTTTGATGCATCCTGAAACTATCGAGGTGACACTACGTACATCCATTGTATGGGAAATGTAACTGGAAGAACGACATGCAGTTGCCTGATCGGACAATGTGGGTGCACCACGATACTAATTTTCGCATCAGCGCGGTGGGCGATGCCCTAACGCAAAAAATCAAGGTGCCCGCGCAGGAACTCATCGGCCTTGGCCTCGATGATCTGATTTCGGCCGAGCAGAAGTCCGAATTTGAAAAGTTTCGCGCCCAACAAGAACATGTCGAGAGCTCTGATACGCCCATTTGGCGCATCCAGACCGGCGACGGGGAACCTCTTTACGCTCGGATCAAAACCGCGCCCGCACCCGAGGAAGGCACGCTGCAAACGTTGCTGGAGCCGACAGAGCTATCACGGACAGAGCAAATTAGTACGCGCATGCCGTATTCTGTGCGGATCGCAAATCGCTTCTTGAACCACGATGTTTTGGCACCACTGAAAATGTCCCGTGGTGCACTGGAAATGGCAACCGAGAGCGCTGATGCAGATACTCGCGAACTGTTAGAAATTGTCATGGCGCGTCTCGAGCGGATCAGCGACGACATTGAAAGCTTTGCCCAAGTTGGCCTTGGCGCGCTGCCACCGCGCCTGACCTCGGCAGGTACTCTGATGTCCGCAGGCGACAGGGCATTGGCACGACACTTTGAGAATACCTCGTTTACTATGTATTCCGTGGACGACCTGAGTATTCCCTCAGAGACCCTATATGCGGTGATCGACAGCGTGATGATGCGCTGCTCGGCAAAGAAGCTTGCGAGCCGTGCCGATGTTCTGCTCGACGTGGACTCGCTAAACATTGTCCTGACGCTTCGAGCCGAGGGCACAGCACCTGATGCTTTCGCCGGAAGCGCGACATCCGGCACAGCCAAGGGCACCTTTTTGGAAGAGTGGACGAATGTGCTGCTCCTACGCCATGGGATCAGTCTGAACCTGACTTGGCGCGCGCCTGAATGATCAAAGATCACGTTCTAAAGCCCTTTAGCCCAGTCCAAAGCAATATGGTCTGGGGGCTGGTTCTCTTACTGCTGGTCGGCTCTCAGATCATTGAAACCCAGCGCGCTGAAATCGAAGCCGCCTTGCCGGTTTTCAAAGCGCTGAACCGCACGCAACTGTCGACCGCGATTATGCTTAGCCTGATCGCAATCGCCATGTTGCGGACGGGATTGCCTTGGTTCCGGCATGTCCGCATCGCGGTCAATGCTCTTCTCCTGATTTTCTTTGCCCTCGTTGTTCAGGCGCATTTGACGGGCATCATTTTCGGCAAAGAGTTTTTTGTTCAACTCTCTCAGAACGTGTCAGAGGCGCTACCTGGCGTTCCCTCTCTCGAGACCGCTTTCGCAGCCATGGTCGCAGGCAGAATGATCGGCGCGAAGCCTGATTGGGTGCAAGCCGCTCGCTTTTTCACTGTATTCTCGCTCGTGTGTTACGGCATCTACGAGCTGACGGTGCTAGAGGACAAGGTCCTGCACCTGACCGACGGCAGCGGCATGGGGCCGGCAACCATCGTATTCTTCTGCACGATTCTGGTTTATTTTGCCAAACAACAGGGCCCAGACTTGCTGCCGGAATGGCGGCTCTCACTTTTCCCCACTGCGTCCATTCTGATCCTCATGAGTTGGTTCACGAATGTTCCTGAACCAGACCGTGCGATCGAATACATTGCACTGACCGCTTTGTTCATCACCATCCTCCTTGGCTTCAAACAAAATCTATCCTTCAGCTATGAGAACGCAGCGCTAGCCCGCAAGAATGCGGCACAAGCAAAACGGATCGAACAACAGAATGCGGATCTTTCTCTGCTGGTCACCTCTTTGTCACACGACCTCAAAGCGCCGATCCGCAACGGCCGGACTTTGATCCGCCAGCGAAATAGCCTGAAGCAAGCGAAAGGGCTGACCGATCAAGACGTCGACGAGATGCAGTTGCGCACGCTGGACCGCATGGAAGCGCTAAGCCGCAACTTTGTCGAATACATCATGAGCCACTCCGAACCCATGCGGATCGAGCCAATTAATCTGTCAGATCTGCTGCTCGAGGTGTCCGAACCGTTCGCGGCGCGGGCGAAATTCGAGCTGAGAGTGCCGGACCAAACCCTACTGCCTGCAGACAGGCAGGCGCTGGCGCGGTCGTTCGAAAACCTGTTTGAGAATGCAATCCAGCACGCCAAGAGCGATGACCTACGACTAAGGCTCGAAGTCATTGAGACCAAGAAGTCTATCACGATTACGCTCGAGGATAACGGACAGGGCATCGCGCCAGAACTACACGAACGGGTTTTTAAGCCGTTTGAAACATTCGAGGCTAAACACAAATCCGGCTCTAGCGGGCTTGGATTGTCCATCGTGCGCCGGTTGGTCGAGCGGATGGAAGGCCGGATTTCCTCGTGCCTTCCTCGTACCTTGGGCGGCGCGTGTTTTGCCATGAGCTTTAAAAAGGAAGAACATGCCACATCGTGAAATAGAGGTCCTGATCGCAGAGGACGAAGACCTCGACCGGTTCCTTTTGGAAAGTGCGTTCAAAAAGAAGCAGGTCACAAACCCCATCCGGTTCTTCGAGAACGGCAGAGAACTGATCAGCTTCCTGAAAGAGAACGTCAGCGATTCACTGCACGACAAATTCATTGTTCTCACGGACTTGAATATGCCTATAATGAATGGGTTCGAGTTACTCGCGGAATTGCGGTCGGATCCGCTCATGCGCAGAATTCCAGTATTTGTCCTGACATCATCTTCCGACGAGACCGACATCAAGCGCGCGTCAGAGTTGGGCATTGCAGGGTACATCAGCAAGGAGAACGCTGGTGAGGATTTTATGCAGGGTATCGAGCTTATCGGGAAATGGATAACGATCTGCTCGGTACCGGAACTCTAAACGGACAATGATCCAAGCTGATAGGGCGCTCGGGAACGACTGATGAATTACTACGTCCTGGAAAATGAGGATTTGGATCTGTGGCGCGTGAAAAAGGCGCTGTCGCAACTGGGGCTTCCAGAACCCAAAGTCTTCCGCAGTGTCGGCGAGTTCGCAGCCTTTGACCTGAGCACCGTGCCAGAGCGGTCGATATTCCTGTTCGATTTTTACCTTGGGGATGGCACGGGCTGTGACGCCGCACGCATGCTTCGAGATTGCGGACATCCTGCCGCCCGCGCGGGCGTCGTCGTTCTGACCGGCAGCCTTGATGGCACTATGGCGATCGAGGTCACGCAGTCCAACGTTGACCAGCTGTTCTTCAAGTCCGAACTCAATGCCGAAAATCTAGAGCTGATCCTACGCCGCGCCAAGGAGGCCCAACGCCAGCGTGCTGCGGCAAAGCTCTATCAAACGCGTCTGCGGTCGATGGCGACGATGCTGGCCCACGACTTACGCTCGCCACTCGTCGGCATTCAGATCGGCTCTGAACTGATCGCGAACGAGGCAGTCATGTCCGACATGTCGCGCAATCTGGTTGAAAAAATCCAGCATGCCAGCAACGAAGCTCTTGAGATAATCGCAGAGCGCCTCGCCTCCGTGTCTTCGGAGAAAGAAGTGGACCTGGAGGCGGACGGTCAGGAGGTGCGTCTGGACGAGATGGCCGCCCAATTGGAAAAAATTTACGCCGTACAACTGAAGAAGCGGAACGCAAAGATCAATGTGCGGCCCTCGCAGCCTTTCGTCAGCAGCCGTGATGCGCTGCAGGATGTCTTTATGAACGTGGTCGGCAACGCGCTTAAACACGCCATCGCGGACCCCTTACAGATCGATATCTGGAGCGAAGAAACACCTGATTTTGCCATCATTTACATTCGCGACAATGGGCAAAAATCCGATCCGGCCCTAATCGCGTCCTATCTGGATGGCACCCGCCGGGCAGAGGGGCACGGTTTGAACTACATTTCTGACCTGATGCGCGTTCTCGGGGGCAACCTGACCTGCGATGGGGATGGTGAAAGCTATCTGGAATACCGGATCGAAGCACCGGTCACCTAGACGATCCGCGTGCGAGTTGATCCTCGACTTTGCCCGCGCCTGACCCATTTACTTTGGTGACCCAACCTCGAGAGGGCACCTTGGCCAGACGCTCTGAATACCATACAGCACCTGTCCCGAGCGGACGGCTTTCACGCTTGCTCCGCATGGGCAGCATGGCAGGCGGGATCGCTTCGGGCGTCGCGGCGGGCGGGGTTAAGTCACTGGCGGCGGGACAGAAACCGAAACTCGAGAGTTTGGTGTTCACACCCCGCAATATGACCCGGCTTTCAACCGGCCTGTCGCAAATGCGCGGCGCGGCGCTGAAGCTAGGACAGATGCTGTCGATGGACACCGGCGTCGTTTTACCGCCCGAACTGAATGCGCTTCTGGCTGGGATGCGCGATGGGGCCGTCGCGATGCCGCCCAAACAATTGCGCAACGTTTTGGATCGAAACTGGGGGCAGGGGTGGTACAAACGCTTTGCTCATTTCGATGTGCGGCCCTTTGCAGCGGCGTCGATAGGGCAGGTTCACCGAGCACGGACCCATGATGGTCGTGAGCTGGCGATCAAGGTGCAGTATCCGGGCGTCCGGCAGAGCATTGACAGCGACGTCGACAACCTCGCATCTCTGTTGCGGGTTTCCGGCGTTGTACCAAAGGAATTGTCATTAGACGAGGTTCTGACCGAAGCCAAAGCGCAACTCCACGCCGAAGCGGACTACAGGGCCGAAGCGACAAACCTCGCCATGTTCCAGCGTCTACTCAGCAACTCTGATCGGTTTGTTACGCCTGAATTGGAGCTAGACCTTTGCACCCCGCAGGTTCTTGCCATGAGCTACGTCCAGAGCGCCCCCCTGGAAACGGTACAAAACGAGCCCCAAGAAACCAGAGATATGATCGCCGCATCTCTCATTGAGCTCGTTCTACAAGAGTTGTTCACATTTGGCACAATGCAGACCGATCCAAACTTTGCCAATTTCCGATATGTGCCAGAGACGGGCCAGATCGTGTTGCTGGACTTTGGCGCGGTGAAATCATTCTCACTGGAATTACAACAAAAATTCAGAACGCTCGCTCAGGCCGCTCTTGGCGGGAGGCATGATGAGATGCGTGCCGCTATGTTGCGGATCGGATACTTTGCCGAGACCACTCCAGAAAAATACCAAGCCATCCTTCTGGAAATGTTCGACATGGCCATGACTCCGATCCGGCAAGACGCACCCTATGATTTCGCTGCATCGGACTTAATGGACCGCCTACGTGACCGCGGCTTGGAAATCGGCTCGGAACGGGAACTGACCCATGTCCCACCAGCTGACACCCTTTTCTTGCATAGGAAGATTGGTGGGACCTATTTGATGGCAACAATGCTTGGCGCGCGGGTGCCATTGCGCCCTCTGGTCGAGAAATATTGCTGCGAGTAGACCATGCCCAACAGTTCGCGCAGATCTTTGTTCGGTCACACACACTTGAGGCTTTCCAGTCCTCCATCACTCCTGAAGCGCCTTCAGGCCTTCTTTTAGGTGTACGGTCATTCCACCATCAACCATCATGGCCCGCAGACGCTGGTTGTAGCCACCCGGGGTGTCGAGCGCCCTGAGCAGAGGCGCGCAGGGCCCCGCTAATAGGCTGGAGCCGACCAACTCTCGAACAAAGCGCTCGCTATTCTCTGCGTCCGCGCCTTGGGCGGCCAGCCACTCAGCGGCCTGTTGCACCATCAAAACCGCCGGAGACAAAACCGCTTGCGCACATAGCCAGTCGGCCAACGCATCCTCGCTATCGATTGGGAAAATCGTATTTCTTGCACCAAAAACTTCTTCGATCAGTTCAGTCTGCCCAAACACTAAAATCTGCGAACCACCCGTCGAGATCGAGGGGAAAGGGATCATCCGTGCCACCAATTGCGCTGGCGCGACAAGCGGCGCCACCTCCGCGATTTGCGGCCCTGCCATCAGAGAAACAATTTTTTGCCCTTCGCGAAATGTCAGACCGGAGAGGACGTCTTTGTAGACCCCATCTGTCAGCCCCAAAAAGATGACATCGCTCGTATCGACAACAGATTGGTTCTTGGCCACCGACACGCTACGGAACTTCTCTGACAAACGCGCAGAGTTGATCGCGTTACGCTCTGAAACTATGATTGTGTGGCCATCGTTGCCGATACCCTCGACCAGAGCCGACGTGATTGTCCCCAGCCCAAGTACTCCGATACGCATCAGCGTGCTCCCCATGTGTCAGAAAGCCGGTAGCCCTGCGGCCAAGGATCGCTCGGGTCCAGCATGTGTTGATGAATGCCCGTGATCCAACCTCGGCCAGATATTTCGGGCACAATGGCCGGCAGTCCACACACCTGTGTCTCGGCCACAATTTGCCCTGAGAAACGAGACCCAATAACCGAACGCGCGGTCAACCGATCTCCATTATTCATCAAACCACGTTCCCGCAAAACAGCCATGCGCGCGGACAACGCCGTCCCGGTCGGTGAGCGGTCTACCTTGCCCGGCTGAATGGCGACTGCGGCGCTCGTTTCCAGCCCATCGGCCCCGTACCCAAGAGGTCCCGCAAAAAGACAGAACGAAATATGAGACCAATCCGGGTTTTCGGGATGGTGAAATCCCAACTGCTCGTTCGCCGCATTGGTGATCTGCACACCCAGCTTGGCGAGCTGGTGCGCCTCGTCCGCGACCAGATCAAAGCCCAAGGCGGCAGCATCGACGATGACAAAGCTGTCACCCCCATAAGCCGTGTCAACGGTGAGCGTCCCCATACCGTCAATCTCAACCGTTGCATCCAGCTGAGACGCAAAGGACGGCACGTTCCGCACAAAAATTCGCTCTGCTTTTCCATCGCGGCACTCTGCACGCACACGAACCAATCCGCCCGGCGCTTCGAGCACCAAATGCGTCTCTGGCTCGTGCATTGGAACGAGCCCGCCATCCAGCAACACTGTCGCGACGCAAATCGAGTTAGAGCCAGACATGGGCGGTGTGTCCTCGGGCTCCATGATGATCCAAGCGGCCTGCGCTTCTGGATTTTTGGGCGGCACCAACAGGTTCACGTGGCGAAACACGCCGCCTCTCGGCTCGTTAAGCATAAAATTCCGAAGCGTTTGGTCTTGGGCGATCCAACGGCTTTGCTCCCAAATACTATCTCCGGGCAGGGGCAGAACACCCCCGACAATCACATCACCGACCTCTCCTTCGGCGTGAGCCGAAATGATGTGAATGGTTTTGGTCGACCGCATGGCTATGCCTCCTGTGCACGCAAAAGCCAGAACGCAAATAACGGCGCGGGACCTGATCTCATGGCATGCAGGATGCCCGGCGGGTTGTAAAATGATCCACCTATGCCGGGCGCGAACCAATCGCCATCATTCTGGCTGAATTCCCCTGCGCTAAGGACAAGATAGGTCTCTTCTGGCGGGTGCGTATGATCAGGATAACGAACGTTTGGAGCAAGAAGAGAGGCACCAAGCCAGACATCTGTGCGGGGCTCAATGCCGCCGGGCCCCACGATCATCGCGTTCGCATGACCCGCCTCAAAAGTTGCGCTGGCATTTGCTCGGTCTCCCGTCCTTGTACGCCAGTGAACTTGAGGCTCAATTGCTAGAAAGGCCTCTGCCAAGCTCCTGAGCTTATCTGGAAGAGCCTGCAAATCCAAAGCCTGCGACAGCCAAACATCGCACACAGGGAGCCTTGCTCCATCGCGCTTTGAAGACTGCTTCTCCGCATTTAGAGCTTTAAAGGCGCTCGATATGCTTCTCCGAGAGGCATCACTCGTCGCGCAACGCCCAAACGCATTTTCGGCTTGGTTCAAGAATGTCTGCAGAAGAGGTGGGCGAAGTGACATATGCAGGCTCCGTCGCGGATATGGCTCAGCCATCATCAAGCTGCCGCAAAATGTGCAGACATGTCAATTTCAGAAATGGACAATGAGGAATCACTTTGCTCGCAGGGCAATTCTGATCGAGGTAGTAGGCCCGACCATCCGATGCGGCGCGCGCTGCATTGCGCGTCTGGGATCAAAAGTCGCGACTTACTCTGTGTACTTGTATCAAATCGGCATTATGTCGCCGAGCGAGTACGCTCACCAATTCCATATGCCTCCGCACTCCACCCCACACTCAATTAAACCATTGTATTATCGATCTTAAACTAGGGCTTATAACGAGCAAGAAACCTCCCAACGCCGCAATACCGTCAGCACAGCATCGCTCAAGCGGCGCAAAGGTTTTGCAATTTTGACGCTAATGCAACCTAAAGTGTACATCAGTCTATCAAAGGAAACAAAATTTTTCATCCATCCGGCTCGCCTTTGCATTTACATATGTATAAGACTACCAGAACGATCCTGAAACTCACGCAAACAGAATGAGAATTTGCAGAATGATACGTTCATCCTTAAGTGTAACAGCGACGATTGCTTACGCTTTGGCGTTTCTCCTGTATTTTTTTGGTATCTCAAATGGAATTGGTGAAGCAGAGACAACGACGAGCATCTTTTACATGGCTTTGGTTGGCGCAGGTGCTTTGATAGCGCTCATCTGGATGGGAAAAACTGGAGAACAACTTCTCTATCCCTTTATCTTGACGGGCGCTGTGTCGGTTGGCGCGTGCTTTACCGTTATTTTGGAGACAAGCTTTTCGGCGCTACTTTCCATAGGAAGCCTCGCCTATGGCGCCATCGCAAATATCACGGAGATAGAAAAATCAGTCGCTTTCGGAATACACGACCTGAAGGCAACCGCTCTTCCCTTTTTATTCCTTGCGCCTATCTTGTCAATCTATGCCTTAGACCGCGTTAGTAAAAATTAAGATACGGAATTTTTTCCAATTACGACAAGAAATTCTAAGCGGATGGCGAGATAATAAAGACACGTCGGTTGGTGACAGGGATAGGCGCTGTTGTGTAAATTACCCAGCGATAGCACTTCCCCTTTCATCTAACACACTTACCTCGCGGCCACGGTCATCGAGATGCCGAGTGCCGTAAAGCGGTTGAGGCCCGCTACGCGGATCTGATCTCTGCCACTCACACCCGCGCCAGTTCAGCCAGAGCGCCCGGCCCAAGTCTTTCGATGCTCTAAGAACACGTCGCGAGCGGGCTCCGGCTGTGCCTAGCTTCCATAACTTGGCCTCCCGTCTCCGGGTGGCGCGAGGGCACGACAGCATGTCGGTCCGAGGAAAATCTGAACGCTGAAACATCGCGCACGCCGTTTTGGAATGTCATGGTTGCGCGTACGCCACTCGCCCTCCACCTTGATGCCGGTGCTGTCCACGAGCCGATGCAGCCGACCCTTCGAACTGCGATACATGAGAAGCACGTTAACGGTTTTTGGCGGCTTGACGGAGCGTATCCAGACAGTTCGAGCAGGCTCACTACGATCCGGTCTCTTGGGGTTACAGCAAACGGAGAAATATCGTTGAGAGAGGGAGGCCTGAAACGCCTTAGCGCTATAGGCCCGCTTACGGCTGCGACGCCCCGACCGAATGGCTTCCCACTGGATCGAAATTATCGGTCAACCGGGCTGCCTCAGCGCCTGATTGTAGCTTTGCCAGTTGGTGGTCTAGTTGTTCGTGTTCGAAGGTCTGCTCGAGCTGCACAACCAGCACGCTTGTTTCACGTGATGAAGACTTTTGGATTTACGAAAGCCGCTCTTCACACTTTGTGCGCGCCATTAGCATCTGGGTATGAAACGCCAAGGTACATCTGAACACACAGCCGAAATTAACATAACTATGATTACAGGATTTACCGTCGCGGTACGGGCACATTCTAGAATGGTTGCGACACCTCCTCTATCTTGCTGAAAGAGCAAGGAGAACAGACATGGCGCATACTGAGTTGGATTTGCGAGAGAGGCGCATCATTGAGGACATGCTCAACGCAAAATTTTCGATCAGCAAAATTGCCACCGAGCTTGGGAGACACCGCTCAACAGTCTATCGCGACATAAAGCGGAACTTTTACACCGATGGCGAGCTGTCGAATCTCAGTGGTTACTACGGTGTAATCGCACAACGGCAAGCTGAAGCTCGGCGTGCGCGGCGGCGGAAGCTTATTCGTCTTCCCAAGCTTCGACAGGCCGTTATCACCCAGTTAAAAGAAGGCTGGTCCCCCGAACAGATTGCCGGTCGGCTTGCATTCGAAGGACATACCATTCGTGTCAGCCGTGATACGATCTACGCCCATGTTTACAGCGCCGAGGGACAATCTGAAGAACTTGCCAGATACCTTCCAAGTCGCCGCAAGAAGCGACGGAGCCGGTATGCCAGACGCCCAAGAGGTCAGGTATTTCCGCCAGATCGGTCCAACCATCAGCGTCCAGAGCACGTGAACACCCGCGAGACCTTTGGCGACTGGGAAGGCGATTTGATGATTTTTGAGCGCGCCCAAGGCAATATGAACGTTGCCTCGCTTATCGAACGCAAGACGAGGTTTGCCGTTCTGTTTCGCAACAATGATCGCAGTT